>NZ_OZ244149.1:3054545-3360000 GCF_965216145.1 Candidatus Palauibacter sp.
GCCCTCCAACTCCCGGGCGAGGGTGCTCTTCCCGGTCTGGCGCGCTCCGGTCACGACGACCACCGGGAAGGCTTCCAGCCTTGCCCGCAGCGTGGCCTCGAGAATCCGCGGCAGATACGGAGCGGGTCTCACGGGATTCACCATCCTCCAGGGTACATCACACCCATGGTGTGGGCTATTATAACCCAGATAATGGGTTATTTGTGTCTCTCACGCAAGAATCGAAGCTGCGGTCCGTTGGTCCTCGTCAGCCCCAGTTTTCGTGGCGCCCGGAGCCGCTGCACCACACGTTGACGTGGACGCGAATCACCCGGAGGGGCCGTGTACCAGACGTGCATGTTCTGCAAGAAACCACTGGGGTCCAACGAGGTCGTCGAGAGCTTCCCCGTGGGACGCAGACTCGCCTTCGACGCGGCGAAAGGTCGGCTATGGGTCGTGTGCCGGAAGTGCCTGCGGTGGAATCTCACGCCGCTGGAAGAGCGCTGGGAGGCCGTGGAAACGTGCGAACGTCTGTTCCGCGCCACGCCTCTGCGCGCCCCCACCGACCACGTCGGCCTCGCCCGCCATCGCGAGGGTCTCGAACTGGTCCGCATCGGGAAGCCGCCGCGCGGAGAGTTTGCGGCATGGCGCTACGGCGACCAGTTCCGGCGCAGGATGCGGAACGTGGGGTTCACCCTTGCGGGTGGTTTCGCCGCCAATTTGGTGTTCGCGAATCTGCCGGGCGCTCTGGTCATCGGTGGCACCTGGGTCGTCCTTGCCTGGTCCACGATCCGCACTGCGGCGAAGGTCCGGGTCGAGGGCGAAGGGACGACTGGCGAGGCGCCGGTCGAACCGGGGACGGTCGTCAAGTTCAAGCACACGAACATTCGCTCGATCCGCATGCTCCCCGCCGAACACGAACCCGGGTTCACGGTCGACATCCGCCAGGGGATAGAGGGAATCCAGAGGATGCGGACCGCGTCGTTCGCCGGCGAGGACGCGCGCCGGGTCGCGGCGGCGGTGTTGCCGGTGCTCAACGCGAATGGGGGCATGCGGCGGACCGTCCAGGCCGCCGTGGCCGAAATCGAGGCGCAGGGTCACCCGAGCCGCTACGTCGCCCAGACCGTGAGAGGCAACCCGGATGTCGACCGGGAAAGCCCCCCGGGCCTCGTCACGAACATGCGCAAGCCGACGCGACTCGCGTTGGAGATGGCGCTGCACGAGGAGCAGGAACGGCGCGCGCTCGAAGGCGAGCTATGGGTGCTGGAGCAGGCGTGGCGCGAGGCGGAGGAGATCGCCGCGATCGCGGACAAACTGCTCCTCCCGGCGGGGACCGACGCCTTCTTCGAGAGGTACGGGGCTACTCCAGGATCCGATCGCCGATGAGGTAGGTCGCGGTCTCCCACTCGTCCAGCGGCGCCGTCCAGTCGCGGTCGCGGATGCGGCGCAGGTAGGTGATCTGGGCCAGGTGGTACAGGTAGTGCTGGGCGATGTGGATCACGGTGTCGCCCATGCGTGACGTCGCGTCGCCGTCGAGCGACGTGCGCTCGGCGAACAGGTCGGCATCGTCGTCCAGAGCGTGCAGTTCGGCGATGATCTGCTCCTGGATCGTGCGCATGCGGGCGGCGATCTCCTCGACCGGGCCGGGGGCGTCCTCCTGGATGGCGGGGACGATGCCGAGGCGCTTGAGGAACCAGATGTCGACCCGGTACATGTGGCGGCAGATCTTTCCGATCCCGCGCATCCCGTCCGCGGGCTGCCAGTCGAGGTCCTCCCGGGAGATTCCGTCGAGGACCGTGAACAGCGGCCGCCGGGCGGCTTCGAGGATCTCGATCGTCTGCGTGATCTTCCGCTTCATCTCCTGGGGGCTCCTTCGCCGGTCAGCGTTTGGGTGATGAACTCGACCGCGCGCGGGATGGCGCCGGTCAGGGACAGAAAGTCGTGCCCGCCCCCCTCGTAGATGAAGGCCTCGAAGTCGGGCGAGGCGCGCCCGAGCGCCTCCATGGTCCGGATCAGGGACTCGGCCTGGGACACGGGAACCGTGAAGTCCGCGGTCCCGTGGTGCAGCTGTACCGCGGGGAGGTCGGCGGCGAACAGAACGGACGATCGCCGGACGAGCCCGAGACGCGCCTCGGGAATGGAGATGCCGCCCCGGACGAGGGGTTTGATCAGCGTGGAGTCGAGGTGGATGAGGCCCGGCAGATCCCAGGGGCCGTCCAGCGCCGTCTTCCAGGCGATCACCCGGATCCAGTCATCGAAGAAATCCGTGGGACCGAAGAACGCGACGATGCGGTCGACCCGTGGGTCGCGGACTCCGGCGAGGAGCGCGACGCCGGCCCCGCGGCTGCCGCCGAGGATGCTGAACGTGCCCGGCCTGGCCTCCGGCGTGGACTCGAAGGCGACGTTCACGAGGGCGAGGGCATCGTCGATGTCCTGGTCCCAGTGGCCGGAGGGACCCTCGGACACCCAGGTGCGGCCTCCGTACCGGAGCGGCTCGCTGCGGAACGAGGGGACCACGTACATGAAGCGGGTGCTCAGTTCGCCCAGCGAGAGGGCGACGAACTGGAGGTCGTCTACCGACACGCCCGAGTCGCCCCCGTGGGCGTACATGAGCACGGGCAGGCTCTCGGGTTCCGCGCCGGCGGGCACGATGATCGCCCCGAAGTGGCGTACCCCGGCCACGACGTGGGAGACGATCCGGAGCGTGGCCGTCGAGGGGCCCAGCGCCATCTCCTCGGTGAGTTCGACGGACACCTGGGCCGCCGATACGTCGCGGCCGGCCCAGTCGGCGCGCACGACCTCGACCTCCGCTGCCGAGGCCGGCGCGAACAGCGCGTCCAGTTCCGCCTCGAGATCGATCGCTTCGGCGCCGACCGTGACCGAAGACGCACCGGCGGAGACCGTCAGCGTCTGACGGCCGAGGGCGGAGGACCCCAGGGTCCACGTCGTCACCGCCTCGCCGTTCCCGTCCGATGCGGTCGAGATGGGGTCCGCGCTCCCGTTCCCGGGGGCCGGAGTGAAGGAGACGGTGACGCCGGCGGCGGCACGACCCGACGCATCGTGCACGCGGACGACGATCGGCTCGGCCGGCGGGCGGCCCCCGATGGCGCGCTGGTCTCCGCCCGACACGAGGACGACGGTCGCCGATCCGCCCCCCGGCGGCGTGAGCGTGTCGGCGTCCCCGCACCCGGCCAGTGCGGTCAGGGCGAGGAGTGCGCTCGTGCGCCCAATGGCGAATCGTCCTCGGCTCATGCCGGACCTCCGACCGTTCCGGGCCCGCCGCCCGGCCTCAATCGGACACGCGCGCCGCCAGCCGAAGCCGGCCACGCGAGTTGGGCGATCTCTCCCTGGTCGATCCGTTCGAACCCGCGCTCGGACCGGGCCAGCGTGACGATGCGCTCCCTCGACTCCGCGGCGGCGGGCGCCGCCTGCACGCGTCCCGGATGCGCGAGCGGAAGCCGGCAGACGATCGCCGCCTCCGCGGGGAGACCGGCTTCGCTCCAGTCGAGGGTCGCGTCGATGCGCCCGTCGTCGTGGATGTCGAGCATCTTCTCGAGTCGTGGCGCCCCGGTTTCGGAAACGCACCGAAGGCGGACCCTCCCTCCTCCGATCGCGGGGTCGTCCGCAAGCCGGAATGGGTGGAGGCGCCAGTCCGCCAGCACGGTTCCGTCGGGGCCGGCCTGATCCACCGCGACCTCCTGCATCAGCGCGAGCGGCGCCTCGTCCGGGGTGGGCGGAGGGGGTGCCCCCGAATGCCGATCGTGGACCGAGGCGATGCCGCTGGCCTGGGCTGCCTCCTCCGAGCCAACCGGATCGTCGCCGTCGGTCGCCGTTGCGCCCTCGGCGGACGACGGCGCCGGGTCGTCAGGGTCCCGATGGTAGGCCTCCAGGCGGCGTGACAGCACATCGGCGTAGTTCACGGCGTCCCCGAAGACGGTGAGGATCTCGATCGCGCCGCCCCGCGTGGGGCTGATCACGATGGAACTCCGGGATGAGTGAATCCAGATCTCGTCATGGCCGTCAAAGTCGAAGTCGAGGAGTTCGCACGCGATCTCTTCACCCTCCCGCAGGTGCCGTTCGGCCGCGGCCAGCTCGCGCCAGATCGCCTGCCTCAGGTGGGGAAGGTAGACGCCGCCGAACACCCCGTGCCAATACGCGTCGTTGCACTGCGCACGCGCGATGGCCCTCCGGGCCTCCTCGGGATCTCCGCGGTCGCGGCACAGACGAGAGAGGTGCAGCGCCGTCTTGTGCATGCGGTTCGACTCGGGATACTTGCGCAGGAAGCCCGTCCAGTGACCACCGCGCACGAGCGGGCCGACACCCGTTTCGTCGCGGCGGCTCCCGGCGCCAGCGGCGGTACCGGCCGTTCCGGGAGTGTCGGCCGCGAGCCGCTCCAGCCGGAGTGCGGCGGGGCGGGGCAGTGTCCACTCCTCCATCTCCCGGTACGATCCGGGCGCCGGATAGACGAGTCCGCCGCCTGGGGCCCGCGCCGCCTCGCGGGTCGTGATCAGTTCCACTTCGTCTCCGCGCCGGAGGTCGTCGAGCGCCTCCAGGAACGCTTCCAGCCAGCCGCCGTCGTATACCCACGCGCGGGTCCCCGGCCAGCCTCCGAACTTCTCCCCGTCGTCTCCGAGGACGAGCTGATGGCGGCCGTCCCGCCCCCGGGCCGCGAAGAACTCCACGATTTCCGCCACGGGCCGGAACGGGATCAGATAGCGCAGATCCTCATCGATCGGGAGCAACTTGAGAGAGTGTCCGCCGTGCTCCGTCGTGAACGCCCGATCCAGCTCCGCCTGCTCCAGCCCGCAGGCGAGGAAGTGCCGGTCGTCGAGCAGCGTGTACTCGATCCCCGCGCGGGACAGATCGGCGGCGAGGTCGGGCTCCCACACGCGTTCCGTCAGCCAGAGTCCGCATGCCTCGACCCCGAACCGGGAACGGAGATCGGCGCGCATCCATTCGACCTGCTCGAGACGGTCGCGAGGGGGGAGCGCCGCGAGGATGGGCTCGTAGCGACCGGAGGCGAGGAGTTCGATCCGCCCGTCCGCGGCACGGGTGCCGATTTCGTCCAGGAAGTCCGGGGCGTGGCGCGCGAGCCAGTCGAGCAGCGGGCCCGAGATGTGCAGCGTGATCGGGTACGCCCCCCGCTCATGGATCGCCCTGAGGAGCGGCCGGTACACACCCTCCAGGTGATCCTCGAACACGGGGTCGAAGTTGCCCACCGGCTGGTGGAGATGGATCGCGAACGCGAACCGGAGGGGAGGAGGCGTCATCCGCTCGACGCGCCGTCCTGCGTCGGCCTGACGCCGTCCCCCGCGTTCCCGGTCGACACGGGAGAGCCGTCGCCGAACTCGCGGGCATAGACGCCCGCGGCGGTCCCGATCCCGCGATCGTTTGCAGGGGCCGCCGCCAGATCCTCGACGAACGTCCGTTCGAGTTCCGCCGCGCGTGTCGGGGCGAGCGTAGCGAGGCGGTCCAGCGCGTGCGCCGCGTAGCCGAGGACCTGGATCGGTTCGATCCCCGTCACGTCGTCGAAGAACCACGCGCACGACGTGAACATCGCGGCCCGGTCCCGGACCACTTCGAGAAGGGCGAGCGCTTCCTCATCCGACTCGGTCGCGGAGACATCCCGCGCGAAAGCCCCCAGCCCCTCAGGCTCGCCCAGGACGCCGCCCAGCTCGGTCACGGCCCGTTGAGGCTCCGACAGCCGTCCGGGCGCGAGAGCTTCGTACGCGTCATCGAGGTCCGTGGCGAGGTGCTCGAGCGCCGCGCGCAGGGGTCCCCGCCAGCGCTGCTGCGATTCGAGGTGCGGCGCCATCCTGCAGCCGCAGTCGGAGCGCCAGCGCTCGACGCCGTGCGCGCAACTCCAGGAACTGGGTTCCCGCAGCGTCAGTGCGGGAAGCTCGCCGGCCCGGGCCAGCGCGGAGGCGAAGTTCTCGAGCCGCAGCGCCCGGCTGCCGCGCGCGCGGGTGATCACCCGCATCAGCCTGCGATCCGCCCCCCGGTGGTGGTGCCCGAACGTCTCGCCGTCCGTCGCCAGCGCGACGAGGCCCCCGCCGCCTCCGGTCGCCGCGCGCAACGCCTCGAACCAGGCGTCGCGGCCGTCGAGCAGCGCCCCGAACGCGACGCCGTGCGAGAGTCCCCCGTCATAGACGACGACCGAGATCTCGCGTCCTCCGCCGAGCCGGACCCTCCCGACTCCGCCCGCCGGCGGGTCCACGACCTGGTGCGGGGCCAGGATCGTGAACGGGATCTCCGCCGCCGCCAGCACCTCGAGCGTGGCCGTGTCGACCGCGGTTTCCGGCAGCCACATTCCCGCTGCGGGTCGCCCGAAGCGCCGCTCGAAGTCGCGCAACCCCCAGCGCACCTCGGTCTCCTTCTCGCGGCGGCTGGCGAGCGGCAGGATGATGTGGTGATAGGGCTGGGCGACGGCGTTCCCGTGACCCAGGCGCGCGCGGCTCGCGCGGTCGCCCAGCACGAACCCGTCGTGGACCTGCGGGTGTTCGCGTTCGAGCCAGCGGGCGAGGGTCGGGCCGAGATCGAAGCTCAGCCACTCGAACGCGCCCGCCGCGGCAAGGGGCGCGTAGCACTCGGCGGTGATGCGCTCGTTCCAGTTTTCGAACGGGGCCGCCGTCGGTTCGGGGCGGGTCCGCCCCGTCCACGGGTCTTCGCGCGGCGGCTGGTAGAAGTGGCCGTGGAGAACGACCGCCGTCGGCTCCGCCGCGGTCACCGGGACCGCGTGCGCCTCAGGCGTCGGGGGCATGCGCGGCCAGCGCGCGACGGTAGACATCGAGGTAGCGGGCGGCGCTGCTCGCCCAGCCGAAGTCGCGCGACATCGCCTCGATCATGTGCTCGGCCCACGCTTCCCGACTTCCCGCGTAGGCCGCAACGGCCCGGCCCAGCGCGACCTCGAGGTCCTCCGCCGTATACCCGTCGAAGAGAAAGCCGGTCATCTGGTCCTCGATCGTGTCGGCCAGACCCCCGACGCGGCGGGCCACGGGGATCGCCCCGTAGCGCTGCGCCCGCATCTGCGTGAGGCCGCACGGTTCGTACAGCGACGGCATCAGCAGAAGGTCGGCGCCCGCGAGCAGGCGGTGCTCCTTGGGCTCGCTGAACTCCGTATCCACGGCGATGCGCTCGGGGTGCCGCTCCGCGATGTCCCGGAGCGCTTCCTCGTAGCGCGCCTCGCCGGCCCCGAGGAAGATGAACTGCCCCTCGGCCCGCTCGAGGAGGCCGCCGTCGAGCAGCAGGTCGAGTCCCTTCTGGGTGACGAGGCGCGCCGTCATCCCGTACAGGGGCTCGCGCGGATATTCGGGCAGCGAATACTCCCGCTGCAGCGCCCGCTTGCACGCCGCCTTCCCGCCGAGATCGGACCGGGAGAAGGTCGCTTCGATCTGCGGGTCCACCGCGGGATCCCACACGTCGAGATCGACCCCGTTCAGGATCCCCAGAAAGCGGTCTCCCATCTCGATGAACGAGCCGTGCAGGCCGAACCCTCCCGCCGTCGTCCGCAACTCGTGCGCGTGCGTGGGACTCACCGTGGTCGCGTAGTCCGCGAACACGAGGCCGCCCTTGAGCAGGTTCAGGTGGCCGTAGAACTCCATGCGCCGCCAGTGGAAGACCTCACGCGGGAGTCCTATCTCCGCGAGGACCTCGGGCCGCTGGAGCCCCTGGTAGCCCGCGTTGTGGACCGAGAGGACGGCCGCCATGCGGTCGTGCACCTCCCGGCCGGCGAACCTCGTCCGCAGGTAGACGGGCGCCAGCGCCGCGTGCCAGTCGTGCGCGTGGACGACGACCGGCACGTTGGCGAGTTCGGGCAGGATCTCGAGCGCGGCGAGATTGAAGAGCGCGAACCGGAGCGGGTTGTCTCCGTAGTCCTCCCCGTCCTCACCGTAGATCCCTCCGCGGTCGAAGAAGCCCGGATGGTCGACGAAGAGGACCCGCGGGTTCCGGCGCGGACCGGCGTGCTGGAGGATCGATACCTCCTCCACGCGCCGCCCCACGCGCACCCGGAAGATGTCCGTGATCGGCTCGAGGTCCGGACAGGCCTCGCGCACCGACCGGTACAGCGGCATGAACACCGTGACGGGGGTGCCCTGGGCCGCCTGGAAGGTGGCGATACCGCGCGCCGCCTCCGCCAGCCCGCCGGTGCGCGCGTACGGCCAGTACTCGGCCACGAGGTGGACGACGGCGAGTTCCTCCGGGCTTCGCACTCCGGAGGTCGCGCGCGTCGGCGTCGTGGTCGGCTTGGCGATCACAGGTGTCGGGCTCATACTTCTTCATGAGACGTGCGGCGGCTCCGGGCAGGAACCTGCCGCGGCCGCCACGGGCTACAAGGGACGGCGCTCCGACTCGAAGCCGAATGCGCCACGATGAGGTGGCAGATCGAACCGAAAAAATCTAGCGGCCCGCGCGAACCTCTCAAAACCCCGACGCGTGACGCTTCGTTCCCTCTCGCCGCCGCCGATCTCGAGTCCTTCCACGCAGGCCGGGAATCGGCGCTCCATGACATGCTCGGCGCGCACCCCTGCGAGCGCGAGGGGGTCGCCGGTACGCGCTTCGCCGTGTGGGCTCCGCGCGCCCGGGCCGTGGCCCTCGTGGGCTCCTTCAACGAGTGGGAAACGGGGCGGGATCCCATGTTCCCCGTCGGGGGCGCCGGCGTGTGGGAACTCTTCCTCCCCGGCGTGGGCCCCGGCGAACTGTACAAGTTCCAGGTGTACTCCGGCACCGACGACGCGCCGCTCGCGGTCGAGAAGACGGATCCCATGGGACGCGCCGCCGAGCTGAGACCTGGCACCGCGTCCCGGATCGTCTCGAGTGAGCCGTACGCCTGGGCGGACGCCGACTGGCTCGAGAGCAGGCCGGAGCGCGCGGCTCCCGGCACTCCGATCTCGATCTACGAAGCACACCTCGGTTCCTGGCGCCGGGAGCCGGACGGGTCGTGGCTCGGCTACCGGGCCCTCGCGGACGCGTTGCTCCGGTATGTCGCCGACCTCGGGTTCACGCACGTCGAACTGCTCCCGATCACGGAGCACCCCTACGACGCGAGCTGGGGCTATCAGACGAGCGGCTACTTCGCCCCCTCCTCCCGCCATGGGGCGCCGGAAGACTTCGCGTACTTCGTCGATGAGGCGCACCGGCTCGGGCTGGGGGTCGTCCTCGACTGGGTCCCGGGACACTTCGCGCCGGACCTTCCCGGGCTGCGGACCTTCGACGGCGCCCCGCTCTACGAGATGGGGGAGGAGCCGCGGGCGGTTCATCCCGACTGGGGCACGCTCGTCTTCGACCACGGTCGGCCGGAGGTCGTCTCCTTCCTCCTCTCCAGCGCGCGCTACTGGATCGAGCGCTTCCACGTGGACGGGCTGCGCGTCGATGCGGTGGCCTCGATGCTCCATCTCGACTACTCGCGCGAGGCGGGGCAGTGGGAGCCCAACGAGGCGGGAGGACGGGAGAACCTCGGCGCCATCGCCTTCCTCAGGGCTCTGGCGGACATGGTCCATGACCGCTTTCCCGGCGTCCTCCTCTTCGCCGAGGAGAGCAGCGCCTGGCCGGGGGTGACGGCGCCGACGGACGAGGGGGGGCTGGGGTTCGACTTCAAGTGGAACATGGGGTGGATGAACGACACGCTCCGCGTCCTGGGCGCCCCGCCGGAGCGGCGACCCGCGCTCCACGAGCGATTGACCTTCTCGCTCCACTATGCCCACGGAGAACGGTATCTCCTTCCTCTGTCGCATGATGAGGTCGTCCACCTAAAGCGTCCTCTCATGGAGAAGATGCCGGGTTCGGATGAGGAAAAGTTCGCCGGCCTCCGGCTCCTCCTCGGCTACATGTGGACCCATCCCGGGGCGAAGCTCCTGTTCATGGGGGGAGAGATCGGGGCGCGACGGGAATGGGACGAGGCGGGGTCGATCGACTGGACGCTGCTCAATGAGCCCCCGTACCAGGGGATCCTCCGCTGGGTGCGCGCGCTGAACCAACTCTACGTCCGCGAACCGGCACTGCACGCGCTGGACCATGCCCCGGAGGGGTTCGAGTGGCTGGACGTACACGACGCCCGGCACAGCGTGCTGAGCTACGTACGCTGGCGCCCTGACTGGGAGGACTTCGTCGTCGTGGTGGCCAATTTCTCGGCGACGGCCTGGCCGGAGTACCGGGTCGCCCTGCCCGCCGCCGGCACCTACCGGGTGCTCCTCGACAGCGGCGACCCCGCGTTCGGAGGAGGCGGCCGCACGCAGCTGCCCGAGTCTGCGGAGGAGGTCGATTACCTGAAGCGCCCGGCCGCGCTCACAGTCGACCTGCCGCCGCTCGGCTTCCTCGTCCTCCAGCGGATCGCGACGTACAGCGCAACGGGCACGGGCTGAACGCCCGCCGAGCGCGCCAGCTGTGGCAGGAAAGCGACGAGTACGGCTCGATTAACGCCGCCACGCCTCGCTGTCCGGTATCCCGCGGCTGAATAGCACCTCGAGGCCCGGTACGGGCGAGGCGGCGGCGACCGCGTCTGCCCGGGTCACGGTCGTCGTCGGCAAATCGTGCAGGATGCCACGCACCGTCCCCGTTCGCGGGTCGCGGAGGATCGCCGCCGGCCGGTCGGTTTCCCCATCGAGCGTGACCGATCCGCCGGATCCCGAAAGCGTGATGCTCGCGAGGTCGCGCCCCCACCCCGGTCGCACGGGGAGCACGAAGGCGAACCCGGAACTGCCGTCGCCGTCGGCCACCTCGGGCATGTCGAATCCGAAAGAGAACAGCTCGTCGCCGGCGGCGGAGTGTCCGGAGAGCTGGTACGCACCGCCCGAGCGTGGCAAGTCCGGCGGTGCATCGACCAGGAAGGCCGGTGCGAGGAACGGCACGCTGTCCGCGCCCACACCGCCCCAAAGGAGGAGCGCATTCGTCCGCCGAGCGCGATCCGGGAGCCCCACGCTGTCCGCTTCGCTCAGACGGAAGCGGAGCGCGTTGGCGAAGTGGTAGTCGCTGATCCCGTTGGGCGGCCCGCAGTACGACATCACGTCCGGTGTGGAGGGCTGCACCAACCGGCCGCCGCCGCGGAAGTCGTACCCCCAGGTCCCGATCGATCCGTTGGCGTAGGGGAACGAAGGGTCGGGGCCGCCGGGGTAACCGCACGGCGCGTGGCGGAGATTCAGGTTGTGACCGAGCTCGTGCGCTATGGTACCCGGGATGGGCAGCGAAAAGCTCGACCGCCCGGGGAGCTTGGCGACTCCGAGGCCCCCGGTCACCGGCCGCACCATCATGCCCTTGTAGTAGCCGGCCCCACCTTCCAGCGCCCGAATGACGCTGGTTTGGTTGAGCACCGCACGCGTGCTGTTGGTCGAGGTCAGCACTGGCTCGTGCGCCGTGACCGCCAGATCGCCGATCGGCAGCAGCGCGCGCGTGTCCCCGAACATTTCGTGGTTCTCTGGGTCCGCTGCCATCTCCCTGACGAGGTCCACGATCGACGAATCCTGCGTCTCGCTCCAGATGAAGGGGATCAGCGTCAGGTCGAACAGCGGCATGGCCCGGACCTCTACCGCAAGCCGCCCCGTGTCCGGGATCCGCGTCGCAACCCCCAGGCTCGGATCCAGTGTCCCGTCCGGGTCGACCTCGATCACTACCTCGAGCCTCGACTGAACGACATGGCCCGGAATCCCGGCGTTGGCGGACTTCGAGAGATCGCTCTCGTCCACCGTGGTCGGGATGGGCTCGGACCGGGGCGGAATGTCCTCCACGTGCGTCTCCGTGCCGTCCCGGTAGAACCGGGCCCGGACCGCCGGAATCCCTTGGCTGGTGGTCCGGCTCGCCGTCGGGAACACACGCAACAGCGCTTTCCTGCCCGCCACCAGCGGGACGGGGAACTCACGTGACTGCACCGCCTGGGTCAGGTACGCGGCCGGCAGGTCTCCCTCGACGCAGGGGGCGATCCGGCGCTTGTAAATCCCGGCCAGCCACACCTGGAACCCGGGGTCTGACGGCGCGCACAGGCGCGTGCCCGCGGCCAGGAGCACGTCGAGCCGCTGAAGCGCCGCCATCTCGATTGGAAACGGCCCCGCCATGGACCGGTTGTTCGAGAGGGACATCTCCTGCAGGCTCGCCATGCCGCCAAACTCGCGGGGCACGGGGCCCATCAGCTTGTTGTCGTCGACGACCAGGTGCTCCAGCATCGAAAGGTCGCCGAGTTGTCGCGGGAGCAGGCCCGTCAGCTCGTTGCGGCGGAGGTCCAAATACGTCAGCGAGGAGAGGTTGCCGAGTTCGGCGGGGATCGCTCCGGAAAGGGCATTGTCGCGCAGGGACAGGACCTTCAGGGTGGCGACGTAGCCGAGTCCCGGCGGGATCGCGCCCGTCAGGGCGTTCCCCCACAGGAGGATCCGCTCGACGCTGGCGAGGCGGCCTAGTTTGCGCGGGATCGGACCGCTCAGATCGTTACCATGCAACTCCAGCCACGTCAGGTTGGAGAGACTCCCGAGTGCGGGCGGGATGGTTCCCGTCAGGTTGTTGCCCCACAGTTCCAGTCGCTTCAGGCCGGAGATGTTGCCGAGTTCGGCGGGGATCGGGCCTTCGAGTTCGTTCTCGCCGAGCGCCAGCAACTCAAGGCTGGAGAGGTCGCCGAGTTCGGGCGGTATCGCGCCCGTGAGAGCGTTTCGCCCGAGGTCCAGCGTCGTCAGGTCGACGAGGCCGCCGAGTTCCGGAGGAACTCGGTACGACTCGTCCAGAGCGATCCGATGTGGTATCGCATAGTGTACA
Source organism: Candidatus Palauibacter sp. (assembly GCF_965216145.1). GTDB lineage: Bacteria > Gemmatimonadota > Gemmatimonadetes > Palauibacterales > Palauibacteraceae > Palauibacter. The sequence continues at coordinate 3,067,254 of NZ_OZ244149.1, forward strand.
TAAGACGTTGTTAGACAACGTATTGTAGGTCACAACCGAGATCCTATCGTCCCTTGAAGTCCATCGCCATCCGGTGTATTCTTCCCTGTGTAGTGCCGCAATGAGTGATACACCACAAGGAAGGAACCCATGATGAAGCGGCCCAGAACACTCTCCGCCGCGTTCGTGCGGACGGTCAACAGACCCGGCGTCTACGGCGATGGACGCGGAGGCCGAGGACTGAGCCTCCGGGTCCACAGGACACTGGATGGCCGGATCACCAAGACGTGGCGGCAGCGCGTCAGGATCGAAGGCCGCCTGACCTCGATCGGGCTCGGGCCGTATCCCGAGGTGACGCTCGCCGAGGCCCGCCGGAAGGCACTGGACAACAGCCGGGGTGTCCGCTTGGGCCAGGACCCGCGCGGACGCGGCGTTCCGACGTTCGCCGCGGCCGCCAAGCGGACCATCGAACTGCACCGCGACGCTTGGAAGGCCGGGAGTCCCTTGCCCGCGCAGTGGGCGTCCACGTTCCGCCTCCATGCCGCCCCGCTCCTCGACAAGCCGGTGGACCGGATCACGAGCGCCGACGTGCTCCGGTGCCTCGCGCCGGTCTGGAACTCGAAGCCCGCCGCCGCACGCAAGGCCCGGCACCGGATCAATGCCGTCTTCCGCTGGTGCATCGGCCGGAACTACCGGGCGGACAACCCGATGGACCGGGCGGTCGAGGCGCTGCCGAAGGCGAACGGCTACGCGCCGACCCACCATCGAGCGCTGCCGCACGGAGAGGTCGCGGCGGCGCTCCGGGCGGTCCGCCGGACCACCGACACGCACCCGGCGGCGGTTCTGTGCGTTGAACTGATCGTGCTGACCGCCGTGCGTCCCGGTGAGGCGCGGGGCGCTCGCTGGGACGAGATCGACATGGACTCGGGCGTTTGGACGATCCCGGCGGCGAGGATGAAGGCGGGCCGCGAGTTCGCGGTCCCGCTCAGCACGGGCGCGCTCGACGTGCTTCGGCGGGCGCGCAAGCTGTCGGGCGGGTCTCCGCTGGTGTTTCCGTCCCGGACGGGCGCGCCGCTGCCGAGGAAGGCGCCGCTACGGGTGCTCAAGCGCGCCGGGGTGGCCTCGACGCTCCACGGGTTCCGGTCGAGTGCCCGGTCGTGGATGGCCGAGTCCGGGGTCCCCGCAGAGGTCGCCGAAGCCTGCCTTGCCCATGTGCCGAGGAGCCGGGTCGTTCAGGCGTACCAGCGCTCGGACCTGCTGGAAAGGCGCGCCGAAGTCCTTCAGGACTGGAACGACTACGTCACGTAGCGCCGAACTCGGCGCAGGGATCCCAGGGCCTCCAGGTTGGGGCGATGGGGGTGCCGTTGGCGGAGGCCGGTTCGCCTTCCGGACGGCGCTGGAACCCCTTGGACATCGCCTTTTCAGCGGCTGTTGACACCGCCCGAAACGGTCCCCTGACTTCACGTCATGGCGATTCCGACGACCCCGGATTCCGCGCTTCGGCGGACGGTTTTGCCCGCTATGGCGGGAGAGCCAGCCCACCCTTTGGGGCCACGCTTCGCGAGTCCCCGGCAGGGGCTGGCGGGGGGCCGTGCCCCCTCTGACCCCCGTGACGGAAACGGCGCGCCGTGAGCGCCGGACGCGCCGTCTGGGTGAAGGTCCGCGCCACCGAGGCGGAGCGTGCCGAGTGGCACGCGAAGGCGCGCTCGGCGGGCCTGACCCTGTCGGATCTGGTGCGCCGGTCGATCGGCCGGGTCCGCACCTGGACCGTGGCGCACGCCGAGGTCGAGCGCGGGCGCACCCGCGAACTGGCGCGCCTTGGGAACAACCTCAACCAGATCGCTCGGTGGGCCAATACACACAAGGAGGCCATCGAGGCCGTCGAGGTGATCGCCCACCTCATCGCCGTCGACCGGGCGCTCAGCGCCCTGGACCCCGCCGAGAGCCCGGACGCGGATGCACATTAAGTTTCTCGCCCGCGGAACCGGCTCGGCGCGGGCCGCGGCCGCGTACCTCCTCGGCGAGCGGGACTCCACCGGAAAGCCGCGCGAAGGCGTCGAGGTTCTTCGGGGCGATCCACACCGGGTGGCGTCGGTCGCGGACACTCTGGGGTTCGAGCACAGGTACACCTCCGGCGTGATCGCGTGGGCGCCGGAGGACGAGCCGACCGACGAACAGATCGGCGCGGTTCTGGACGCCTTCGAGGAGACGGCCTGGGCCGGGCTCGAACCCGACCGCTACGCATGGGCGGCGGTGCTCCACCGCGAGGAGGGCGGCGGTGCCCATGTCCACGTCCTCGCCGCACGATGCCACCTTGAGACCGGACGGAGCCTCAACATTGCCCCTCCGGGCTGGCGCAGCACGTTCGATCCGCTCCGGGACGCCTTCAACCACGAGCACGGCTGGGGCCGTCCAGACGACCCGGCCAGGGCGAGGGTCCAGCAGCCCGGACACCGCGCCTACGTCGAGGCCGCCCAGCTGCGGGCCGGTCTCCGGCTCGAATCCTCGCCCCGCGACCTGCTCCGGGACTACCTGCTCCAGCGCGTCGAGCACGGCGCGGTGAAAGACCGTTTCGATGTCGTCGCCGCGCTCCGGGAGGCGGGCCTTGAAGTGCCGCGCCAAGGCAAGGACTACCTGACCGCGATGGACCCCGAGACCGGAGACCGTTGGCGGCTGAAGGGACGGCTGTACGCCTTTGACTTCCAGCGCGACCGATTTGACCGAGCGGCTGGGCACACGGATCGGGAGCGAACGCCGGGAGACCGGGGAGTTGACCGCGAGCGAGCTCGCGCGGCCCGCCGGGAACTCGCGGCGCGCCGCGAGGAACGCGCCGCGTACCATCGAGCGCGATACGGAGGAGGCGACCGGGCGGATGCGCGCCATGCTGCCGGAGGCTTGGCTCCGGCCGCTGATCGTCGGCCTGAGCCTCTGGCTCGGCATCTTCGGCGGAAGTTGGGCGACGATGCGGTGGCTTTGGACGCGCATCCCAGCCCGGACCGAGACGGCCAACATCAGGGAGGCCCGGCAGACGCTCGCGCGGATGGAGGTGGACACCTGGCGGATCGCACTTCTGAAGATCGAGGGAGAGTAGGCCGTGGTGTTGTCGGCGGGGACGCTGGACAAACCGCCCTGGACTTGGCGCGGACGGCCTGCCGCAAAGCAGTCAAGAGAGTGAGGAAGCTGTATGAACGAGTTGGAACGGCAGTTGACGGCGGCCTTGAAGAGGTTGTCCGCGCAGTCCGAGACGGAACAGCGGCGGCAATCCGAACAGGTCGAAGCCTTGCGGCGGCAAGTCGAGCGGCAGACCGAGGAGAACGGCACCTTGAGGCGGCGAATCGAGCGGCTCGACGAGCAAGTGACGCGCTTGACCGAGTACTACGGGACATCGGTAATTATGTACTTGACGCAGGATAGGGGGGTGGGTAGCATGGTCCATTATGAACTGGAAACTAACTGCGGAACGGGTGGTCACCCTGACAATAGCGTCCGGCGGCGGCATCTTCGTAACCTTCTTGTTGGAGAAGCTATTGCTTGACTCGTGGTCGTGGTGGGGGCATGGGCTGGCGGCAACTGGATGCTTCGCTCTTGCCTATATAATCCATGTTGCCTGGCCCGATGCGAGTCGCTCCGGGGGGGGGGGGACGAAACCGCGTTAGTGGGAGAACGCGAGAAAAGTGGCCAGCCATACGAACTCCACGCATTGCTACGCCAGCACCTGCACCGTCGCGGAGGCGAGGAACGGAGTTCTTGGTTCACGAGATCGTCCGTGGTACGCATGAGGTGGAAGTTCACGGGCAAGCCAACGTACCCAGCGGTACGGGACATAGCTTCCGAGCGACGCTGACGATGCCGGACGACCAAACGTATCTCCCTGCGGGTCGCACGATCGGCTCATTGGGCGACGTGGAACTCGCGGAGGCGGCTTGGAGGAAACACCTCGTTAGCGGCTACTATGATTACATGTGAGCCAGTCGTAGCCGTGGCTGTCACTCGCAGACGACGCCATCCCCGTCGCCGTCCCGCATGTGCTCGTATGCCGGGTGTCCTCGGGACACGGGTGCGATCCCGTGTGCTCGTGCCTCGGCGCAGCTTATCCGTCCGTTCCCGTTGTCGTCGTACAGGGCGAGCGGCGAGCCGGGGGTCGTCACTTGGGGCGGTTCCTGCGTGGGAGGCGGGATCGTGATGGGACCGGGCGCTGCGACGGGGTTCGCGATGACAGGCGTAGCTCCGACCTGTGACGGGTCGGCTTGTGGCCCCGAGGTGAGGAGCACGGTGACGAGGGCAGCGCTGGATGCGCCGGCGATGAACCACGGCAGGTTCGACTTCCAGTCGTTCATAGGTCGCGCTCCTTCATTGGCAAGATTCGGCGTTCACGCGGAGGTACTCGTCGATGAACAGGTCCATGAGTTCGGAGAGCACTTGGCGTACGTAACCCGCGTTGCCGCCATGTGTACCGACAGAGCCCCTCGACCATGTCGCTCCGGTGAGTGTAAGGTTGGAGAAGGGGTCGTAGACAGCCTTGCTGAGAACAACGCGAACGCTAAAAGCAACGCCGACGACATGGACTTGTATGTACAGGCGAGGAACCCCGAGAGCCACTTCATCTCCATGATAGATTCGCGCAGCGCGAAGCCTGCTACGGGCTGTGCGCTGAATCCCATCACGGGTGAGGCCAGTATCGGTCGCGTCGTCGGGAAGTGTCGCGACTGCCAATTGGACACTGGAGCAGCGCGTGAAGAGGCTGAATCGGTCGGCTGCCGCCTCCATATCCTCCTGCGCGCCGCAGGGGGTCGGCAAAAGGAGCAAGGCGAGGGTGGGGAGCATAGCTTTCACCGGGGGTCTCCTTCACGCAGTAAGTTCTCGGTACATGAGCGGGTCCGTGTGCATGATCCGGGCCAGCGTGTCGCGGAAGATGTGGGGGTTGTTCCGGTTGTTGAACCTCCACTCCATCTCCTCGAGGTACCGGTCGAGATGCTTAATGCTCATCTTGTGGAACGTCCCCACGATGGAGCGCTTGAACAGGGACCAGACGCCCTCGACGCTGTTCGTATGGACATCACCCACGACCCACTCCTCGGCGGCATGGTTGACGGTCTCGTGCCGCGTGTCGTCGTCCTCGATGCCGATGTAGGACTTGAGTTCGTCCGTGTAGATTGCCTCGGCATCGTCGGCTACGGTGCGGGCGATGAAGTCGTGAAGGGTGTTCTTCCTGACGTTCGGGATCCGCTCCAGACGGACGCGGCCGCCGCGCTGGATCGCGCCGGCAACCCATGTCTTGTTGTCGCGCCAGTTCTCGCCGCGGGCTTTGCCGCCGACCATCGTCTCGTCCACTTCGACGACGCCAACGAGCGTGGGGCCGGTGAGGGGGTCGTTGCCCATCGCCTCGCGGATGCGGTGGCAGAGGTACCACGCCGTCTTGTAGCTGACGCCGAGGGTGCGCTCAAGCTGCTTCGCGCTCATCCCCTTCTTAGATTCGCACATGAGGTAGATCGCGAGGAACCACTTGCGGAGAGGCAGATGCGAACGGTGCATGATCGTCCCAGCCGTAACGCTGAAATGGTACTCGCATGACGAGCACTCCCACTGGTTCCGGCTCTCGATCTCCCACACGTCGGTGTCGCCACAGCGGAGGCAGCAGACGCCGGATGGCCAGCGGATTCGCTCCAGCAGGTCGCGGCATTTATCATCGTTGTTGTATCGGTCAATCAGAGAAACCAAGTTGAGGCGAGCCATGAGAACTCCTAGTGTTGTCGTAGATTGCGCGCAACCACCCGGCGAAGCAGCTTTGACAGCTCCCTCGCCTGGGACTGAGATAGCAGGAATTGTCGGGGCCGTCGCGGCTCGTCCGATTCCAGGTCATAGCTTTCCAGATGCAACACGATGGTCCGGCCGTCCGGTGCAAGGCCTGCTCCTGCCCGACGGAGCGGCTGAAGGTCGTCACCAATGAGAAAAGGCTCTCTCTTCACGGTACTATCCTATGGCAAATAAGAAGAAGCGTAGACGGACCGTCCCGGCGAACATCGCTCAGAAGACCGACCGTGAGATCATGGAAACCGTCTTCGGCAAGCGGGTCCTCGGGAAGGTCGATGAGGTCTTGAACAAGCAGAACGAGCAGGCCGATGAAGTATCCACACAAGGAAAATAGCGGGATGGTCAGCCTGCGTCAAGTACATAATCACCGGGACATCCGCCGCCGTGAGACCGCGCGGCCGCGGCTGGTGATAACGCCGCCGCGCGGGCCGGACCGCGATGCCGGTCCGAGCCGCTGAGGTCGGCGGGGACTGACGACCGGGAGGAGTGGCGGCCCTTGACGCCTGGACGGGCGCCCAGCGGGAGCGTGCCGAGGAAGGCAACCGTAGATTGAGGCTGTTCATCTAAGCTATAGCGATGCCACTTGTTTCAGTTCAGGAGACCCCGGCATGACGACTCCAAGCATTCTCCGACTGGCCGTAGGGATCATCGGCCTAGGCTCACCGGCTCTCCAAGCTCAAGAAGTCAGTGAACTTCCAAGCCGGGACACCCGCATCGAACCTGAGTTCGAGGAAGTCTACCGGGTGGGGTCCCTCGATGGTGCGGAGTGGGAGGTGTTCAGCCGGGTCAGCGCGGTCGGCTTCAGCCAGTCCGGCGACCTGTATGTGATGGACGACCAGGGCGGCCGGATCGTGCTTGTGAGCCGGGAGGGCGAGTTCGTTCGCGAGTTCGGACGGCTCGGCGATGGGCCGGGTGAGTTTGCCGCGAACACCAACACCGCCATCGGATTCACCGTGCTCCGCGATGGGCGCACAGTAGTGTTCGACGGGGGTCACAGTGCATTCCAAGTGTTTGCACCAAACGGCGAGTTCGAGAGATCAGTGCGGATGCCCGGCAGCTCGCTCTACTTGATCCGGACCTTGGCTCCCGCAAGGGACGGCCAGAACGTCATCACGACAAGTGTAGGTGCCTTCGGCATGGGAGGCCCCGCCGACGGTCCCGAGCCACCGTTTCGTCCAGTCTATCGGTTGGTCCTCACTGGTGACGAGGCTGTGCAAGACACGGTGATCGAAGCGTGGCGGCCATCGGGAGATCCAGACGGCTTCGGACCTGCCTTGGTCGCTAGAGCTCTCCCAGACGGAAGCTTGGTCTACACGGACTCGTCCGCCTACGCCATCAAAGTGGCTACTCGTAACGGAGAACTTACTCGGGTGCTCACCCGACCGTTTCGGCCTGAACCTGTGACCGCCGCGATCAGGGATGGAGAGATCGAACGCCTGTTGGCGGAAAACGAGGCGGACGCGAGTTCGAATGATCGGTTCGGCGACGCCTTCGCTGAATTGGGGCGGAGACGCATCAGAAACATGGAGTTCTACCATGAGGTCCCGGTGGTACGCACCCTGCGCACGAGTTGGGAGGGGACGATCTGGGTGCAGCGGCGCGGCGATGGGCCAGCCAGCGATGGTCCGATTGATCTACTGACCCCGGATGGTGGCTACATCGGGACCTACGCTGCTGGCACGACCGAGATGCCCGACGCTTTCGGCCCAGACGGGTTGGCGGCGTTCATCGAGCGCGACCAATTCGACGTGGCGAGCGTGGTGGTTCGGAGGCTGCCGGTCAGAGGACGGTGACTGCCGATCCTGATCTCGGAGTAAGCATATGCCTGCGACAATTACCGGAATCCGATCCGGCGACATCCGATTGAGTCCCATGTAATCTCGCTCAGAAATGTATATTTTGAGTGATACATCATTTGCCTAAGTACTCCCTAAGTCGTTGTTATAAATCAAGTTATGCCATACACGATTAGTTCCGGGGGGATCTCGCCCGACAAGCCGTTCTCCGCGAGGTTCAGCCCCGTCAGGTTGGTAAGGCCGCTGAATTCCGAGGGGATCGGGCCCGAGAGGTCGTTTTCTGCGAGGTTCAGCCCCGCAAGGTGGGTGAGGTCGCCGAGTTCGGGCGGGATCGGCCCCCTGAGGTTGTTTGAGTGAAGCGCCAGCCGCACCACGCGGCCCTCGCCATCGACCTCCACCCCGTACCAATCCCCCAGAGGCGCGGCCGTCAGCCAGTTTTCGCTATTGCCCCACGTCGGCCCTCCCGCCGCTTCGTACAGTATCTCAAGGCTCTTGCGGTCCGAGAGCGGCTCGCACTGGACGCCCGTCCCCTCGTGCGACGGAATGCCGCTCAGCCACGCCTGGAATGCCGCCTCCGCCGGGGCGCACAATCCAGTGTCTGCGTAGTGGAGTTCCCGCAGCGAGAGTCGCGCCAGTGTCCGTGGCAGCCGGCCCGCGAGGACGTTGCCGCCGATGCGCAATATGGTCATGCGCGACAGTTCCCCCAGTTGCGCGGGCAATCGGCCGGTCAATGCGTTGCGGGCAAGATCGAGTTCCGTCACCCGGCCGAGGGAATCGGCCGTGACGCCATACCAAGCGGCCACGGCATCTTCGCCCAGCCAGCCGCCGGACTGGGTCCAGCTGGCGCCGCCAGTCGCTTCGTAGAGCGACTCGAGTGCGGCCACGTCGGTCGCGTTGCAGGAGGACGCCGCGTCGGCATCGTGGTTCTCGATGCCTTCCAGCCACTCCGCGAAAGCGGACGTGCCGGGCACACAAACCCTGCTCCGTCCGAGATAGAGGTCGTCGAGCTGGTCGAGTTGCACGAAGCCCCGCGGGATGGGGCCGGTGAGTTCGTTCCCCCAGAGGTACAGCGACGTCAGGTTGGCGAGGCCGCCGAGTTCCGCCGGGATCGGGCCCGAGAGGTCGTTGGAGTGGAGGAGCAGGTCCGTCAGGAAGGCGAGGCCGCCGAGTTCGGGCGGGATCGGGCCGGAAAGTTGGTTCCTGCCAAGGCCGAGATACCCCAGTTGGGCGAGGCCGCCGAGTTCCGCCGGGATCGGCCGAGAAAGTTCGTTCCTGGCGAGGGACAGTGTTCTCAGGTTGACGAGGCCGCCGAGTTCCGGTGGAATTGGCCCTGTGAGATTGTTATCGGAGAGGCGCAGGTATGTCAGGTTGGTGAGCCTGCCGAGTTCCGGTGGGATCGGGCCCGACAGCTCGTTGATGCCGAGATCCAGCGTTGCGAGATCGGCGAGGCCGCCGAGTTCCGCCGGGATCGGGCCCGTGAGATTGTTGGCGTAGAGGCGGAGATCCCACAGGTTCGTGAGACTGCCGATTTCGGAGGGGATCGGGCCCGAGAGGCCATGCGATACCCATGGCCGTCGTATGCCATCCCCCCGGCCGGACAGATCAAGCCGCGACACACGCCAGGAACGGTCGGTGTCCACCCCGTACCACTCTCCGAGCGGCGCGTCGGTGAGCCAGTTCTCGCTGTTGACCCAGTTCGGCCCGTCAGTCGACTCGTAGAGCGCCACCAGCGCCGCCCGGTCCGAGTCGACGGACGTTGGTAACGGAGGGGGCGGCGCGGGTCCGGCGGGATCGTCGCCACAGGAGAGGAGCACCAGCGCGGCGAGCGTCGCCATCGGCGGCCACCCCCGCCCGTCCCGCGGGCGGGCGCATCTCACTCGTCTGCCAGTCACACTCGCCTCGCGAGGCTCTCCGGTCCGTCACACGTCAGCGGATCTCGTACGGCCCCGGGACAAGACGCCCCTGCCGTATGGATTGGATTATGGCGAGTTGGGCACCGGCGGGACACCAGAACGGCGGCGAAGATATCCTCGACCGAGACGACGGCCGCGGTTCAGGCCGCGTAGAGCTGGAGCCGGGTCGAGAACTCCGCGGCGATCGCCTCCAGCGTCTCCAGTTCGGGGTGCCGGAGGAAGATCATCCCGTCGGAGACGAGCGTCGCCTTCCAATTGCGGCGCGGCGCGCCGATCGGGAGGAGATCCAGGCTGCACACGCGCTCGCCGTACTCCTGGAGGAGAGGTCCGAGCCCCTCGATGCGTTCGATCCGGCCCTGGCCTCGCGCGCGCTTGACGATCCAGCACGCGTTGTACTTCCGCTCCACCGGCTGCGACCACTTCGCGTGGACGACGCCTTCCGCCCAGCCGCTGTACGTGTCGATGTCGCTTGCGAAATTGATCAGATCGACGGTCCGCACCCCCGGCGGACGGGCGCCGATCTCTCCGAACACCGCCTCGCCGTCCGCGGTCCGGTACCATTCCATGTGCGTGTAGCCGGTCTCGAACCCGAGCGCCTCCAGCACGGCGAAGCCCATCTCGCGGCCGGGGGCGAGGTCCTCGGCCTCCACATCGCGCAGCGCGTAGGTGATGGGGCTCAGCCACTCGTGGGTCTTGGACTCGAGCGCGCGCGGCCAGTAGCGGCAGATGTTGTAGTGAGCCACGACGCCACCCACGGTGACGGTGTCGAAGGTCATGTCCTCGCCCTCGATGAATTCCTCCACCGTGACCTGGGGGACGTGACGCAGGGCGGGGAGTACGCGCTCGAGGTCGCGCGCGGAATCCACGCGGTAGGTGTCGGCCGATCCCGCCCCCGCCACGGGCTTCACGATGAGCGGGAAGCCGACCCCTTCGGCGACCTCGCGGCACTCCGGAGCGGTTGTGGCCCTCCCGTGGCGCGGCGTCCGGATCCCGGCCGCGTCGAGCATGTCCTTCATGATCTCCTTGTCGCGGAAGGGCAGCGTCTGCTCCACCGTCGGCCCGGGGACGCCCAGCATCTCGCGCAGGCGCGCGGCGAGGATCATGTAGGGCTCCCACAGGCACTCCACGCGGTCGATGCGGGTCCTGGTCGCGAACGCCGCCACCTGCCGCATGACGCCGGCCTCGTCGGCGAGCGACCTCACCTGCAGGTGCTGCGACACACTCGTCCGGGCGATCTCGGGCAGCGCCGACCCAGGCTGGTCCCCGAGTCCGATCACGGTCGCGCCCACCTCGGCGAGACCGCGTGTGAAATACTGCATCTCGGCCGGATACCCCGGCGATAACATGAGTACGTTCATGGCTGTAGCTCCACCCGCACGCGGGTAATAATCTGTCCCAGCGCCTCCTCGACCACTTCGGTGCGAGGGTGACGCACGATGATGTAACCCTCCCCCTCGTAGGAGGCGCTCCGGGCCTGTCCCGGCCGCGGCAGCCGCCACTCGACGCAGAGCGGCCCCAGTTCGCTCGCGATCTCCTCGAGTCCCGCCACCCGCCGCACCCTTCCGTGTCCCTGTCCCCGCAGATACGCCGCGCCCGCCGCGTAGGGCCGGGCCGGAGGATCGAAGTCGTCGAACACCAGCAGGCGCGCCCAGGCCCGATAGAGGTCGAACTCGTGCGCGTGGGAGATCAGCGTGACGAACTGCGCACCGGGCGGGCGCGCGCCGACCTCCGAGATGGCGACCGTCCCGTCGGGGCGCCGGAACCATTCCATGTGGCTGAGGCCCGTCTCCATCCCCAGCGCGTCGAGCGCGGGTCCCGCGACGCGGCGGATTTCCTCGTAGCGCGGGGAGTCCACTTCGCGCGGGAGGAGGACGCACCACTGGATCCAGGGCTCGCTGAGCACCTCGAGCGGGGACGGGAGGTAATGGTTGATCGAATGCCACACGAGCCGGCCGCCGATCGACACGGCGTCGAACGAGTGCTCGGCGCCGACGACGAACTCCTCGATGAGGGTCGGCCGGTCCGGGCTCGGCGCGGACATGGCGACGGCGGCGCGCAACTGTTCGGGCGTCTCGACCCGGAAGGTGCCGCGGGCGCCGGAGCCGGCCGGGGGCTTCACGATGAGCGGGAACCCCTGCTCGGCGGAGAACGCCGCCGCCTCGGCCTGGTCGCGGACGAGCGCGTGCCGGGCGCAGGGCAGGCCGTGCGCGCGCAGCACGTCCTTCATCCGCGACTTGTCGCGGAAATTGTGTGCCGCCGCGGCGCCCATCCCGGGGAGTCCGAGTGCGTCGCGCAGTTCGCCGAGCGGCACCTGGAGATCCTCGAGCGCGCCCAGCAGCCGGTCGATCCCCCCGAATTCCGCGGAGAGCTGTCCGAGCCCGGCGTGGATCCCCTCCGCCGACAGCGCGTCCTCGACCCGCGCCGTAGCAGCGATGCGCCGCCGTAGCGCCGGGGGCATCTTCTCGATCGGCTCCTGCGTCACGACCCCCAGACGCACGTTCTCGAGTCCCGCCGCCGCTTCCAGAAACCGAAGCGTGGCAGGGAGATAGAACGGGGCGACGAACGCGACGTTGCGCATGGAACTTCCAGGGTTTCGGACAGGCACGGACCGGGTGCGAACCGCCGGGCTGGCGCTTGAGAGGAGGGACTGTACAATGCCGGGCCGACAAAGTGAAGCTTCACGGCGCCTCTGGCAAAACCCGTCCGAGAGAACCATGCACGTCGTATTCGTCGAACCCCGGTTTCCCGGGAACCAGAAGGACTTCGTCCGCGGTCTGCACGAGGTCGGCGCGGAGGTGTCGGCGGTCGGCGAAGCCCCGCTCGATGCACTCGGCCCCGACCTGCCCCGGTGGCTCACCTGCTACGAGCAGGTGGGTTCGGTGTGCGACGAGTCCGCCCTCGCCCGGGCGCTGCAGGAGATCCATCGCCACCGGCCCGTGGACCGCCTCGAGGCCACCGTGGAGGCGCACATCCTGCCCGTGGCCCGCGTCCGGGAGGCGGCGGGGCTGGCCGGCACCTCCGTGAAGACGGCGCACCTGTGCCGCGACAAGCCGGCCATGAAGGAGGCGCTGCGCGAGGCGGGCGTCGCGACCGCGCAGTCGATGGGCGGGGGCGATGCGGACGAGATCCTGCGCTTCGGGAGCCGCGTCGGCTATCCGCTCATCGTCAAGCCGCGCGCCGGGGCGGGGGCCTCCGGCACCTACCGGGTGGAGGACGAGCCGCAGCTCGCGGCGCTCCTCCCGAGGCTGGGCGTTGGCCACGGAGCCGAAGTCGCGGTAGAGGAGTTCGTCGAGGGGCACGAGGCGTTCTACGACACGCTCACGATCGGCGGCGTGGTCGTGCACGACTTCATGACCCACTACTACCCGAACGTGCTCGAGGCGATGCGGACGCGGGAGGTCTCGCCGCAGTTCATCGCGACGAACCGGATCGATGCCGCCGCCCCCTATGCCGAGGTTCGGGAGCTCGGGAAGCAGGTCATCGACGCGCTCGAGATCGGGACCTCGGCGACCCACATGGAGTGGTTCTTCGGGGAGAATGGGCTCAAGTTCTCCGAGATCGGCTGTCGGCCCCCCGGCGTCCGGGCGTGGGATCTGTACGCAGCCGCCAACGAGATGGACCTGTACCGGGAATGGGCCGCCTGCATCGTGCACGGGCGCACGGCGCAGCAGGCGACCCGCCGCTACTCCGCGGGCATCGTCACGCTGCGTCCGGAACGCGATGGCCGGATCACGGGGTACGAGGGTCTGGAGAAGGTGGAATCGCGGTTCGGAGAGTGGATCATCGACGTGCACCTGCCGTCCCCGGGCACGCCGACCCAGCCGGTGGAGGCGGGTTATATGGCGAACGCGTGGCTGCGGCTGCGGCATCCCGACTACGACGAACTGCGCGGGATGCTGGATGCGGTGGGACGCTGGGTCAGGGTCCGCGCCGCATGAATCCGGTCGTCCTCCTCGGGCCGCGCGGCGGGGGCCTCACCCTCCGGGGGGTGGTCGCGGAACTGGAAGCCTGGGGCGTCATATCGCGCGGTTCGAGGATTGCGGCCGTCACCGCCGGGTGGCGGGACCGCGAAGCGAACGAGGGCCTCCTCGATCCCCGGCTCGCCGACCGCGTCGTCGATCTCGAACTGTACCGGCGCTCGGACCGGGTGGCGGAGGCGGACGCGGAATTCGCCCGGGCGCACCGGGCCACCCAGGGTCGGCTCAAGGCCCTGCGTCGCGCCTACAACCTGCGACTCGATGGCCTCGTCGAGGCACACCGGGGGCTGGCCGAGTTGCGTGGAGACGAATCCGTTCTTCGGGCGGAACGGGACGAGGCCCTGGAGGCCATCCGGCGGCTCGACACCCGGCACCTGGACCGGGTCGCCGAGATCCGGTCGGAGTTCGAGCGGCGCATGAAGCCCGCTGAGCGCGACGCGGTGCGATCGCAGCGGCGGGAAGTCGACGCGCGACTGGAGGGGACGGAGGCGGTCGTGATCGAGGGCGGACACGTCGCGAACCTGCTCAGCCGCCTCCGCCTGTTCGGGGGACGGGAGCTCCTCCAGGGACGCGCCGTGATCGCCCGCTCGGCCGGGGCGATGGTGCTCACCCCGCGCATCGTGCTCTTCCACGACCGGCCGCCCTGGGGCGCGGGGCACCCCGAGGTCTTCGATGCGGGGCTCGGACTGGCCGAGGACATCGTGGCGCTGCCCCATGCCTCCGCGCGTCTCGCGCTCGACGACCGAGCGCTGAGTGCGCGGCTCGCGGCCCGATTTGCCCCGGCCTCCTGCGTCCTCCTCGACCCCGGACACCGGATCGATCGGGCCGCCGAGGGCTGGAACGGTGAAGGCGGAGTCGAACGGCTCGACCCGACGGGCCGCCGGGTCCGTTTCCCCGCGGCCGCGTAGCCCGAGCGATGCGATTCGACGCCAGCCCCCGGCCTCGCGGGCACGACGCGTCCATGCCGCGCTCCGCCTCGATCGCGGCCCTGGAGGCGCGGCTCGCATCCGATCCCCGCGCCGTGGATGCCTTCCTGGAGGCCCACGAGTTCCCGCTCGCGGAACCGCCTCTCTATACCTTCGTCTATCGAGGGGAGGCCGACGCCGTACGGCTCCGGCACTGGGTGCACGGGCTCCAGGCTTCGGCCCCGTTCCGCCGTCTGGAGGGGACCGATCTCTGGTACTACACGCTCGAACTGCCGGACAGTTCCCGCGTGGAGTACAAGATCGAAGTGCTCGCCCGCGGCCGCGCCGAATGGATCGAGGACCCCCTGAACCCCCTCCGTGCGCGCGATCCCTTCGGCGCGAACTCCGTCGTGCAGGCGCGCGGCTACGAGATCCCCGACTGGGCCCGCGACACCGGCGAAGCGCCCGCCGGCGTCATGGACGAACTCGTGCTCGAGAGCGAGGCGTTCGACTCCGCCCGGCATGTGACCGTGTACCGGCCGGCGGACTTCCGCCCCACGCGTCGCTACCCGCTGCTCATCGTGCACGACGGGGCCGACTACCTCGAGTACGCCAGCCTGCGGCCCGTGCTCGACCAGCTCATCGGGCGCTTCGAGCTTCCGCGCCTGATCGTGGCGCTGCTGCACCCGGGCGACCGGATGTCGGAATACTCGGCGGATCCGGCCCACGCCCGGTTCGTCGTCGAGGAGTTGCTGCCGCGACTCGAGCGCGACTACCCGCTCCTCCCCGAGCCCGATTCGCGCGGCCTCATGGGCGCCAGTCTGGGGGCGGTCGCCTCCTTCCACGTCGCGCTCCGCTACCCCGACCGCTTCGGCCGGCTGCTGCTCCAGTCGGGCTCGTTCCTCTTCACGGACATCGGCGGCAATGAGAGCGGCCCCGTCTTCGACCGGATGGTCGACATGATGAACGGGTACCGGGACGCGCCGACCCCTGTCGCCGAAAAGGCGTTCGTTTCCGTCGGCGTGTACGAGCCGCTGGCCTCCGAGAACCGCGCGCTCATCCCCGTCCTCCGGCGCGTCGGCGTCGACGTCCGTTTCGTCGAGTCGCGCGATGGCCACAACTGGGAGAACTGGCGCGACCGGCTCCGCGAGGGGCTCACGTGGCTCTTCCCGGGTCCGTTGTGGTTGGTGTACGAATGACCCCCCCTCGAGCCGCCGCCCCGCCGCCCGAAGTCACGCGCCGCATCGGGCTCTCCCTCGGGGCGGACCTCTGCTGGCCCATCGCCTATCGCGAGATCCTGCGGCGGCTGGACCTCCGGATTCCCTCCCCGGATGGCACCCTCCGGTTCCAGGTCGAGGACGTCACGATCGAGCCTTTCGACCTTCAGAAGCCGGTGAGATACGACCTCGTCATCGACCGCCTCACGCACTGGTACTTCCCGACGCGCGAGTGGATCAAGAAGTGCGTCGTCATGGACGACCTCTACGTGTTCAACAACCCGTGGAGCGTCCAGTCGATGGAGAAGCACTCCACCTACTGCGCCATGATGCGGCTGGGTCTCCCGGTGCCGCGGACCTGGCTGATCCCGCCCAAGTCGTACGATCCGAAAGACGACCTGGCCATCACCCTTCGGCGCTACGCGCGGCTGTTCGATCTCCCGGAGGTGGCGCGCGATCTCGGATATCCCGTCTTCATGAAGCCCTACGACGGCGGGGGTTGGCGCGGGGTCTCGCGGATCGAGGACGACGAGGCGCTGCAGGCCGCCTACGACGAGAGCGGCAAGTTCGTCATGCACCTGCAGCGGGGCGTGGAAGCGCACGACCGCTTCGTCCGCTGCGTCGGGCTGGGACCGCAGACGCGCGCCGTTCTCTACGACCCCGGCGCCCCGCAGCACGACCGGTACACCCTCGAGCGGGGTTTCCTCGGCGCGAGCGACGCCCGCGAGATCCGCGACATGACGCTCACGATCAACGCCTTCTTCGGGTGGGACTTCAACTCGTGTGAAGCCCTCCGCAGCGGCGGGCGGTGGATGCCGATCGACTTCGCGAACCCGTGCCCGGATTCCCAGGTCACGTCGCTCCACTATCATTTCCCCTGGCTCATCAAGGCGAATATCCGCTGGTCCATCTTCTGCGCGGCGACCCGGAGGCGAATGCGCATCAACCTTGACTGGAAACCGTTCTTCGACGCGTGCCGCGCCGGAATGACGCCGGAGGAGAGGATCCGGGTCTGCGGCGAAATCGCCGAGGCGCGCCTGGAGACCGACCGCTTCGCGGATTTCTGCGAGACGCACCTCGGCTATCTCGACGAGGTGGCCGACGAGTTCTTCGGCAGCGAGGCGGCCCGCGACGCGGTCCACGTGAAGGTGTCGTCGCTTTACCCGGATCACGAGATCGACGAGTTCACGGATCTCTTCTTCAATCGCATCCAGGCGGCCCGGCGGGAAGAGCCGCCCGGCAGCGTACCCATCCTCGCGTCATGAAACTCATCGCCAGCTGGTGGTCGGACCGTCTCGAGCAGGAAGTCAACGTCGTCCGCTGGGGCGAGGTCGGCGTCCCCCTCCTCATGTTCCCCACCGCCGCCGGCGACGCGGAGGAGATCGAGCGCTTCCTCGTCATCGACACGGTGGCGGACTACCTCACGGACGGTCGTCTCAAGGTCTATTCGTGCGACAGCGTGGCCGGACGCGCCATGCTCGGGCAGGAGGGGACGCCCGAGCACCGCATGCGCGTGCTCAACCGATTCCAGGATTTCGTCGGCTACGAGTTCGTCCCCTGGATCCAGGACGACTGCAACGACCCGTCGATCGACGTGATGGCGGCGGGATCCTCCATCGGGGCCTTCCACGCGCTGGCCATGCTGTGCCGCTTCCCGGACGCCTTCTCGCACGCGCTCTGCATGAGCGGGACCTACGACCTGGAGCGGTTCCTGAAGCACGAGACCGGGATTCAGGCGGGGATCACGGAAGACTTCTACCGCGCGTCCCCTCTGCACTACCTGCCGGATCTCACGGGTGAGACGCTCGACCGGCTGCGGGAACGGTTCGTCCTTTTCGCGTCCGGACGCGGGCGCGCCGAGGACATCGACGAATCGTGGCGCATGGCGTCGCGGCTGGCGGGGAAGGGCGTGCCGAACCGGGTGGACGACTGGGGCGAAGACTGGCACCACGACTGGCCCACCTGGCGCAACATGCTCGTGCAGTACCTCGACGAACTCCTGCCGCCCCGCTAGGAGCGCGAGCCGTCGCCGTCCCTCCGGGTGGGCGTCTCCTCGTCATCCTTGCCGGAATCCTCCGAATCCTGTGGCGCTTCCGATTCCCCCTCATCAGGAGTTCGGAACAACCGTGACGGCGAAGACGTGCGCCTCTGTCGTCTGGCGTTCCATGTCCCTGCGATGCTGACCCTGTTCCTGAAACTCGGAGATGATTGCGTCGGCCGCACCGGGGACGGCCTCGTTGAACTCCCGAAGAAGCGCAGGGGGAGGCAGCGGTGCGCTCCAGGAGGTCTCGGTGTACCGGACGCGCATCCGTTGGCGTTCGGTGCGCTCAGCCGGGGTCTGCTCCTCAGGTCGGTCGGGAAGGTTCTTCTCGTCCCCGTTGTCGGCTTTGCTCACCAGCCCGGAAATAGATCTGCTTGGCCCGCATGCTCGACGGCCTCGATCTCCTCGGTAGGCTCAAACGAGGGAGAAACGAGTTCTGGCGGCTCCTCCGGGTAGCCATGCTCCACGAGCACGCACCAACTGGCGACGTTGAGATCGTTGAGGACGACGCCAAGATCGTTGAGGACGACGAGGAAGTCGGGGGGGTGCGAACGTCGGGTGAGAGGAGAAGCTCCGCTCAAAGGCACGAACTTCCGAGCCGCGTAGTCCCGCACGGCGCGGGCAATCTTATCCATCCCTAAGGCCTCCAGTCAGTGGTCTTCTACCTCGTTCCTTTTCTTCGTACACGGCACAAGACAGCACGTTTCGACGCCGCAAAAGTGTGCCTCGTGTGACACGTAATGCAAGCCCGGAGGCGCACCTGCCTACCGCACTGTCCGCGCGGCGACGTAAGCCCATACCTGCTGCTCGCGCGGCGTCAGTTTCCGAGGCTTGGGCGCGAAGCTCTGTCTGGCGGCTGCGCGCCTGCGGGCGGCTTTCTCGCGGATCTCCCGAAGCGAAAGGTGCGGCGTTTCGCAAATCTCTAGCTCCCCTCGCCGCCGAACGCCATCCCCAACCGATGCAGCGCTTCCCGGGATACTCCGGCGTCACGAAGTGTCGCTTCGAGTTCATCCATCCGACGCTGCCGCTCCGGCGGCAAGGGCGTGTTGTTGCGAGCCATGTTCGCCTGTGCGCGGAACAGCGCGGAACAGCACCGCGTACTCGATCAAGTCCCCGAGCTTGCCGCCCTCGCCCTCTACGGCAGAAAGAGCCTGCCGGAACTCATCGTGTTGTTGCATCGCCTCCTGCATCCATGGCGGGGCAGCGTCGTATAGGTCACCCATCGCTTTCTCCTTCTCCGGTTTTGGCGGCAGCCCACTTGCTGCCGGCCGCTATAGTCGTGAGGTCGGCGGGTGCGCGCGAGGGGTGGCTACATACTCCGGGCAGCGGTTAACCGAAGATCTTAATTCCGGGAGTCCTTCAAGGGATCGAAGCCTGCGAAACCGCTTTGCGGTTTCTTGACTCCGATCTTAGCTGGAAGAGTGAGAGCGAAGGGGGCAAAGGACTGCGGCAAAGGACGACCAACTGGGACAAAAGACGACCAAACACCCGGCGTTTCGGCCAAGGCGGTCGTCCCGAGCCCCCGTCTCGTCGAATCGTAGCTGTCACGGTCTACGGTCTGGCGTGCTTTTGCGCCTAGGGGCGGTCCCGTCGGGTCGGATCGACTTAGACCGGCGAGCTACTTCTCGACCTCTCGGCCGCCGTCCACGCTTCTCGCCTGCCTGCCGCTCTCGGCTGGCTCGGACTGCGCTGGGGGCTTTGGACGGACACCGTTGTGACCCCCGCCGGACTCCTTGCCCCGCAACCGCGCTTCCACGTCCGAGGCAACCGGCCTTCCGACCATCGGGGGACACTATACAGCGGGCGGTCCCATGTTCCGCAAGACGCGAAATGCACGCAAGCGATGCGGCTAGATGCACGAGCGCCCCGGCCCGTCGGCCGAGGCGTTGCCCGCGCGATGGTTGGACGCTGGTCCGTTGTTGCGCATCATGGAGAATGACGCCTGGGAGCGCGAGCCGTTGCCGTCCCTCCGGGGGTGGGCCGCGCTACCTGTGAGTCGGCGGGTCGTCCCCGTCGGAGAGTCCGCGCAACGCGGGGACGTAGTAGTCGCGGGCGTACTCTCGCACCATGCGTTGGGCCGTGAACCGCGCGCCGGCCACCTCGATGGCCCGCCGCGCCCGCTCGAGCCAGCCCGCGGGGGCGTCGTCCCATGAGCCCTCGCCCGGCCGGTCGTAGAAGAGGGGGACGACTTCGTCCTCGAGAAGGCGGAAGAGGTGCTCGTGATCGTGGCGGTCCGTCTCCTCCTCGGTCGCGTCTTCCGGCGCGCGCGGCAGGATCCAGCCGTTGTCTCCCTCGAATCCCTCTTCCCACCACCCGTCGTCCGTCGCGAGTTGGGGTACGCCGTTGAGCGCGGCCTTCATGCCGCTCGTCCCGCTCGCCTCCATCGGGACGCGGGGCAGGTTGAGCCACAGGTCGACGCCCTCGACGAGACGATGGGCCGTGTGGAGCCCGTAGTTCTCGATGAAGGCGATCCGTCCCTCGAACCGGGGGTCACGGGTGTGCTCGTAGACGCGCTGCAGGACCCGCTTGCCCTCGTCATCCCGCGGGTGCGCCTTCCCCGCGAAGATCAGTTGCACCGGCCGGCGCGGATCCGAGAGCAGCGCCAGCAACCGGTCGCGGTCGCGGAAGATGAGGTCCGCGCGCTTGTAGGCTGCGAAGCGCCGCGCGAAGCCGATCGTGAGCGGATACGGGCTCATGAGCGTGCCCGCCCCGACGAGGTGCTTCGCTTCCGGCCAGTGTTCGCGCCAACGGCCCCGGGCCTCTTCGCGCATCAGGTCGAGGAGTCTGAGCTTGAGCCGCCGGCGCACCCGCCACAGGGCCTCCGCCGGGAGGTGGTCGTCCAGCAGACGGACGATGTCCTCGTGCATCCACGTCCCGAGGTGTACGCCGTTCGTGACGTGCCGGATGGGGACATCCCCGGCCGGCCGGTTCGCCCACAATCCGCGCCAGATCTCCCGGCTGACGTGGCCGTGGCGCGCGGAGACGCCGTTCACCCTCCGTGACAGCCGGATCGCGGCCGCCGTCATGTTGAAGCGGTCTCGTCCCTCGTCGTCCGGATGAAGCCCCAGCCCCAGAAGTTCGTCCCGCGCCTCGATCTCTTCCCAGAACTTCTCGCCCGTCCAGTCCCGCATCTGAGAGTGGGAGAACACGTCGTGACCGGCGGGCACGGGCGTGTGCGTGGTGAATGCGGTCGAGGCCCGCACGCGGGCCACGGCGTCCGGGAAGGGAAGACCCTCCCGAATGAGGCCACGTACCCGTTCGACCATCATGAACGCCGCGTGGCCCTCGTTGGCGTGCCACGCCCTGGGCTCGATCCCGAGCGCCGCGAGGACCCGCACGCCCCCGACGCCGAGGAGCGCTTCCTGGCGCAGCCGGTGGTCGACACCACCCGTGTACAGTTGGTGCGAGAGGCCGCGGTCCGCCGGGTCGTTCTCGTCCAGGTCCGTGTCGAGCAGGTACAGCGGCACGCGGCCGACCCGGACCCGCCAGGCTCCGACGTGGATGCGTCGGCCCGCGCCCTGGATCCATGTGAGCCAGGGCACGCCGTCCGCTCCGCACAGCCGCTCGAGCGGCGTCAGCCGGGTATCGAGCGGATCATCGGCGTCCTCCTGCCAGCCATCGGGGCCCAAGGTCTGGTCGAAGTAGCCGTGCGCGTACATGAGGCCGACGCCTACGAGAGGGACGCCGAGTTCCGAAGCGGCCTTCAGGTGATCTCCGGCCAACACCCCGAGCCCTCCGGAGTAGATGGGGATGGACTCGTGCAGAGCGAACTCGGCGCAGAAATAGGCGATCGGGGTGGCGGCGAACTCGGGGTATCGCCGCTGGAACCAAGTCGACCCGCGGCTCGCAGCCGCGTCCACCGCTGCGCACAGCGCGTCGTAGCGCGGCAGAAACGCCGGATCCCCGGCCAGGGCGCGGAGGCGCGCGTCTCCGACCCCCCGAAGCAGCGCCACGGGATTGTTAAGCGAGCGACGCCACAGCGGCGGGTCGATGGCGCGGAAGACGGACCGGGCCTCCCGGTTCCATGTCCACGAGAGGTTGGTCGCGAACTCCCACAGCCGCCCGATCCGGGCCGGCAGGCCGGGACCGCGTGCGTCCACCGTCATTGCCTCACTGTCATCGCGTCACCGTCATCGGCTCGAAGTCTGGACCCACGTCTCCCCTTGCGTGCTTCCGGTGGGTGTGTCGGATGTGGTTTCGGGGCCGGGTGTTGGAGCGACGCCGGCTCCGGGCCGCCGCTGGCGCGAACGAACTTACCGATCCGGGGGTGGCGCGGCAGGTACCGGCCGGCCCGTCATCGGCGGACCGGCGAACCGCTCCCGGTTGCAGCCCCGGCTGCCGGGGGCCAAACTCAGCGCAACTCCTTGCCACCGGCAGCTCAACAGGAAAAGCGCATGGACTTCGCCACAATCGTCGACTGGCTCGACCGAAACATCGCGCAGTTCGGGATCACCATCGCTGGAGAGCGCCTGACGCTTCAGGTCCTGCTCCTCCTCGGCATCGGGACCTACCTCACGCTGAAGCTGGGCCTGCCGCAGATCCGCAAGTTCGCGCACGGCGTGGCGGTGGCCACCGGCCGTTACGACGATCCCGACGATCCGGGCGACGTCACGCACTTCCAGGCGCTGACCACCGCGCTCAGCGCCACGGTGGGGATCGGAAACATCGCCGGCGCCGCGATTGCCATCCACCTGGGTGGTCCGGGAGCGCTGTTCTGGATGTGGATGACTGCCTTCCTCGGCATGGCGACGAAGTACAGCGAGGTCACGCTGGCGCAGAAGTACCGCGAGGTTGACGAGGATTCCGCCAAGTACAGCGGCACGGTCTCCGGCGGACCCATGTACTACATCGAGAAGGGGCTCGGGCCGCGCTGGAAGCCGATCGCCGCTTTCTTCGCGGTCATGCTTGGGTTGACCGCGTTCATGACGGGGAACGCCAACCAGGCCAACACGGTCGCCGACGCGATGCTCTCCGAGTTTGGGATCGCCACGTGGATCACGGGGCTCGTCACCTCGACGCTCGTCGCGCTCGTTATCCTCGGCGGGATCAAGCGCATCGGCCGCGTCACGAGCATCCTCGCTCCGGCCATGGCGATCCTCTACGTGAGCGCCGCGATGCTCATCATCATCCTCAACCTCGACCAGGTGCCGGGAACCTTCGCGCTCATCTTCCGGGAGGCGTTCAATCCGACGGCCGGCGTGGCGGGCACGGGTGTGGGTGCGTTCCTCGTCACGCTGATGTGGGGTGTACGCCGCGGGCTGTTCTCGAACGAGGCGGGGCAGGGCTCCGCACCGATCGCGCACGCCGCCGCGAAGACGGATGAACCGGTGTCGGAAGGCGTGGTGGCGTTGCTGGAGCCATTCATCGACACGATCGTCATCGTGACCATGACGGCGCTCGTCCTGATCATGACCGGGGCCTGGAACGAACAGGTCGACACCGAGATCGCGCTCGAGGGAGGGGATCTCAGCTACGTCGTGCTCGACGAAGGCGGCTCATCAGTGCCGACGGATCCGACCGGGACGATCCGCTACACGCTGGGGCGGCCGGGCGTGACGAGCGAGCCGCATGTGGCGTGGCACGAGGTTTCCGTGCCGCAGTTGTTCGAGGACGAGGCGCACACGCAGCCGTTCAGCGGCGCCGTCGATCCGGCGCGTGCCGTGGCGGTGGCCGACGACGGGCGGGAGCTGACGGTGCTGTACGGGCAGGCCTACGAGACGGGCGCGCCGCTGACCCAGATGGGGTTTCAGAGGGGCCTCGCGCCGCTCGGCGACTGGGGCCACTACATCGTGATCTTCTCGGTCTTCCTGTTCGCGATCTCGACGGCGATCTCGTGGAGCTACTACGGCGACCGGTGCGCGAACTACCTGTTCGGACCGCGGGCGATCATCCCGTACAAGCTGGTCTTCGTGGCGATGCACTTCGTCGGGGCGGTGCTGCCGCTCGCCGTGGTGTGGTCACTGGGGGACATCTTCCTGGCCATCGTCATCATCCCGAACCTGATCGCGCTCATCTTCCTGGCGCCGCAGATCACGGAGATGACGGAGTCCTACTTCACTCGCACCCCGTGGGAGCGGCAGGTGAGACGCTAGCCGGGACGCCGGCTAGGACGGCGGTCGGGCGAAGGCCCGCGGGCTCCCGGTCCGGAGTGCGCGGGCCGCCTCGGCATATTCCTCGAGGCTGATGCGGCCGTCGACATAGCGGCGCTGGAGGCGGGCGACGGCCCGGTCTTCGGGTCTCGGGCTCGCGGTCGCGATGGCTCTATCCCCGTCGCGGACGGGGGCCCGGTCGAGACCGCGGTTGGAGCGGGTCGAGGGTTTCCGCGCGCGCCGTTCGAGACGAGTCCGCGCGCCCGAAGGCAGGAACCGGGCGGTGTCCTCCACGAGGCCCTTCATGTCCGCCGCGCACTGCGCGAGCAGGCCAGGCCAGGCTCGATGCGCGGTAGCGAGGGCGCTCCGGCCCACACGCCCCAGCTTGCCGAGGGCCCGTTGCATGTCAACCCGACCCCAGCCCCGGCGACGGCAGAGCCATACCGCGATCCCTCCCAGAAGCGCGAATTCAAACATGGCTCAGGCCTCCCGGGTCGCGGCGGATCCGGGCTCCGGCCACGCGGTCTCGATCTCGCGGGCGGCACGGTCGAGGATCGCCTTGACCCTCGCCAGAGTTTCCGGATCGCCGTGCCCGCCCGTGGCCCGCTCGAAGCTCACCTGGGCGAGGTGGATGAACGAGCGCGTGACCTCGCGCATCGCGGCCCCGGTGAAACGCTCGCCGATGTTCACGAAGCGGCCGAAGATGTCCCGGGTCCGGGAGCCGTGTTCCTCGAGGAAGGCGTGGCCCTCGGACGTGAGCCGGTAGATGCGCTTGCCGTCCTCCTGCGTCGAGGAGACGTAGCCCTGGTCTTCGAGCAATTGCAGGGTGGGGTATACGGAACCCGGGCTCGGTGTATAGAGCCCGCCCGACTCCTCCTCCAGCCGCCGCATCAGTTCGTAGCCGTGCATCGCCTCGTCGGCGAGGAGCCGGAGGAGGACGAACTTCAGTTCGCCCTTTCGAACGATCCGCCGCTTGGGGCCGAAGCCGCCGGAGAAGCGGAAGACGCCGGGGCCACAGCAGTTCGCCCAGGCGCCGAGTCCGTCTCGGTTCGTGAACATCGCTCGTCCTCCGTACGCTAACCGTGCCGACGTGTCTCGATATATCGGAACACTATCTCGATATATCGAGATGTGTCAAGAGGCGAGAACGCGGGAGGAGAAAGCGGGGGGGTGGGCCGGCGAAGGCGTCAGCTCGCGGCGGGAGCGGGCTCCCACAGTTCGACGCGTGCGCCCGTGGGATCGACGATCCAGGCGAACTTCCCGTACTCGCAGGCTTCCGTGTTCGGGTCGACCCAGACGCCGCCTCCGCGTAGCGACGCGACGAGCCCGTCGAGGTCCTGGACGCGCAGGTTTAGCATGAAGCGGTGGGGGCTCGGCTCGCCCTTCGAGTCGAAGTAGGTCGTGTTCGAGGGGAACACCTCCCACGCCGTGAACGTCTCGTCCCCCTCGAGCGACCGGGCGGGGAACGTGACGTAGCCGTCGGGCCCCGGCCGGATCCCGAGGCGCGCGTACCACGCCTTGAGCGCCGCCGGGTCGGGGGAGCGGAGGAATACACCGCCGATCCCCGTCACCCTTCCGTGATCGACCGAGGGTTCCGC
The DNA here is from genome assembly GCF_965216145.1 of Candidatus Palauibacter sp. Classification (GTDB taxonomy): domain Bacteria; phylum Gemmatimonadota; class Gemmatimonadetes; order Palauibacterales; family Palauibacteraceae; genus Palauibacter. The sequence goes on from NZ_OZ244149.1 coordinate 3,092,580, forward strand.
GGGTGCGGTGGCCTCGCAGAGTTCCACCCGCCGCCCGTCCGGGTCGATCATCCAACCGCACCGGCCCTCCCGCATCGTCAGGCCGTCGCCGCCCTCCGGGAGCGTCTCGGCCAGCGCCCCGAGGTCGCGCACGAGATAGCGCACGACCACGGGCGGGGTGCCGGGATTCAGGCGTCGCGAGGCCTCATCGACGAAGTCGAACCGGGTGTCGAAGGACCGTCCGCTGTCAACTTCGCGCCAGGTGAAACGGACCCCTTCGCCGACGGAAAACCGGAGCCCCAGGTGGCGGCGGTACCATTCGCGGACGTGAACCGGGTCCGGACAGGCGATGAAGAGTCCGGCGATCCCCGCGACGCTCATCCCCCGTCGCGGTGGATGTGGTGTATGCTGCCCTGGCTGTTCGAGAGGACGATGACGTCGGCCACGTTGATGTGGGGTGGGGCGTTGAGCACGAAGGAGACCACCTCCGCTACGTCCTCCGGTTGAAGTGGATGCGTGCCCTCGTACACCGCCCGGGCGCGTGCAGCGTCGCCGCCGAAGCGGACGAGGGAGAACTCGGTCTCGACCATGCCGGGGTTGACCCCCGACACGCGAACCCCCGTACCCAGGACGTCGAGGTTCGACCCCTCGGTGAGCGCCTGGACGGCGTACTTCGAGGCGCAGTAGACGCTCCCGCCCGGATAGACCTGCCGGCCGGCGATGCTTCCGATATTGACGACATGACCCGAGTCCCGCGCGATCATGGCCGGCAGGAAGGCGCGCGTCACGAACAGCAGCCCCTTCACGTTCGTGTCGATCATGCGGTTCCAGTCGTCGACATCGGCGTCCTGAACGAGCGCCATGCCCGCGGCGAGCCCGGCGTTGTTGATGACGATGTCGGGCGCCCCGGTCACGGCCATGAGCCGGTCCGCCTCGGCCACCACGGCCTCGTGATCGCGGACGTCGACGACACAGGTCTGCACGTTCGCCCCGGTGGTCGAGGCGATCTCCTCCGCCAGCTGTGCGAGCCGGTCGGAGCGCCGGGCCCACAGCACGAGGTTCGCGCCATCGCGGGCCATCCGGCGCGCGATGGCCTCGCCGATCCCCGCGCTGGCCCCGGTGACGAGCGCGAGTTGCCCCGCGATGCGGGCCGTCAAGGCCTCGCGCCTCCCGCGTTTGCCGACCCGCCGAGATGCGCGTCCAGGAACGCCGCCGCGCGCTCGAAGGCCTCGAGCCAGTTCCGGTGCAGGAGGAAACCGTGCACCTCGTCGGGGAAGACGAGCTGCTCGACTTCAACGCCGCGCGCGCGGAGCGATTCGACCAGGTCCACGGACTCGGAGAAGGGCACGTTGCGGTCGTCGTCACCGTGGATCAAGAGCACCGGAGAGCGCCAGCCGTCGATCCAGGCCATGGGGGAAGACTCGAAGGCGAGCCGCGCGAAGGCTTCTCGCGTCTCGGGCTGGTAGGACGGTACGAAGTTGCGGATGACGACGTTCCAGTCGTGTACGCCGTGGATGTCGACCCCGGCCGCGAACACGTCGGAGTTCCGAGCGAGCCCGAGCGCCGTGAGGTAGCCCCCGTAGGAGCCGCCCCAGAGCGCGATCCGGTTCGGGTCGACGTCGTCGCGCTCGGCGAGGTAGTGGCCCGCCGCGATCACGTCCCTGTACTCGCTGGCCCCGCGCGCCCCGTAGTTCAGCGCCTCCCGGAAATCGAGGCCGTAGCCCGTTCCGCTGCGATAGTTCACCGAAAGGACGACGTAGCCGCGGCTCGCGAGGTACTGGTTCAGGGCGTAGGTGTTGTGGTAGTAGCGCAGGTAGTGCCAGCCAAGCAGCATCTGACGCCTCGACCCGCCGTGGAAGAAGATGGCGGCGGGCCGGCGCCCCTCCGCGCCGGCGGAGGGAAGGAAGATCTGCCCGTGGATGAGCATCCCGTCCTCGGAGCGGAACGTGACCTGCCGCGGTTCCACGAGGCTCTCGAACGGGAAAGCGTCCGGCATGAAGGCGTCCACGAGCGGCCGCCGCTCCCCTCCCGTCTGGACCTCGGCGTGGGCCGGCGTCCGCCCGTCGGAAGCGATGAAGCCCAGTACGCCGTCCGCCGTCACGGCGGGGCTCCACTCGATACCGGTTCCCGAAGTGAGGGCCTCGGGCGTTCCCCCGGGGGCCACGCGCCACAGGTGCCGTCGGTCGATATCACCCTCGTTGGATGAGAAATAGACGGATTCTCCGCCAGGCGCGGGGAGTACGTATTCGACCTCGAAATCACCCGGCGTGAGGTGCGTCGCCTGGCCGCCCGCCACCGGGACCGAGTACAGGTGTTGCCAGCCCGTGCGCTCCCACGGGAACAGGAAATGGTCCGAGGCGAGCCACGCCAGCGCGGGGCCGCTCACGCCCTGGAAGGCGCTGCCGCTGCCCGGCAGCGCGCGCCACGCTTCGCGCGCCGTCCCCGTCTCGATATCGGCCACGCGGATGGACCAGGGGAGGGCGCTGCGGACGGGCGAGAACGGGAGGCGCCCCCCCTCGTTGGGGACGCGGATGAAGGCGATCCGGGTTCCGTCCGGAGACCACACGGGGTCGCCGTCCCGGTCCAGACTCGGGTCCAGATAGCGGACGGATCGGTCGTCGAGCCCGAATACGCCGACGAACGCGTGATCGCCGCGGTTGCTCACGAAGGCCAGCCGGTCCCCCGCCGGAGACCAGGTGAGCGACCCCGCACTGCCGCGGATGCGGAGAAGGGGGCCCGCGGGCTCCGACCCGTCGAGCGTCACGGTGTAGACCTGCCCGCGGTTCAGGAACGCGACGGTTCGGCCATCGGGGGAGATGGCGGGTGAGGTCCCTTCCGCCAGCGGTCGGGCGGCGCCATCGAGGGACGCGACCCACACCATCCGGCTCGCCGGCTCCGGCTCGGAGCGCGGATTCGGGATTTCCCCGGCGCGGTTCGGCCCGCCGCCGCGCACGAAAACGATCTGACGCCCGTCCGGCGTGAAGCGCAGTTGCGACAGGTCCTGTCCGTCGTCCTCGGACCAGGCTGCAAGCTGACGGCCTACGAAATCGGGCCCTTCGGCGACCCAGATGCCGCGGGCGCCGCGGTCGTACCCGACCCAGGCGAAGGCCGAGCCCGAGGGAGCGGCGACGAGATCCGTCGCGAAGGGGGCGGAGAGGATGTCCTCGACGGTGTACGGCGTCTGGGCTTCCGCACCGGCCGCGCCGAGGGACGCGAGGAAGGCCCACATCCCGGCGGTGGCCGCCTGCCTGCGCCGTGAACTCTGCGCATGGCTCATGGCGTCAGTTCCGACGCAGGACGTAGAAGCAGCGATCCGCCTCGAGGTTCGCGACCAGGCTCTGCACTTCATATCCCCTCCTGAGATAGGTCAAGACCGCGTCGCGCACGGTCTCGCGCCACCTTATCAGCGCTCCGTCGGGGGGCAGCGATTCGACATTCGCCGGAATCTCGACGAACACCTCCTCACCCCCGGGCAGTCCGTCGCCCGCCCCCTGTATTCCGTCCGGCCGCGGCACGACGTGGGCCGGATCCGGCAACGGAACCGCGAGACGGCCGGCCGACCTCGCGGTTCCCTCCTCGAGCGCCCGGCGGGTCTCCGGTCCGTCGAGATCCCACCGGACTATGAACCGGTCGGTATCGCCCCCGGCGTGCAAGGGGCTCCCCGTATCCGAGCCGTACATGTTCGGCACGCAGCGAAGCACCGTCGCGCCGAGCCGGTTCAGGTTCACGTGCGCGTTGCGGGCCACCATGGGGTCGTAGGTCCAGAAGATGGTGCCGATCCCGCTCGAGAGGACAGCCTCGCGCTGACACAGCTTCAGCTCCCGGCCCAGCCCGCCCCCGCGCGCGGACGGATGAACGGCCAGCATGTGGGACCAGTGCGCCTCGACGCCTTCGAAACGCCCGAGAAGCGAATAGACGAAACCGATGAGACGGTCGTCCTCGAACGCTCCTCCCGCGAAGCCCCCGATCTTCTGCGATACCTGCAGGACGGACGCGGGCACGATGTCCGCGAACCCCTCCCCCCAGGTCGTTCGCTGGAGGCGGACGCACGCGCGCAGGTCGTCGAGCGTCTCCAGCGGGCGGAACTCGGTCACGACGGGACGCCGGGGGCGGCCGCGGCGAATGTCTCGGAACGGCGGGTGAGCGCTTCGACGCGCTCGGTGTCCACTTCGACGCCGAGGCCCGGCCGGTCGCGAGGCACGGTCACGAAGCCGTCCGCGCTCATCGTCCATTCGGGCGTCACGATGTCCCGCGTCCAGTAGCGGGCGCTCGGCGACAGGTCACCGGGGAGTTCGAAGTTCGGCATCGAGGCGAGGGCGACGTTGTAGGCGCGGCCGATCCCGCTCTCCAGCATGCCGCCGCACCAGACCGGGACGCCGGCCCGCTGCGAGATGTCGTGAATCTCGCGGGCGTTGCGGAACCCGCCGACGCGCCCCGGCTTGATGTTCACGATCCGGCCGCTCCCGAGCGCGAGCATGTCCTCGCAGGTGGCCGGGTCGACGATCGATTCGTCGAGGCACAGCGGCGTGTCGATCCGTTCCTGGAGTCGCGCGTGGCGCACGAGGTCGCCGGCCGCGAGCGGTTGCTCGATCATGATGAGGTCGAACGTGTCGAGCCTCGCCAGGTGGTCCGCATCCTCCAGCGTGTAGGCGGCATTCGCGTCGACGGCGAGCGGCATCCGGGGCCCCAGTTCCTCGCGGACGGCCGCGACGAACTCGATGTCCTTTTCCGGACTGATCTTGAGCTTGACCTTTCGGTAGCCCTGATCGACGGCCTGCCTCGCCTTCGCCGCGAGGTCCGCGGGCGAGGCCTGGAGCCCGATGGAAATCCCCGTCGGAACCCGGCTCCGCGTCCCTCCCACGAGCCGGGAGAGAGAGACCCCCGCAGCCTCCGCGGCCATTCCCCAGACTCCCATCTCGATAGCCGCCTTGGCCATCGGATGCCCCTGCACACCGTCGTCCAGAAGGGTCTTCACGACCCCCGGCCGTTCGATCTCCCGCCCGAGAATCCGGGGCAGAAGCCAGCGCCGCAGCGCGAGCCAGGCCGTGTCCACCGTCTCGGGGGAGTAGTTGGGAAGGTCGCCGCAGACGCACTCCGCCCAGGCCGTGATGCCGCTTTCGTCGCGGAGTTCGAGCAGGAGGATGCGGCGATTCTCCATCCATCCCGACGAGATGACGAACCGCTCCTTGAGGGGCAGTTCGATCTCTCGCAGCGTCACCTCGACCAGGCGCAGCGGGCTTGTCGGCAAGGATTCGTCTCCGGGCGGGACAGGTCGTCAGCGGCAGCGAAACATCCGCTCCGCCAACCTGCACCCCAAATCAGCCCGGCGCGAGGCGCTCGGCGGGATCAGATCGAAAGGTAGTGGCTCACCTTTATGATGAAGACGTTCTCCGCCGGCGCCAGGAACAACCCCTCGAGATCCCGGTTGAGGTCGAAGTTGCCGAGCAGGACGCTCTCGCGGCGGGCGTGCTGCCACACGAGGAAGATTTCCGAACCGGGGCGATACTCCCAGCGGAACACCGCGTTGCCGCGCAGCGAACGGATGTTGAAGTCGCGGTCCCGGGTCGAGTGGTCCAGCGCGCCGTCGCCGTTGAAGTCGAAATAGCGCACGCCGTCGAAGGCGCAGGTCGTACCGTCCGTGCATCCCGTGACGAGGCCGTTGAAGCGGTAGGCCCGCCCCTCGGCGTGGTCGAGGAAATCAAACGATCCGGCGGTGGCGAGCTGCCGGTAGCCGCGATAGTCGCCCGAGGAGAGCAGGGGCTGCGCATAGAGCTGAAGGCTCAGGTCGGGCGTGAAGGACACGTTCAGACGGGTCTCCATCGAGAAACTCGTCCGCTGGAGGTCGCCGAACAGATACCGCGTACCGTACGTCGGCCTGTACGTCAGGGTCTCCGTCCGGGTCACGTACTGGGCCCCGTCCCGCCTATTCGAGTAGTTCGGGCCCAGGGAAAATCGCCAGTTGGGAACCGGGCGGAACGAGAAGTTCAAGCCGGTACTGAAGTCATGCCCGCGTCCCTGTGCCGCCATGCGGTAGGAGAAACGCGGCGACACGTGGAAGGCCCGGCTCCGATCCGTGTTCGCGTCCAGGCGGACGTTGAACTCCGCGGGTTCCGTCATGAGCGGACCCCCGCGCGTCTGCGTATCGGACTGACTCTCGGGGGAATACGAGAGGTTGAGGTTGAGACCCCAGTTGTTCAGGAAGGTGAACCTCCCGCTCATCCACGCGGCGCCCGTGTCGTAGGACCGCCGCCAGTACTCCGGATCCCGGACTTCTTCGAGCAGCGAATGGCGGAAGTTGTGGTAGGTGAAGAGGCTTATGTTGTAGTTGCGGAACAGATCGCCGGGGGTGATGTCCCGATAGCTGATGCGCGCGCCCACATCGAGCCGTTCCCCGCTGGTCAGGAACCCGAAGTCGTTGACCTCGAAGCCGGGGGTCTGCTGTCCCAGCCATGTGCCCCACGTCCAGTGCTCGCCCTCCTTCTCGATCTGCACGCGCCAGTCGCTCCCGAACATGGAGGTGGCGGTGGAGTCGACCGAGAGGTAGCTGGCGTCGGGACGCTGGAAGTAGTGGGTCGGATTTCGCTGCAGCCGCAGGAGCGCCTCGTTCGACCCCCGGACCAGGCTGCCCGAGTAGAAGCCCCACAGACGATAGTCGCGGCCGCGCCGTCCGCCCCACTGATGTTCGAAGTCGAGGCCGAAGCTGTACGCCTGCGAGGGGAGGAAATCGAACGATGCGTCGCCCGGAAGTTCGCGTTTCAGGCCGGTGCCGATGACGCCGATCTTGCTCGCGCCGCCGCGGAAGTCCTGCTGAAGCCGCAGCACGGCGTGCTCGGTCTGCGGTTCCGCCACGAACCGTCCCAGGGAATCCGGCTCCGCGAAGTACGCCTGCCCCATCTCCTGCCCGGTCACCGCCGCCAGCGCGCCGACGGAGAGACCGCCCTGCGTCCGGCCCGTCAGCTTCGCCGCCCCGAGGATGGACGTCAGATGCGGCGTATCGCGGAAGTCTGCCTCGTAGGGCCCGAATCCTCGCGGTTCCCGCCCGATCCGGCGGCTGAAGAAGAGCGCCTTGCCGCCGCCCATCCGGCCGCCACGCGAGCCGGCGAAAGTGAAGATCTGCGCGTCCCGCACGAAGAAGGGGCGTTTTTCCGGGAAGAAGGTCTCGAACGCGGTGAGGTTGATGACCTCGGGGTCCACTTCGACCTGGCCGAAGTCCGGATAGACTGTCGCGTCGAGGCTGAAAGCGGAGCCGATTCCCATGCTCAGGCCCAGGCCCCCGCGCGGCTCCATCTCGCTGCCGTCGAACAACGGGTTTCCGATGTCGGCGGGGGCCGTGTGGTACTGGGACACGGCGAACGGCCGCACCTCGAACCGCCGGCTCGAGCGCGCGAGCTGGAGCCCGTCGATCGTGCCGAACTGACTCACGCGTCCCCGGGCCGTGCGCGACTGGAGGGCGAAGTAGTCCGTCTCGTTCGTCTCGAGACGCTGTCGCGCGAAGTTGATGCCCCAGGTCTGCATGCCGGGGTGAGCTTCGTAGCGGATCTGCGAGAGCGGGATCCGCATCTCGACCGTCCACCCGCGGTCGTCGACCTGCACCGAGGAGTCCCAGATCGCGTCCCAGTTCACGTCTTCCTGGGTATCGCCGAACAGATACCTGTCGGTCTCGGCCCCGGCGGCGCTGACCTCGAACTCGTAACCGGTCAGCCCGTCACGGTTCGGATCGAGCGAGAGCTTGAAGGAGTCGAAGGAACCGCGTTCATCCCGGCGGGTGAGGCGCGCCCGGATCACCCTCGGGTCGCTCTCGTACAGGCGGGCGGCGACGTAGATCGCGCCATCGTCGAACACGACGCGGACCTCGGTCGGCTGGGACGGCTCGGCGCCCTCCAGCGGCACTCCCTGGACGAAGTCGGTGATGATGGGGGCCGGCCGCCACGCGGGATCGTCGAGCCGGCCATCGATCGAGAGTTCGCCCTCGCGGCGTACCGCCTCCACAGCCGCGGGGGCCACGCCCCCGCTGAAGACGGTCGCCACGGCCGCGGTCGGCGAGAGCGACGGTTCCTGCGCCGAAAGCCCCCACCCCGCCCCTGTTATCGCCAGAACCGCGAGGGCGAACGCCCCGCGGCCCGCTTCACGTCGTCGCTTGTCCATATGAGGCGAAACACGTCCCTTCGTCACGCTGTTTAACCGCGTGCGCGTATTCGGTTTCGTCGGCATGGCGGGTGCGCTAGTTTTCGCCTGCCGGAAAATCCGGCCGTGGTGATTTGCGGCAGCTTGCAGCCACGCTAAACAATCGCTAAAGAGCCACGCCCCGGGCGCGATCTTTGGCGACCGGGATTTTTTGCGGATGAGGTCCGTGGCCAACAGTCGTGAGTCGCGCAGCGTACAGATCCGGGAGGCGCTCAAGGGGCGCATCCTGATCATGGACGGTGGCACCGGGACGATGATCCAGGGCCTCGACCTCGATGAGACGGCCTACCGCTCGGGCCCGCTCGCCGACCACGATCGTCCCCTGGCCGGCAACCACGACGTGCTGTGCCTGACCCGGCCCCGGGATATCGCGTCGCTTCACCGCGCGTACCTGGAGGCCGGCGCCGACTTCATCACGACGAACACCTTCAACGCGCAGGCCATCTCCCAGGCAGATTACGGTATCTCCCCGGAGCACGGGAACGCCCGCCTCATCCACGACCTGAATGTAGCGGCCGCGAGGATCGCCCGGAGAGAGGCGGACCGCGCGACGCGGCTGGATCCGTCGCGGCCGCGGTTCGTGCTCGGGAGCATGGGGCCGACCAACCGGACGGCCTCGCTCTCGCCGGACGTGGAGAACCCGGCCTTCCGTGCGGTCTCTTTCGACGAACTGGCCCGCGCCTATCGCGCCCAGGCGGAAGGGCTCATCGAAGGGGGCGCCGACGTGCTGCTCGTGGAGACCGTGTTCGACACGCTGAACGGGAAGGCCGCCATCTTCGGCATCCTCGAACTCGCCGCGGAGCGGGGCGAGGCCATCCCCATCGCGGTCTCCGGCACGATCACGGACCTGTCGGGGCGTACACTGTCCGGCCAGACCGTGGAGGCGTTCTGGCTCTCGGTCCGCCACGCGGATCCGATCTTCGTCGGGCTCAACTGCGCGCTCGGTGCGGCGGAACTGGAGCCGTACGTGGCGGAACTGGCCACCGTCGCCGACGTGCCGGTGAGCTGCCACCCGAACGCGGGGCTGCCGAACGAGTTCGGCGGTTACGACGATACGCCCGAGCACATGTCCGACCTGTTGGGCGACTTTGCGGACCGGGGACTCCTCAACGTGGTGGGTGGGTGCTGCGGCACCGGGCCCGAGCATATCCGGGCCATCGCGGATCGGATGGACGGCGCCCGGCCGCGGCGTATCCCGGTGCTCGATCCGCTGCCCCGATACTCGGGTCTCGAGCCGCTGGCGATCCGGCCGGACACGCTGTTCGTCAATATCGGGGAGCGCACCAACGTCACGGGCTCGGCCCGGTTCAGGCGCCTGATTCGGGAGGACGCGTTCGACGAGGCGGTCGAGGTGGCGCGGGACCAGGTCCGCAACGGCGCGCAGCTTCTCGATGTGAACATGGACGAGGGGCTGCTCGACTCCGAAGCCGCCATGACCCGGTTCCTGAACCTGATCGCGGCGGAGCCCGACATCGCGCGCGTGCCGCTGGTCGTCGACTCCTCGCGCTGGGAGGTGATCGAGGCCGGGCTCAAGTGCGTCCAGGGCAAGGCCATCGTCAACTCGATCTCACTCAAGGAAGGGGAAGCGGTCTTTCTGGAGCAGGCGGCCCTGATCCGGCGCTACGGGGCGGGGGTCATCGTCATGGCTTTCGACGAGCGGGGTCAGGCCGACACTGTCGATCGCAAGCTCGAGATCTGCCGCCGGGCCTGGGACCTCCTGCTCGGAGCCGGCTTCCGGCCGGAGGAGATCATCTTCGATCCCAACGTGTTCGCCGTGGGCACCGGCATGGAGGAGCACGACGAATACGGGATCGCCTTCATCGAATCGGTGCGCCGCATCAAGCGCGAGCTGCCCGGAGCGTCGACCAGCGGCGGAATCAGCAACATCTCCTTCTCCTGGCGGGGGAACGACCAGGTACGCGAAGCCGTGCACGCGGCGTTTCTGTACCACGCGATCGCGGCCGGCCTCGACATGGGGATCGTCAACGCCGGCCGGCTCCCCCTGTACGACGACATCGCCCCCGAACTTCTCGAGGCGGTGGAAGATGTGCTGCTCGCCCGGCGTCCCGACGCGACGGAGCGGCTCACGGATCTCGCCGGGCGGATCGGCGAACAGGGGGTGCGGACCCGGGTGGACGACGCCTGGCGGTCATGGGGCGTCGAGGAGCGGCTCGAGCACGCGCTCGTGGAAGGGATCGTCGAGCATATAGAGGAGGACGCCGAGGAGGCCCGTCTCGGGTACGCCCGCGCGCTCGACGTGATCGAGGGTCCGCTGATGGCCGGAATGAACCGGGTGGGCGACCTGTTCGGCAGCGGCCGCATGTTCCTGCCGCAGGTGGTGAAATCCGCGCGCGTCATGAAGCGGGCCGTGGCGTTTCTCGTCCCCCACCTCGAGGCCGAAAAGCAGGCCACCGCTGCAGGGAGGCGTGCGGCCGCGGCAAGAAAGGGGAAGGGGACGATCCTCCTCGCCACGGTCAAGGGAGACGTGCACGACATCGGGAAGAACATCGTCGGCGTGGTGCTGGAGTGTAACGGCTACGACACGTTGGACCTCGGTGTCATGGTGCCTCCGGAGCGGATCCTCTCGGAGGCCCGGTCGCATGACGTGGACATCGTCGGCCTGAGCGGTCTCATCACGCCGTCGCTGGACGAGATGGTGCGGGTGGCGAGCGAGATGGAACGGCAGGGGTTCGAGGTGCCGCTCCTGATCGGCGGGGCCACGACCTCCCGGAAGCACACCGCCGTGAAGATCGAGGAACGCTACTCCGGCGCGACCATGCACGTGCTCGACGCGTCCCGGGCCGTCGGGGTGGTGGGGAAGCTGCTGAGCGACGACCGGAAGACCGCGTTCGTCGAGGAGACGCGGGCCGAGTACCGGCGCATCCGCGCCGAGTTCAGGGACCGGCGGAGGCCCCTCGCCTCTCTCACGGGGGCCCGGGGGAACCGGCTTGCGATCGACGAGCGGGTGCCGATCGCGGCTCCCCGCGAGTTGGGGGTTCGCGTCTTTGATCCGTTCCCGCTCGCGGACCTGCTCGACTACATCGACTGGACGCCATTCTTCCAGGCGTGGGAGATGAAGGGCCGCTTCCCGGGTCTGCTCGATGATCCGGTGCGGGGCGCGGCGGCGCGCGAATTGTACGACGATGCCCGGCGGCTCCTGGATCGCATCGTGCGCGACGGGTCGCTGACGGCCCGGGCGGCCGCGGGGCTGTATCCGGCGAATGCCCGCGGCGACGACATCGTCCTCTTTTCGGCCGATCGCGGTCGCGAACTGCTGACGGTGCCGCATCTCCGGCAGCAGATGGACCGGTCGTCGGGTCCGAACGTCTGTCTGGCCGACTTCGTTGCCCGGGAATCGAGCGGCGTGGCGGACTGGAGCGGAGGGTTCGCAGTCACCGCCGGGATCGGGCTCGAGGCGCTGTGCGCGCGCTTCGAGGCGGAGGTGGACGACTACGGGAGCATCCTCGCCAAATCGCTCGCCGACCGTCTGGCCGAGGCGCTGGCCGAACGCCTGCACGAGATCGTGCGGACGGAGCTGTGGGGGTACGCGCCGGAAGAGAAGCTCGACCACGCGGCGCGGATCGCGGAGGGGTACGTCGGGATCCGGCCGGCGCCGGGATATCCCGCCTGTCCCGACCATTCGCAGAAGGCGCTGCTGTTCGATCTGCTCGGCGTGGAGCGGCGCCTCGGAATCTCGCTCACGGAGAACTACGCGATGCTGCCGACCGCATCGGTGAGCGGGTGGTACTTCGCGCGGCCGGAGGCGCGGTACTTCGGTCTGGGCCGCATCGGTCGCGACCAGGTGGAGGACTACGCGGAGCGGAGCGGGGTCTCGCTCGAGGAGGCGGAGCGGCGGCTGTCGCCCAACCTCGCCTACGACCGCGAGGTCGCGCTGGAGGCAGCGGGATGAGCGGGCGGCTGCGGGAGTGGATCGAGGGGGACGCCGTCCGTGTCATCGATGGTGCGATGGGCACCGTTCTGTACGAGCGCGGCGTGTTCGTCAACCAGTGTTACGACGAGCTGAACCTTACGCGGCCCGATCTGGTCCTCGGGGTCCACGCGGAGTACGTGCGCGCCGGGGCGCAACTGATCGAGACGAACACCTTCGGCGCGAACCCGGTCAAGCTGGAGGCGTTCGGCCTCGACGGCTCCACGGAGGAGATCAACGTGGCGGCCGCGCGGCTCGCCCGGCAGGCGGCCGGCGAGAGGGCGGAGGTGCTGGGGGCGATCGGGCCGCTCGGCATCAGGATCGAACCGTGGGGTCCGACCTCCGTCGACGAGGCCGCGGCGCTGTTCGGCCGCCAGGTCGCCGGCCTCGCGGAGGGCGGGGTCGACGGCTTCATCCTGGAGACGTTCTCCGACCTCGACGAACTGCTGCAGGCGCTGCGAGCGGTGCGCCGCGTGGCGGGTGACGCGCCCGTCTTCGCGCAGATGACGTTCGGCGAGGAGGGCTACACGGCGTACGGCGCGCCCGTCGAGGCGGCGGCGCGGACGCTGGACGAAGCGGGGGCGGACGTCATCGGGCTCAACTGCTCGGTGGGGCCGTCCGCCATGCTGTTCGGGATCGAGCGCATGGTGGCCGCCGCGGAGCGTCCCGTCTCGGCGCTGCCCAACGCAGGGCTGCCGCGCGACATCGGCGACCGGAAGATCTACCTCGCCAGCCCGGAGTACATGGCCCGCTACGCGCGGCGCATGGCCGAGGCCGGGGCCCGCTTCGTGGGGGGCTGCTGTGGCACCGGGCCCGAGCACACGCGTCTGACGGCGACGCTGCTCGGGACGAACTCGCACGAGCCGGTGCGGGTGGCGGTCGCCCAGCCGACCGAACCGGGCGGCGAGCCCGCGCCCGATCCGCCACCGCTGGCCGACCGCTCGGCTCTTGGCCACCGACTGGCCGCGGGCGAGTTCGTCCGCGCGGTAGAGGTTACGCCGCCGCACGGGTGGGACCCGAGCGAGCTGCTGGCGGGCGCCCGCCGCCTCCGCGACGCCGGGGTGCACACCGTCCACATCGTTGACGGCCCCGCGCACCGGAGCCGGATCGCATCACTGCCCGCCGCCATCGTCATCGAACGCGAACTGGGGATCGAGACGGTCCCGCATTACAGCTGCCGCGACCGCAACATGCTCGGCATGCTGAGCGACCTCCTCGGCGCCGCGGCGGCCGGTCTCCGCAACCTGCTGCTCATCACCGGCGATCCGCCCCGCGGCGGCCCCTACGACACCGGCGGCGTGTACGACATCGACAGCATCGGCCTCACGAACGTCGTCCAGCAGTTGAACCTCGGCCTCGACCCGGGCGGGAGTTCGATCGGCTCACCCACCTCGTTCGTGAAGGGTGTGGCCGTGAACCCCGGCGCCCTCGATCCGGAAGAGGAGATCCGCCGCTTCGCCTGGAAGGCGGAAGCGGGCGCCGACTTCGCGGTCACGCAGCCGGCGTTCGACCCCGATGCGTTTCTCGCCTTCGTCCGCGAGATCGAGGGCTTCGGCGTCCCGATCCTCGTGGGTCTGTGGCCCCCGCTGTCACTGGAAAACGCGGAGTTTCTCGCGCACGAGGTCCCGGGCGTCGATGTCCCGGCCGCCGTCCTCGAACGGATGTCCCGCGCTCAGGACCGGGGAGCGGATGAGGCGGCCCGCGAGGGCATCGCCGTCGCGCGCGAGGTGCTGGACGCCGTCCGCGCCCAAGTGGCTGGCGCCCTCGTCAGCACCCCCGGAGACCGGGTCGACCGCGCCGCCGCCGTGTTGGTTGATGGTGAGCTTGATACCGGCGAGGATCTTGACACGACCCCCTGACCGAGTGAGGCTTAGTTGGACTTAGCTAAGGCGGGATCGATGGTGAAAGTGAACATGCACGAAGCCAAATCACAGCTCTCTCGCCTCGGCAGGCTGGCTTGGGCGGGCGAGGAGATCGTCATCGCGAAGGCCGGCGAGCCATACCTGCGACTGGAGCCGTACCGGGAGCCTCTGCGGGAACGGAAGCTTGGGGGGCTGGAGGGAAAGATCCGGCTGTCCGAAGACTTCGACGAACCCGATCAGGAACTCATGGTGCTGATGGAAAGCTCGAAGATCTTCCCGGACGAGGACTAGCGGCCGCCTGTGAGACGTCTCCTTCTGGACACGCACGTGTTCCTGTGGTGTCTGTCCGATGTCGCGCGGATTTCGGATCTTGCCCGCTCCGCGATCGTCGATCCCCGCAACGAAGTCTTTGTGAGCGCGATCACGGGGTGGGAAATCGAGGCCAAGAGAGCGAAGGGACGCCTTGACGCCCCCGAAGGCCTGTCCACGCTGGTAGAGAAGAGAGGATTCACGCATCTACCGCTGGAGTTCCGGCATGCCGAAGAGGCGGCCCGGCTCCCGGTTTTGCACCGCGATCCGTTTGATCGGTTCCTGATCGCCCAGGCTCGCGTGGAGGGGTTGACGCTCGTGACGAGGGACCGCCGCGTTCTCCAATACGACGTCCCCACGATGGCCATTTGAGGAGCCACGCAGTTGTCAAGTAATCCTTGACCACTCGCGCCGCGCGATGTGCCAACTCGTAAGCAATGCTTACAGGTTCGAACCGCCCGTCAGGCGCCGCCGCGCCAGGGTCAGGCGATCTGGCCGGAGTGCAGCGGGAGCGCCTCGGCCGCACCAACGAAAAATGCTACTTGGCCCTCCTCGTGGTCGTTGAGAAGCTTTGAAGGAATGTCGGGGCCGTTCTTGAGAAATTGCATCGGCTCCGAATCGGCTGTGGTTCCTGGGCTGATTGAGGCGGCCAGTGCGTGGCCGTCGGCCTCAGTTGTCGAGCGCGGCGAGCAGGGCGCGGGCCTCGCCGGCGGGCTCGAAGGATTCGTCCGCGTTCTCCCAGGCGGCGAGTGCGCTCCGCAGGTGCTCCAGCGCGCCCGGGGCGTCACCGCGCGCTTCCAGCACGAGGGCCATCTCCAGGTGCGTCCGCGGGTCGGCCGGGCGGAGGCGCAGCGCTTCCCTCAACTGCTCTTCGGCCTCGTCCAGACGGCCCGCCTTCCGCAGCGCCCGTCCGGTTCGGCGGCGGAAGTTGCGGCCGGGATCCTGCGCCATCGCGTCCGGGTAGTTCGTGACCGCCGCGTCGTAGTTGCCGTCGAGTTCCTCGATCCGCCCCAGGTCGCCGGTCAGTGCGGGGCGCAGCACACCGAGCTCCGTCGCTTCCATCGCGTCGAACGCGGCGTGGTACGCACCCCGGGCCGCCTCGCCGTCCTCCGCCCCTAGCGCGATGTGAATCTCCCAATGGGGGACCTGGTAATCGCTCACGGGCGGTGGAAGCTGAGACCGCAGTTCCTCGAACAGGGCCACGGCGTCGTCGTACCGGCCCGCGTCCAGATACAGGTCGATGTCGGAGAACCGGTCCTGGGCGACCTGCATCGGCGCCTGCCACGCACGGGCCTCGTCGAGCCGGGCGTCCGCCAGCCCGATCGCTTCTTCCATCTGTCCACGGAAGCTGTAGTACTCCCGCAGACCCTCCAGGGCGTCGGCCCTCTGCGCCGGCGCGCGAGACGACTCCAGCGCCTCCTCATACCCCGACAGCGCGCTCTCGAACCGACCCGTGCTCAGGTCGAGCGAAGCGAGTTCGCCCAGCAGTTCGGGCATCCGGGGCTCGATGATGATGGCCCGCTCCGGATAGTCTCGCGCACGGTCGAGATCGCCGTGCCTCCGCTGAATCCGGGCCAGGTCCAGGTAGCCGGTGTAGTCCTCCGGAAACTTCTCCACGTATTCCGCGAGCGCCGCCAGCGCCCGGTCCTCGTCCCCGAGTTCCTCGTGCGCCTGGGCCAGCGCCCTGAGCAGGGAGTGCTCGGCAGGATTCAGCCGGTACAATGTCTCGAGCGTCCCGACCGTTCCCTCCCAGTCTCCCCGCAGCAATTGCACGCCGAGGTAGTTTCGGAGGGCCGTCGGATCCTCGGGATGGAGTTCAACCCACATCTCGACTACCGCCCACGCCTTCTCCGGCTGCTGCGTCAGGAAGTAGTAGTCCGACCTGACCCTGAAGCGCAGGCGCTCCGGGAGCCGGTAGAGGTGGTCGATGGCCGCCTGAATCGGCGCGATGGCTTCTCCGGGACGGTTGACGCTCAGGAGCAGCACGGCCAGCTGGTGCTGAGCCATCGTGAACGTGGGATCGAGGGCCGTCGCGGCGCTCAACCCCGCCACGGCAGCGTCCAGATCCGGCGGATTGGCGAGCAGCTTCGGATAGCTCTGGCCGAAGGCCTCCCAGGCCGCGTCATTCCCGGTCAGCCGTTCCCGAACCGCGAGGTGTTCGATGTCGTCGCGGTCGGGGATCTCCAGTGCGTCCGCGAGAGCCTCGGACATCTCGTCGACGAGCGTCAGAAAGTCGGGTCCCTCGTGGACCGTTTCGCTGATCTGCGAGCCGCTCCCCGTGTCGTGCAGAGTGAGCGTGAGGCGATATCGGTCCTCCACACCTTCGATCGTGCCGCCGACGATGAAGGCGGAGTGGAACTCCGCCGCGATCTCGCGCTTGAGTGAAAGGGGTACGTCTCTCAGGGCTGGAAAGCCGAGTTCCGCCAGCCGCTGCATGAACGCGCCAAAGAGAAGCGGTTCGAAGAAGTCGTCCGCGGCCAGGTCCAGTTCGAGCACCAGCGGCGCCATGTACGTGAGCCAGGCCTCGTCCTCGTCCAGGCCGGATCCCGCGTCGAACGGGAAGAGAGCGGTCCGCTTGCGGAATTCCGGCTTCGGCACCACGCGTTCCACGGTCTCCCCGTCCTCCGTCTCGACGGACACCGCCGTGGTCGCCGCCCCCAGATCCTGGCCGCCGAAGAGAAGAAGCAGGACCGTCGCCGCGAGCGCGAGATTCGCGGGGATCCCGATCTTCTCCGTCAATGGCACCTTGTCGCGGCCCTGTCGCCCGTGGAACCACGCGAGCATGGCCACGCTCGGCAGGAGGAGCAGGACCGCGGTCAGGACGACTCTCGTCCAATGCGGGGAGAGGAGGAATTCGTCGACCATGAAAGCGGTGAACTCGACGAGGGCAAAGGAGCCCCCCGCGTAGATGACGAGCACGTGGGGAACACGGCGCTCGAAAAGGTTCCTGGCCAGACTCGCCATATGATCTCCTCACCGGGGATACTCGGCCGGGGCGACCGTCCGAGGTATCGAAGTCTGGGCCGCTGACGGATGTCCGCGCAACTTGCGGGAAGCCCCGCAGGAGCGAGGTTGCGGGGCCTCGATGAGGCGGAATAGGTATCCCTGCGGCCCGCGGGCCGGCGCGAACCTTCGGGAACTTCGGACACAGGACTGGAATCGACATGCGAATTGCCCGCTCTGACCTGAGGCGCTCCCTCGTGGCCGGGATGCTCGCCGGGGCCGCTCTCGTCGCGGCCTCGGATGCTTCCGCCCAATGGACGCGGGGTTTCTACGTCGCGATGGACGTGGGCCTCTCCCAGGGGGCGAACACCGAGGTCGCGCTCTCGGGACCCAACACCCCGACGCGGTGCGATCGGCTGTTGTACCCGAGTCTGACCGACGCGCCCAGGGACACGGGCTGCCTCGCCGGCTCCGAAATTGGCGGCCTGTATTCCCATGCTCCGGAGGCGGGCCTCGGTGGCAGCGTCGCGGTCGGGTACGGATTCGGAGCGTTGAGTGTGGAGGTCGAACTCCTCCAGCGGCACCAGATCATCCACAATACGCTGTTCACGCTCGGGGATGCCTCGGGCGCCACGATCACCGGCAAGGACACGGAATGGAGTCCGGATCGGCCGCCGTGGGGCGATATCTCGGAGTTTCGGGGGCGCCAGCTCTTCGCCAACGTCTACTACGCGTTCCGGAACCCGAGCCGCCTGACGCCTTACGTCGGCGCCGGGGCAGGGATGTCCCGGGTCGACTTCCGCTACTACCTCGGTTTCGCCCGCAAGTCGATCGCGGAGGGCTACCTCGAGGTGTTCGGGGGCGACCGCGCGAACCCAGGCGCCTCGCCCGACTGGCAGCGCGCTGCGGCGGGAACGGTCAGCGAGCTGGCGACGGACCTGACCGCGCGCGACCTGGGTTTCCAGTTGCTCGGCGGCGTGGACTTCGCCTTCTCGCCCCGCGCCTCGCTGGGCCTCAAGGGCCGCTGGGTCCAGGTTCCCGACATCAGCGCGGACGCGCGCTGGACCACGATCCGCAGCCACGCGCCGGTGCACGCGGACGGCGCGACACCCTTCGTTTCCACGCTCGATTTCTCGAAGCTGGGGCACTGGGCGGTCACCGCCAGTCTGAAGTACGTGCTCTAGCGCGATGAAGCGGCCGTCCATCCAGGAGGTTGGCACGGAGGTGCGGCGGGGCGGCGGCGTGGCCTGCCGGGAGGCCGAGACGGCGATTTGCCGCCACGAGGCGAGTGATCTGGGCGCGTACATCGCCTTCAACGCGGGGGCGATCCGGCAACAGGCCGACGCGGTCGACGTGGCGGCCGCCCGAGGCGAGGATCCCGGCCCGCTCGCCGGCGTCACGGTTTCCATCAAGGACCTTTACGCGCTCGACGGAACCCCGCTCCGCGCCGGCACGAAGCGGCCGCTCCCCGCCTGGCCCGAGGGATTCCTGGTGCGGGCGCTGCGAGAGCTCGGGGCCGTGATCACGGGAAAGACGCACACGGTCGAGTTCGCGTTCGGCGCCGTCGGGTTGAACCCGAACACGGGTACGCCCGTCAATCCTTGGGACCCCGTGGAACACCGGGCGCCCGGGGGCTCGTCGGCAGGCGCGGGCGTGAGCCTGTGGGAGGGATCGGCGCGGATCGCCCTCGGCTCGGACACGGGCGGCTCCATACGCATCCCCGCCTCCGCGACCGGGGTGGTCGGCTTTCGCCCCACAACGGGCCGCTGGCCCACCACGGGCGTCGTCCCCCTCAGCACGACGCTCGACACGGTGGGGCTGCTCACCCACACGGTGGAGGACCTGCGCTACGCCTTCCGCGTTCTAGACCCGTTGGCGGGGTACGCGCGGGAAACCGCGGATGCCACGCCGGAAGGGGTCTCGGGGCTGCGCATCGGCGTCCCCGCCTCCCGCCTGTGGACGGACGCGGAGCCCGGGATCGCAACCGTCGTCGAGGGTGCGCTGGCCGAATTGCGTGCGGTGGGCGCCACGGTCATCGAAATCGACATGCCCGAACTCGACGAGGCGGGGGAACGCTACTTCGATGGCCAGATCGTACAACCGGAGTTCCTGGGGTTCCTCGAGCGCGACCTGCCGGAGTGGATTCCGCTCCTGCACCCGATCGTCGGCAAGCGTCTGGGGGCGGCGGGCGACGTGCGCGCGCTCGACTATCTGGCCGCTCTCCACGAGCGCCGCCGCCTCTCCGCCGTCGTCCACGCCCGCCTCGCCTCGGAGCGGATCGACCTCCTCGCGACGCCCACGTTGCCGATCGCGCCGCCGCCGCTCGCGGCCCTGTCGCGACTCGGCGCCTACCGCGACGCGAACCGCCTCATGCTCTCGGGGACGTGCCCCGCCAGCATGCTCGATCTGTGCGCGATCAGCCTCCCCGCCGGGCTCGACGGCGTGGGGATGCCGGTCGGCCTGCAGCTGATGGGCCCGGCCGGCGCGGACCTCGCCGTCCTCGCGCAGGCGGCCGCCGTGGAATCCGTGCTCGGCACGAACCTGACGCGGCTGGGTATCCCACCACGGCTAGCGGAACCCTCTCAGGCGGACTGAACCGGGCCGACGTTCACTGCGCCGGATCGGCGGCGCATGGGTAGGAACCGAGGATCTTGAAGGAGGACACACGCGCGCGGATGCTCTCGAGCGCCTCCGCCACGACGGGATCTTTTCGGTGTCCAGCCATGTCGATGAGGAAGATGTACTGCCCGAGACTTCTCTTCGCGGGACGCGACTCGATCTTGAACATGTTGATCCGCCGGTCCGCCAGCTCTCCGAGTACGCCGTGGAGTGTGCCCGGGCCGTCGGCCGAAAAGTCGAAACAGATCGAGGTCTTGTCCCTCCCCGTCGGCTCGTGATCCCCGCGCCCCAGCACCACGAACCGAGTACGGTTGCCGGAGACATCCTCAATCCGCGACGCGTATACGACGGCTCCGAGAACCTCGGCCGCGCGTCGGCTTGATATGGAGGCTGCGGTCCGACCCGCGGCCTTCATGTCACGAACAGCGCTCACTGTGCTCAACGACGCCACCGGTTCGGCCCCGGGCAGGTGACGCGCGAGGTAGCCCCGGCACTGAGCGATCGCCTGGGGATGCGAGTAGACGACCCGTACCTCCTCCAGCGCGACATCTCGCGCCGTCAACAGGCAGTGGTGGATCGGAACCACGACTTCCCGCCGGATCTTGAGGTCGGTGTGGTGGACGAGGAGGTCGGTCGTCAGCGTCACGGCACCTTCGGTGCTGTTCTCGAGGGGGACGATCGCCTCCTGGACCTCTCCGTCGTCCGCCGCCCGCACGACGCCGGCGATGTCCCCGAACGCGACGTGGACCGCGGCGGGATCGTACTCCATCGCCGCCTGCTCGCTGAACGTCCCGGGCGGCCCGAGAAAGCCGACCCTGACCCGGGCGGTCGGGCTCCGCCGGGCGGCTTCTATCTCTGGCATGTCCGCCGATCCTGTATGTCCTTCATCCGCAAAAG
This sequence comes from Candidatus Palauibacter sp., assembly GCF_965216145.1. Classification (GTDB taxonomy): domain Bacteria; phylum Gemmatimonadota; class Gemmatimonadetes; order Palauibacterales; family Palauibacteraceae; genus Palauibacter. The sequence continues at coordinate 3,113,301 of NZ_OZ244149.1, forward strand.
ATACGTCAACGGCGGGGAAGCGGTGCAAGCGGTATGGATCCGCAAGAGTCCGACGCGGGCGGTTGCTTGCGGAGATCTATTTGCATAAACTGCTTGCTATCTACATAATGCAAGACACGAACACTTCGATCAAGGTATCATGACGGCCACTTTGATTGGTGCCCGGATCCGGGCTCTGCGCCAGAAGAATCAGCTTAGCCAGGAAGATCTCGCCCGGCTGATGGGATTCAAGGACCGGCAGACCATCTCGGCTATTGAGACTGGGGTGCGGCGCGTAACGGCCGAAGAGTTGGTGCAGGTGGTGGAGAAGCTGGGCGCACCGCTCGACTACTTCACAGATCCCTTTCGCCTCGTCGGTGAAGGCCGCTTTTCGTGGCGGCACGAGGGCGCGGATACCCACCAGCTCGAAGAGTACGAGCACCGGGCCGGGCGCTGGATCGCCGCGTTCCGCAACCTTGCGCCGCGGGTCGAGCGGAGGACTCCGCTATTGCGCCGCACCTTGGGGCTCACTCGTGGTTCCAGCTATGAGACCGCGATGGAGGCAGGCGAACGTTTCGCCGCCGACTTCGAGCTGGGTTCCGTGCCCGCAACACGCCTGGCCAGCGTCATGGAGCGTGACCTCGGCATCCTCGTCCTCATGGTGGAAACCCGTCGAGGCATTTCAGGCGCAGCCTGCCGCCTTCCCGAACTGGACGTGGTGTTGATTGCGCGCCACGAGGTTGTGGGGCGTCGCAGTTACGACCTCGCGCACGAACTGTTTCACCTCCTCACGTGGGATACGATGCCGCCCGAACACCTGGAAGAGGCCCTGGAGACGGGTGGCCGACGCGTCGAACAGCTCGCGAACAACTTCGCGGGGGCGGTGCTCATGCCGAGGACGGCGCTGGACCGCTTTGGCGATTGGCGGCACTCGAGCGAGCAGGAACTGGTCGCTCGCCTGAATGCCGCCGGAGACGAACTGCACGTGACCGCCTCGGCTCTGATGTGGCGACTGGTGGCGCTTCGCCGGTTGACGAAATCGGCAGCGCGTGCACTGCCCCCGGAGAGACTGCGAAACAACGGACGCGAATTCGCTGACGATGTCGCGCCCGCTCTGTTTTCGAAGCCCTTCGCCGAAGTGGCGGGCCTGGCCGTCGACCGAGGCCATGTCTCCATGCGGCGCATGGCCGGTGTGCTCGACCTCCCTGTGGAAGGTGTGATGGAGGTGTTCGCGGCGCACGGCGTCCCGGCACCTGTCGAGCTGTGAGGGAGCATGACGCGCCACGGTGGCACGGTACTCGTCGACACGAACGTCATCATTGAATCGCACCGTGTAAGGGCATGGCGCGCGCTCGCCGGTGGGTATCGAGTTGAACGTCGTCGAGGACACGCTGGCCGAATTGCGTGCGGCGGGCGCCACGGTCATCGAAATCGACATGCCCGAACTCGACGAGGCGGGGGAACGCTACTTCGATGGCCAGATCGTACAACCGGAGTTCCTGGGGTTCCTCGAGCGCGACCTGCCGGAGTGGATTCCGCTCCTGCACCCGATCGCCGGCAAGCGTCTGGGGGCGGCGGGCGACGTGCGCGCGCTCGACTATCTGGCCGCTCTCCACGAGCGCCGCCGCCTCTCCGCCGTCGTCCACGCCCGCCTCGCCTCGGAGCGGATCGACCTCCTCGCGACGCCCACCCTGCCGATTGCGCCGCCGCCGCTCGCGGCCCTCTCTCGACTCGGGGCCTACCGCGACGCGAACCGCCTCATGCTCTCGGGGACGTGCCCCGCCAGCATGCTCGACCTGTGCGCGATCAGCCTCCCCGCCGGGCTGGACGGAGAGGGGATGCCCGCCGGCCTGCAGCTGATGGGCCGGGCCGGCGCGGACCTCGCCGTCCTCGCGCAGGCGGCCGCCGTGGAATCCGTGCTAGGCACGCACCTGACGCGGCTGGGCACGCCGCCCCGGGTCGGGGCATCATCTTCCGCTGAACTGCGGGAGTGAATCAGGGCTGGCCGAGAAGGACCGACAGTTTGGCCAGAACTTCACCCACCAGGGCCGGCGAGGCCTTGCATACATACCGCGTTCGTCGGGCGCGCCAGTCCAGGCTCTTCACCTGGTCGGCCAGCACGACTCCGGTAACCTCTCCCGTTGCGGGAAGCGCAACTTCGAAGGGATAGCCCTTCCGCCGTGACGTGATGGGACAGAAGAGCGCCAGGCCGCTCTTGCGGTTGTAGGCTCCGGGGCTGAGAACGAGTGCGGGCCGATGTCCGGCCTGCTCGTGCCCGGCCTGCGGCGTGAAGGCAAGCCATACGAGATCCCCTGCGTCAGGCACATGTGGTGGTTCTACCACACCTCCCTGCCTCGAGCGGGTCCCGTGTCGACCTCGTCGTGTAGCGTCTCCGGCGACATCCGGGTCAACATCTCGTCGAGGTCATGGGCGTCTTTGCGCATCACCAACCGGTCGCCACGCGGCACCATCTCGATTCTGGATCCCTCGCGGACACCCCATTGCTCTGCCACCGGCTTCGGAATGCGAACGGCCAGACTGCTTCCCCACCTGGCAACATGTGATCGGGCGCCCACGGGTCATCTCCTGTTGGAATTGGATCTACAATAGATATCCCAAAGCGGCCATCGTCAACTCTTGAACCGACATGCTTCCGACGGTTGGGAGTCAGGAGGAGGCGCGGGGGTAGGAACCGAGAATCTTGAAGAACGACGCGCGGGCGCGGATGCTCTCGAGCGCATCCGCCACGACGGGATCTACCCGGTGTCCCGCCATGTCGATGAGAAAGATGTACTGGCCGAGGCTACTCTTCGCGGGCCGCGATTCGATCTTGTGCATATTGATCCGCCGGTCCGCCAGTTCACCGAGCACCCCGTGGAGTGTGCCGGGTTTCTACAGCCTCCGCGGCATGGCGCGGCTTTCGGACGGGTCCGTGGCGGTCATGGATCGGCGCGACCAGCGCGGCCGCATCTTCAGCGAAGCCGGCGAATTCCTGCGCTCGATGGGCGGGCGTGGCGAGGGACCGGGGGAGTTCCGCAACCCCTGGTTCCTCTGGGCCCTCCCCGGCGACACGCTGTGGATGGGGGACTACCGACCGCAGCGATTCAACGTCTTTTCCCCCGATGGGGAGTTCATTCGACTCGTCACACCCGACCCGCACTACTTGAATCCGGGCCATGGCGGCGGTGTGTTGTCGAACGGCGTCTCGATCAACCAGAGGGACGACTACGCGGATCGGGATGATTTTCGCACGCCGCGAGAATACGTCATCGAGGCGCACGGGCCGGACGGGACCCTCGCCCACACGCTCACGACGCTCCCGGGACGAAGATTCGGTTCCGTGGAATCCGCGCCGAACTTCAAGTTCAGCCCCATGTTCGATGGAGAGCCGGACGTCGACGCCGGGGGCACCACGGTCGCCATCACTCCGGGCCGGGATCCCGAGGTCCGGCTTCTGGACGAGCAGTTTCGGGTGAGCCGGATCATCCGCTGGATCGACGAGGACCGGGAGGTGACCCGGGCGGATCTGGGTACGGCGCTATCGGAGGCCACAAGAGACCACCCGTTGGCTGGTCTTCGAACCGGACGGTCGATTCCTCTGCCATCTTGATCGAATGCCCGGACTCGAAAACGCCTACGAGTTCGGAGCCGATTACATCCTCGGGTCTCGGCGCGACGCCCTCGACATCGAGTCGGTGGTCATGTACGAGCTCAGCACCCCGGCCCCGCCGCGCTAGACGAAACGCTCGGCATGGGGCTGCGAAACCAATCGCTCGCCAGTTGCGTTGGTCTGGCTGATGGCTGGTGGTCGGCCCTGGGGACTCGCCTGGCGGAGGGACGTGACATGAACCCAAGACATCGAGCTCTGGTCTTGGCCGCGACAATCGCGACGACGGCCGCAGGGTGTGGGCCAGGCGAGGGGCGACCCAGGCGCCCGGTCGTTGTGGACAGCGCCGATGTCGTCATTGTGACGAACGACCCGCTGAACTCGGACCGGCGCTGCACCGGCGGAGGCGAACCGATCTTCGCCGTGGGAGACGCGGCCGACGACGATCGCTACCAGTTCTATATGGTGCGGGGCGTCGCACGGCTCTCGGATGGCTCCGTCGCCGTCGCTGACCGGGGGACGAAGAGCGTCCGCATCTTCAACCCGATGGGGGAGTACGTCGCGTCGATGGGGCGGGAAGGCGAGGGTCCCGGCGAGTTCCGCGATCCGTACCTCATGTGGGCGCTCCCAGGGGACACGCTCTGGGTGGGTAACTCCCGGCCGTGGCACTTCAACGTCTTCACGGTCGCGGGCGAGTTCGTCCGGCTTGTCCGGCCGAACCCCGCGTACGCGAATCCGAGCAGCAGCGGCGGAGTGCTGTCGAACGGGTATTCCGTGAACGTGCGCAGGGAAGGGGGAGGGGACGATTACCGCACGCCGCGGGATGTCCTTGTAGACGCCCACACGCGGGATGGGGAGCTGATCGGCACGCTGATGGCGCTGGAAGGGCGTCGATACGGTCCGCCGACCGGGCCCATCAACTTCGTTCTGGACCCCTTGTTCGAGGCCGCGCCGTCCGTGGATGCGACCGGTACAACGATCGCCGTGGCCAACGGCCGCGACCCGGAGGTGCAGCTGCTGGACAATGAGTTTCGGTTGCGGCGCATCATTCGCTGGCACGACAGCGACCGGGATGTCACGGCCGCTCACGTGAACGCCTGGCGGGCGGACTACGTGGAGCGGCGGGGCGGAGAGGAGGGCAGGAATCCCGTCACCGACCTCATGGTGAGCGAGGATCGCCCCGTCGCCGACCATTTCCCCGCCTTGAGCAGAATCGCCGTGGGAAGGGATGGCCGCGTCTGGGTCCGCCGCTACCCGAAGCCCCAGGAGTCGCCGGGCTGGCTCGTCTTCGAGGCAGATGGCGGTTTCCTATGCCACTTCGAGCCGGTTCCCGGTTTGAACGTCTGGGAGTTTGGCGCCGATTACCTCCTCGGGACCCGCGAGGATGCGCTCGGAGTGGAGTCCGTCGTGATCTTCCCGTTTCAGCAGCCGGAGGACGTGGGCGCGGAGGTCCCCGAAGGGAGATGACGGCTCCGGGGAACCGCGGTTGGAGGGCTCCCGGTGGACGCTCGTCACCTTCCGTCGCTGCGGAAGCCCGGCCTATCTTCGGCGAAGGATCTCTCTCGGCTAACGACCCGTCCACGCTTGGAGCCACGCCATGAACCGCAGGCGTCTCATCGTTTCGCTGCTGGCACTCTCCCTCTTCGTACTGGCCGAAGCTCCCGGCGGCCCCGCCCCGCTGACGGCGCAGGGCGTCGTACTCGGAGCGGTCACGCTGGATTCGGCCTTCCTGGCGGGATACCGCTGGCGGAACCTCGGACCCGACCGGGGAGGGCGGTCGATCGCCGTCAGCGGCGTCGTGGGCCGACCGCAGGAGGGGTATTTCGGCGCCACCGGCGGCGGGCTGTGGAAGACGACGGACGGGGGCGAGAACTGGGTCCCCGTCACCGACTTCAAGATCTCCTCGGCCTCGGTGGGCGCGGTCGCCGTCTCCGAGACGGACCCCGACCTCGTCTTCATCGGTACCGGCGAGACGTGCATCCGCGGCAACATCATGCCGGGCGATGGCGTCTACCGGAGCCGCGACGGCGGGGAGACGTGGGAGCACGTCGGATTCGCCGAATCTCACGGGATCGCGAAGATCCGCATCCATCCCACGGACCCAAGCATCGTCTACGTCGCCTCATTCGGGAAATACGGTGCGCCGAGCGAGGAGCGGGGCCTCTTCCGGAGCACGGACGGTGGCGACAACTGGGAGCGGATCCTCTTCCGCGATGAGCGGACCGGCGCGGTGGACATCGCCCTCGACCGCAACAACCCGGACGTGCTCTACGCTGCCCTGTGGGAGGCGTTCCGGAAGGAGTACACGATGTCGTCGGGCGGCCCCGGGAGCGGGATGTTCAAGAGCACCGACGGGGGCGACACGTGGACGGAGATCACGCGGAACCCCGGCATGCCGGCCGAGGGTGTCGTGGGCCGGATCGGGCTCGCGGTGTCGAGCGCCAACTCAGGGCGGGTGTTCGCCCTCTTCGAGCACGCGGACGGCGGCCTCTTCCGCAGTGAGGACGGCGGCGAGACGTGGGCGCTGGTCAATGACGAGCGCCGGATCCGGCAGCGCGCCTTCTACTACACGCACGTCTTCGCCGACCACCACGATCCCGACGTCGTGTACGTGCAGAACACCTCGCTTTTCCACTCCACGGACGGGGGCGAGACGTACGAGGTCATCAACAACGGGACGCACGGAGACTTTCACGACTTCTGGATCAGCCCCGAGGACCCCGCGCACCTCATCGTGGCCAATGACGGCGGCGGCGCGGTCAGCTTCGACACCGGGCAGCGCTGGACGGACCAGGAGTTCTCCACCTCCCAGTTCTATCACGGGGTGACCACCGCCCACGTGCCGTTCCATGTCTGCGGTTCGCAGCAGGACAACAGCACCCTTTGCCTGCCCTCGGCCTGGAACGCGAGTCGATTCGGTCTGGGCGAGGCGCCGGGCTTCGGCGGCAGCGAGTCCCGGAGCATCACCGAGGGGTCGATGGAGGTCGCGTACCGCGCCGGGGGCGGGGAACCCGGCTACATCGCGCCGGACCCGAAGGACCTCGACGTCTTCTTCTCGGGGACGAACAACGGGCGCTACATCGACCGCTTCAACCGGCGGCTGGGCATCTCGCGCGAGGTGAATCCGTATCCCTGGTTCTATTCCGGCGAGCCCGCCAGCGAGATGGTGGAGCGCTGGCAGTGGACCTTCCCCATCATCTTCTCGCCCCTCGACCCGAACGTCCTCTACGTATCCTCCAACCGGCTCTGGAAGACGACGAACGGGGGCGACGACTGGGAGGCGATCAGCGGCGACCTGACGCGCGCCGACCCCATGACGCTGGGCCATTCCGGCGGGCCGATCACCGGCGATATGAACGGGCCTGAGGTGTACGCGACGATCTTCTCGGTCGGGCCCGGCAAGGTGGACATCGATGTGATCTGGACGGGCTCCGACGATGGACTCGTGCACGTGACGCGCGACGGCGGCGCGACCTGGACGGACGTCACGCCGCCGGACATGCCGGAGTTCGGGCGGGTGAGCCAGATCGACGCCTCGGCCTTCGAGGCGGGACGAGCCTACGTCTCCGTGCGGAAGCCGCTGCTCAACGACCTGGCGCCCTACATCTGGAAGACGGATGACTACGGGGCGACCTGGACGAAGATCGCGGACGGGATCCGGGGAGACGCCTACGTGCACGCGGTGCGCGAGGACCCGAACCGCGAGGGGTTGTTGTACGCCGGGACGCAGCACGGCATGTACGTGTCGTACGACGACGGGGCGCACTGGCAGGAATTGAACCCGGGGTTCCCTGACGTGCCGGTTTCCGACGTGATCGTGGAACACAACGAACTGGCCATCGCCAGCCACGGTCGCGGCTTCTGGGTGCTGGACAACCTGGCGCCGCTGCGGCAGGCGCGGGCCGGCATGACCGACGAGCCGGTGGTCCTGTTCGATTCCCCGATGGCCTACCGGTCGGCGAACGGAGCGACGCTCTCGTGGTGGCTGAGAGATACGCCGGAGGAGGCACGTCTCGAGATCCTCGACGCGTCGGGGCAGGTGCTGCGCACCTACGAGCCGGCCGCGCGTCCTGATCCGGCGGCGGAGGGGGATTCGGCGGCTGCCGAGGGGGACTCGGCAACGGTGGAGGGTGCGGAGCCGGCGCCCCCGGCCCGCGACCGCTGGGCGGGGCCGGCGATGCCCGCGGAAGCGGGTCTCAACATGCTCAACTGGGACCTGCGCACCGATCCGGCCGCGACCTTCCCCGGAATGATCCTGTGGGGCGTGCGCACGATGGCGCCGACCGTGCCGCCGGGGACATACACGGTGCGTCTGACCGCCGACGGCGCAGTGCGGACGACCGAGGTGGAGGTTGCCCGACACCCGTGGATCGAGGGCGTGACGGACGAGGACATGCAGGAACAGTTCGAGTTCGGGATGCGGATCCAGGCACGGGTGGACGAGGCCAACTCGGCGGTCATCGCGATCCGGCGCGTGAAGGCGCAGCTCGATGACCGGTTGGAGGCCTCCGATGACGCCGGGCTGGCGGACGCCGCCGGGGCGTTGACGGCAGCGGCTTCGGAGGTCGAGGGCAACATCTACCAGGTGCGGAACCGCAGCAATCAGGACCCGCTCAACTTCCCGATCCGGGTCAACAACCGGCTCGCGAACCTGCTCTCGATGTCGGAGCGCGGCGACGGGCGGCCCGGGAGCGGGATGTACGAGGTGTTCGAGATCATGGTGGCCGAACTGGAGGGCTACACGGGCCGCCTGCAGGAGGTGTGGGCGAACGAACTCGCGGCGGTGAACCGCGAACTCGAACGCCTGGGGTTGGATCCGGTGGACCCCGCCGACGAAACGGTCGAACTCGTCTCCTGAGTGGCTGGCGGCCCGGCGGCGACGTTCCCGCGAGAACGCGCCGCCAGGGCTCCAGTCAGAGCGTCAGCCGGCCTCGGGAAGCTGGCTCACGTACTCGATCATACGCGCCTGCTGATCCTCGTCGGGGAGCCGTCCCATGCCGCCGCCGAGGTTGTCGACCATGTGCTCCGCCCTGCTCGTCGCCGGCGTCACCACGGTCACGGCGGGGTGCGCCGCCGCGAACTTGATGAAGAACTGGGCCCACGAATGGGCGTCGAACTCGCTCGCCCACTCCGGCACTTCGCGGTCGCCCACCCGCGACCAGAGCCGCGTGCGCCCGAACGGCACGTACACAAGCACGCCGATTCCAAGTTCCGCGGCGAGCGGCAGGATCTCCTCGGCCGCAGTCACGTTGTCGACCGCGTAGTCGACTCCGATGAAGTCGAGGGGATAGTCCCGCATGGTCTGCGCAAGCACCGGGTACCGGCGTTCGCTCGTGCTCGTGATCCCGATGTAGCGGACGCGGCCCGCCGCCTTCAGCTCCTCGAGAATCCCCACCTGCACCGGCGGGTCTCCGAGGTTGTGGACCTGGATGAGGTCGATGACGGGCACGCCGAAGTACTCGAACGACTGCTCGATCTGGGCTCTCGCCGCGTCCGGGTCCGCGGAGCCGCCCCCTCGCCCGGCCACATTCACCTTCGTCGCCCAGAAGATGCGCTCGGAGATCCCGAGGTTCTGGCAGATGGCCCCCGCCACCTCTTCGGAGGAGCCGTAGCCGGGGGCGGTGTCGAACACCGTGCCGCCGCCGTCCACCAGCGCCTGCATTACCCCCTCGAGCTGCGTGACGTCGTCGCCGCGCGCCACGCGCTGGAAGGTCGCGGAACTTCCGAGTCCGACGATCGGCAGTTCCTCCCCGGTGGAGGGGACGGGCCGCGTGATCATCTCCTGGCCCTGGAAGGCGCGCAGGATGCGGGGGTTCAGGGAGAGGGCCGCGCCCGCGGCGGCGGTGGACCGGAGCCAGTCGCGTCGAGTGACCATCGTCGAATCTTCCTCGTGCTGGGGTTGGACCGAACGCATCAAGCCGGACAGGGCCGATGGGAAGCTAAACACTTCATGCGGCCCAGCCGCTGCACAATCTCAGGTCAGTATTTGACCATGGTCATGACCATGGTTCTATTGAGGGTGCGTTGACGGGGTTTCACAGACTGGGAGCGGACGTATGGAAGGGGACCACGAGGGGCCCGCGGGCGTGCCTCGGACCATCAAGGCATCGGAGTTCAAGGCGAAATGTCTCAGGCTCATGGATGAGGTCGCCGCGACCGGCGAGGAGATCGTGATCACGAAGAACGGCCGCCCCGTGTCGAAGCTCGTGCCCTGTACCGACAGACCCGGGCTTTGGTTCGGGCGCGATCGCGACATCATCCGAATCCATGGTGATATCGTGGGGCCCATGCCCCGAGAGTGGTGGGATGATGGGGAGGACGACGGTGAGGATCTCTTTTGATCCTGCTCGACACGCACGTCCTGCTATGGCACAGGCGTGGAGACCATCGGCTCGGGCGGCGTGCCCGCCGGATGGTCGAGCGTGCATTGCCCCGCAGACGGGTGGCGGTCTCGGCCATATCCTTCTGGGAAGTCGCCATGCGCGTCCACGGCGGAGGGCTCGATCTCCTCGTGGACCCGGAGGCCTGGCGTCGCGACCTTCTCACTCAGGGACTCGTGGAAATCCCGGTCAGCGGCCTGATTGGCGTACGGGCGGGACTGCTTTCCGGGTTGCACGGCGACCCCGCCGACCGGCTGATCGTTGCCACCGCCCTCGAAGGGCATGAACTAATCACCGCTGACCGGCGCATCCTCGACTGGCCCGGCAAGCTGAACCGGATGGACGCGACCGAATAGCGCGGTTCGGCGGGGTCCCCTTCGAGTCAGCCGGGCGCCGTTCCCGCGGGCACGCGTGGGCCCGCGCCGCGGCGAAGGGTCAGTGATCGATGGCTTCGAGCGTGCCGACCTCGGCCATGATGCGGTCGAACTGGATGGCGGCGTGGTGTGGGGTGAGGTTGCAGAGATAGACGTGGGCCGCGCCCAGGCGCCGGAGGGCGACGATCGTCTCCGCACAGTGCCGTTCCGGCGTGACGCCCGCCTCGAACGCGGCGGCCACCGCTTCCACGGGCACGGGGAAGAACCGGGACAGGCGTTCCAGCACCCTCCGCCGGCCGTTCCGGTAATAGAAGACACCGAACGAGCCGGGGATCGCGAGGCCCTCCCGCTCCGCGCTCACGAGCCACCGCTCCACACGTGCCAGGTCGTGGTGTGAGACGACCTGGGTTAGGTAGTAGTCCGCTTCGTACTCCGGGTCCGTGGCGAAGCCGATCTGCTCGGCGATCGGGCGGTGCAGGTTGACCCAGCCGCCGAGAGACAGCCCCGGCGCGCGGTCCCGAAGCTGGTGTCGCAGCATGTACCCATGCGGAACGCAGCGCGCCGCCCCGCGCACACGATCGCCCCCGGTCACGGTGAGGCTCTCCACGCCGCGCGTCCGCGCCCGGTCGCCGTAGCGGAGGCAGTAGTCGAGCGGATGGAGGCAGGTCAGGAAGGGGACGACGCGCCACGGCTCGACCTCGTTGGCGAGGTTGGCCGTGAGGTGCTGCAGGTTCTCCTCCTCCTCCTCCCCCACGGCGCTGTCCGTGAGCATGAGGAACGCATCGCGCGCCGCGAGGCCCCGGATCGCGTGCGAGAGGTCGATCCACATGTCCATCGCCCCGCCGCGCGTGAGCCCGCTCCGGGGCGGGCGCAGTTCAACGGTGGCCGTCGGAGCCTCGCCGCGCAGCCGCTCCACGAACCGGCTGGAGTCCGGTTCCCGGGGGGCGTGTCGGGGGCCTGGTGTGTCGCTCACGGCGGAAGATCTCGCCTCGCGCGAAGGGTGAGGCCGCTGGGGGCCGGTCGTCGGGTGGCAGGAGGATGCGGGTCCGGAGCCCCGTTGCAAAGAAGGCGGGTTGCAGTTCCGTTTGGGCCCGCGATCCGACGGGTCAGGGGAGGCGGAGGTCCTGCACTGGGTTCGGGCCCGCATTCGGAGACGGAGTCCTCGGGAGGCGAGTTCAGGTGACGGAAGAAACGATCGTGGGAGACGACGCGCTCGCGGAGGAGATCCTCACGCTCCTCACGCGTACGCCGGGGACGGTACGGGTTCTGCTGGAGGACCTGCCGCCCGAACTCCTGCACGCGGACGAGGGGGAGGGGACGTTCAGCCCCTTCAGCGTCCTCGGCCACCTGATCCAGGGCGAGATCGACGACTGGATCCCTCGGGCGCGCTGGATCCTCGCGCACGGTCGGGAGCGCCCGTTTCCGCCGTTCGACCGCTTCGCGCATATCGAGCGAACGCAAGGCCGCTCGCTGGACGAACTGCTAGGCGAACTCGAGGCCCTGCGCGAGACCGGGCTCACGGCGCTGCGGGAGGTGATGGAGGGCGGGGCGGAGCTCGACGCGGGAGGCCTTCACCCGGAACTGGGCGAAGTCACGTTGCGGCAACTGCTGGCCACCTGGGCCGTCCATGACCTGAACCACATCGCCCAGATCACGCGCGTCGTCGCACACCAGTTCGAGGGTGAAGTCGGGCCCTGGAGCGCCTACCTCCCCATCCTGCAGCACGAACGATAGAACACTCGCGATCCGGTCCTGACATGTCGCCATCTGGTGGCGGCCGCGGACACGCGAGGATAGCGTTCCACCATCATGGACTGGATTCAACCGCTCTACTCACGAGGCGAGGTCGACCGCGCCGGGAAGAAGCTCGCTGTCACGGGTTGGGTGGGAAACGGGCGGGGCGAGCCGGACACCCGCCATGAACTCGCGGTCCTGAACAACTGGCGTGCGGCGCACAGCTTTCCGCTCAACACGATGCAGATGGGGCTACGGCAGCGGGCGAGGAGCATCGAGCCCGACGCCATCGTCTCCCAGCGCCTGAAGCGGGCCCCGGCTACGATCGCCAAGTTGCGGCGGTTCCCCGACATGAAGTTGTCGCGGATGCAGGACATCGCTGGTTGTCGTGCCATCCTCGGCAGCCCTGTGGCGGTTCGGGAACTGTGGAGTGCGCACCGTCGCTCGAAGATGAAGCACCAACTCATCCGAGAGGTGGACTACATCCAGTGGCCCAAGCCGTCCGGCTACCGAGGCGTTCACCTCGTGTACCGCTATCGAAGCGACAGGAACGACACATACAACGGGCTCCGGATCGAGATACAGCTTCGCTCGAAGCTCCAACACGCCTGGGCGACCGCTGTCGAGACGGCCGGAGCCATCAGGGACCAGGCTCTCAAGTCCAGCGAGGGGAATGCGGACTGGCTGCGGTTCTTCGCTCTGGCCGGGTCCTGGCTCGCGATCAAGGAGCGCTCGCCCGTGGTTCCGGAAACCCCTTCCGATCCGGTCGAGCTACGTGACTCACTGGTGGGGCTCGCGAACGATCTCAATGTCGTCGCCACGCTGGATGACTATCGGACGTTCATCAGCTACGTACCAGAGCGGCTCCCGTCCTACTGCCACTATTTCCTCCTGGAGCGAAGGCCTGATCAGCGATCCATGGCCGTAAGAGGGTTCAGGAAGTCCCAACTCACGAGGGCCGCGGGACTATACGAAGAGAGAGAAGAAGAAATCCGCGGGATCGATGGCGCCGAGGTCGTTCTTGTCGCAATGGACTCCGTGGCAAGCCTGCGGGCTGCGTACCCGAACTACCTGTTCGACACCGATCTGTTCATCAAGGAGCTTGATCTTGCGACGCGGAGACAGGTACACCTGCCTGGACACCCTCTGCACCGGCGATAGCCGGATACCTGAGCGGCGGCCTGCGCGAACGTGTCCCTCGATCGCATAGAGCTTCCCGAATGGACGCTGGACGAGGGCGAGGGGACGTTTCCCAGTCGCGCACCACGGCGGCTGGCGGCGGCTTCGAACGGCTATCGGCCTCCGGGATCGATCCGCCAGACGTCCACATGGTCCAGATCGAGGCTGTCCCGCCGGATCGTGACCATGTGCTCCGAGCCGAACGCGGGAGCGGCGCGCTCCTTCTGCGGGCGGACGGGGAGACTGGCGAGGAGTCGGCCCTCTACGTCGAACAACTCCCAGCGGTTGCCGGCCGTTCGGACGACCTCCACCCAGAGTCTGCCGTCGGGTGCGACGTGGAGGGCCGCGATGAAGGGCTTGGCGTCCGGGCGGTCGGGACGCCGCGGATCGCAGGAAGCATCCGGATAGTCTGCGCGGAACGCCTCGAACGCCTGATTGGCGGCCGCCCACTCCTCGTCGGACACCGGCTCGGGGGGTAGCGTGCGCTCGATCACCCGCAGGGTATCCCCATCGCCGCGGGTCACCGCGATCCGATAGGCATCCGTCAACGCCACGAACATCACGCCGCCGCCGCCGGGATGCTGGACAAGACGCGGCCGGAAGGGAACTTCGAAGGCGCTGATGCCCCCCTCGTAGCGGCAGATGATCGTGGAGCCGGCAGCTGCGGGCGATCGCATGTATGACAGCGTATCACCTGTCACGCCACGACTGTCGTGGCCAACGAACACGAGCTCCAGGCCCGCCGGGCCCGTCCGCAAACCAGCGGCGAAGGCCTCATCCGGTCCCACGGGGAAGAAGCGAAGCTGCGACGGCGAACCGGTGAAGCCGCTCGGAACGTCCCGCTGGCCGAGCCACGCTCCTTCAGCGGACAACTCCCCGATCCGTCCCACTCCGAAGTCGAGCGTCAGGAGTCGGTCTCCGACCCACGCCAGGGAATAGAGACCGCTGAACTCCCCCGGACCCTCCCCAAACCGGCCGAACGTGCGCCGGTGGGCCCCGTCCAGACCGAAGACCTTGATCTCGTCGTTCACGTCGTCCGCGATGAACAGGGCGCCATCCGGCCCGAGGGCGGCACTGGTCACCCTTCCGAACTCCTCGGGGGATTCCACAGCCGTCAGCGACCTCGGCCCGATCGACACGACCCGCGTGAGTTCCCATTGGGGCGGAGTCCCGGTGTTGGCCACGCGAATCACGCCGCCGACCGTATCCACCGTGGTCGTGATGTCGCCCCCGCCCGGCACGGCGTCCGGGCCGCATCCTGCGGCCAGTACGGTAGCGAGGAAGAGCGACTGCGCGAGGCCGGACGGAGTCTCGCTGCACAAGCGGGTCGTCATCGGTCCCTCCGGGATTGGACCTGTCCCTTGAGACAGGTCGCGACGGTCGTTAGACACGCTACCGTTTCCGCAGGGTTGCGCCGGCGGCAAGCGCGCCGCGCGGAGAGAAAGATCGCGATTCGTTCTCCGCGTGGCTCTACCCGCTCCGGCGCTCCGCTTCGGCTTCGGCCACGGCGGCGGCGAGGGAACCGGTGTAGGGCGGGCGGTGGATGCCTCGTTCGGTAACGATCCCGGTCACGAGTTCGTGCGGTGTGATGTCGAAGGCGGGGCTGTAGATCCGGGCCGCCTCGGGTGTGAGGAGGGGGCCGAAGCCGCGGCGGACCTCATCAGGGTCCCGATGTTCGATGGGGATGTCCGCGCCGGTCGGCGCGCCGAGATCCACCGTGGACGTCGGCGCCAGCACATAGAAGGGGACCCCGTGGCGGTCGGCCAGCACGGCCAGGGGGTAGGTGCCGATCTTGTTCGCCACGTCGCCGTTGGCCGCGATGCGGTCCGAGCCGACGAACGCGATGTCCGGCGGGTCCGTGGCGAAAAGCGATCCGGCCATGTTGTCGGCGAGCACGGTCACTTCGATCCCGGCGCGTGACAGTTCCCAAGCCGTGAGGCGGCTCCCCTGCAGGAGCGGGCGCGTCTCGTCGGCGAACACGCGCACCTTTCGGCCGGCCTCGGCCGCGACGTACACGGGGGCGAGCGCCGTGCCGATGCCGCCGGTCGCGAGCGAACCCGCGTTGCAGTGCGTGATGACCGCCTCGCCGTCCGCGAGCAGCGTCGCCGCGTGCTCGCCGATCGCCCGGCACATGCGGCGGTCCTCATCATGGATCGCGTCGGCTTCGTCCGCCAGCAGGGCGGCCAGCTCCCCGGCGGTCCCGTCCGCCGCGTCGAGACAGGCCCGCAGGCGGCGGATCGCCCACAGCAGGTTGACCGCCGTCGGGCGCGCGTTTCCGAGCCGGTCGGCCCAGCCGGCGAACCGCGCCCGCAGCTCGTCCGGGGTGACCCTCTCGGCGGCGGACTGCCGCGCCAGAGCCGCGAGGCCGATGGCGGCGGTGATCCCGATCAGTGGCGCGCCACGCACCCGCAGGTTCCGGATCGCTTCCACGAAGTCGTCGAGCGTGGAGAGTTCCTTCTCCTCGAACACTCCGGGAAGGAGCGTCTGGTCGAGGATGAGCGCGCTCGTCCCCTCACGGGCCCAGCGAATGGTCTCGGGGATCGGCCACGGGGGATGGTTCATGGTGCGCAACTTATCCGGCGGAGTGAAACGCGCTACCTTTGCTGGCCCGGGCGGGGCTTCCAGGTACGCGGACCCCGCGAGATCGCAGTCCCAGGAGGCGTCATGAAGTCGTCACGGCAACGCGCGGCGTTCAGCCGCAGGTCCCTCTTCTTCACCTTCACCTCGGTGGTCGCCACCGTCGCGCTCGCGGTCTCGCTTGTGCCGGCCACGCCGCTGGCCGCGCAGGAACGTGATCCGAACCACTTCGGGCCGGCCGACGTGTTCGAACTCGAGGTCGCCGGCGACCCCCGCATCTCGCCGGACGGCTCGCAGGTCGTGTACGCGCGCACGTTCATGGACATCATGACCGACCGCGAGCGGCGCAACCTGTGGATCGTCGACTACGATGGCTCGAACCACAGGGCGCTCCTCACCGGCCAGCAGAACTTCTCGTCGCCGCGCTGGTCGCCGGACGGCACCCGGCTCCTCTACGTGGCGAGCGACGAGCACGGGAAGTCCCAGCTGTACCTGCGCTGGATGGACACCGGCCAGACGGCCATGCTCACGCACCTCGAGCAGGGTCCCGGCGGGCTCTCGTGGTCTCCGGACGGCCGCATGATCGCGTTCAGCATGTTCGTCCCCGACACGCCGCCTCCCTTCGCGAGTATGCCGGCCAAGCCCGAAGGGGCGACGTGGGCACCCCCCGCCACGACGTACGAACGGCTCTTCTACCGGTCGGACGGACGGGGCTTTCTCCCCCTCGGCTATTCGCAGGTCTTTGTGCTCCCGGTGGAGGGGGGGACGCCGCGGCAGGTCACCCACGGTCCCTACAACCACGGCGGGACCCCGGAGTGGACGCCCGATTCGCAGCATCTGCTGATCTCGGCCACCCGGCGCGACGACTGGGAGTATGTGCGTGACTCGGAGGTGTTCGAGGTCTCCGTGGCGGACGGGTCGATCCGGCAGCTGACGGACCGGGAGGGTCCCGATCAAAGCCCGAAAATATCCCCCGACGGAGGGCTCATCGCGTACACCGGGTACGACGACCGATTCCTCGGGAACCAGGTGTCGAAGCTCTACGTCATGAACCGGGACGGCTCGGGATCGCGCATGCTCGCCGACGACCTCGACCGCTCGATCGGCAACCTGCACTGGGCGAGCGACGGGCAGGGGCTGTTCTTCCAGTACGACACGGAGGGGAACACGCGGCTGGCCCACGTCGACCTCGACGGGACGGTGACGGACATCGTGTCCAGCGTTCAGGGCCTGTCGCTGGGCCGCCCCTACGGCGGCGGCACCTTCAGCGCCTCGGCGAATGACAGGTTCGCCTACACCTACGGGACCCCGGACCACCCGGCGGACCTCGCGGTGACGAACCGCGGCGGCGACTGGCAGCGGCTCACGCACCTGAACGAAGATCTCTTCGCGCAGAAGGCGATCGGCGAGACCGAGGAGGTCTGGTACAAGTCCTCGCACGACGGGCTCGACATCCAGGGCTGGATCGTGAAGCCGCCGGGCTTTGATCCGAGCCGCAAGTATCCGCTCGTGCTCGAGATCCACGGCGGTCCCTTCTCCAACTACGGAGACCGTTTCAGTGCCGAGGTCCAGCTGTACGCCTCGGCGGGCTACGTCGTCCTCTATACGAACCCCCGCGGCAGCACGAGCTACGGAGAGGATTTCGCGAACGAGATCCACCACGCCTATCCCAGCTACGATTTCGACGATCTCGTGTCCGGGGTCGACGAAGTGATCTCGCGCGGATATGTGGACGAAGACCAGTTGTTCGTCACCGGGGGCTCCGGCGGCGGCGTCCTCACGGCCTGGATCGTGAGCCACACGGACCGCTTCGCCGCGGCCGCGTCGCAGAAGCCCGTCATCAACTGGTATAGCTGGGTGCTGACGGCGGACATGGGCGGGACCGGGGGTCTCAACTACTGGTTCCCGGGCGCGCCGTGGGACAACCTCGACCACTACATGGACCGTTCGCCGATTCACCACGTCGCCAATGTGACGACCCCCACGATGCTCATCACGGGCGAGGTCGACTGGCGGACCCCGATGTCGGAGTCGGAGCAGTTCTACCAGGCGCTGAAGATCCTCAAGGTGCCTTCGGTTCTGGTCCGGATCCCCGAGGCGAGCCACAGCATCGGCGCGCGACCGAGCGGCCTGATCACCAAGGTGGAGCACATCCTCGCGTGGTTCGAGCGCTACCGGAAGGACGGGACGACGACGCAATGACCCGTGACCCGCGCCGAGGAGTGATGAGATGAAGGACCGGGATCTCGGTCTCGACAGGGAGATCACGCGCCGCGACTTCGTGCAGCTTGCGGGGGCGGGGATCGCGGGTTCCGCGCTCATCGGGTGCGGGACGGGCGGATCTGCGGACGGGAGCGGCGGTGCGGTCCCGGGCATGGCCTCCGAGCCGTGGTCCGACGCGCTGGGGCCGGACTGGTACGGGCCGGGCGGAGTGGGGGACTACGCGCCCTCGCACGGGAACACGCCGGAGGTCGTCCGCTCGGCGCACTGGGTCCGCGACGGGCGGGTTCCGAGCGGGGAGGTGACGGACACCGGCGAGCGCTTCGACATCGTGGTCGTGGGCGGCGGACTCGCGGGTCTCTCCGCCTCCCACCACTTCAAGCGGCACCGCCCCGCGGGCCGCTGTCTCGTCATCGACAATCACCCCGTGTTCGGCGGCGAGGCGAAACGCAACGACATCATGGTCGACGGCGTGCGCCTGGCCGGGCCGCAGGGCTCGAACGATTTCGGCGTCCGCCCCGCCACGGGGGAGCCGGACGACTACTTCACGACGCTGAGCATCCCGCGTGAGTTCGAGTACGCGCCGGACGCGGGCCAGGTGAAGGCGCCGCTGGAGAACTACGGCTTCATGCACTGGGTCCAGGACCGGTTCTCCATCGGACACTACTTCGGCGGGACGCGCGGTGACGGACGCCCAGGCTGGTCGGGCGGTTCACGAGGCTGGGTCAACGGCCTCTTCGGGGATACCTCCCGCGCGCCGTGGGCACCGGAGGTACGCGAGGGCTTCGAGCGCTGGAGAAACGCGCGGGTCACAGATCATGTGCCGCCGGACGCGCCAGGGGGGCCGGACGACCCCGGACCCTGGCTCGACAGCATGACGCTCAAGACCTACTACGAGGATGTGCTCGGCCTGCCGCCCGAGGTGACGGCCTACGTAGATCCGATCCTCGCCAGCATCATCGGGCTCGGGTGCGATGCTGTCTCCGCGTGGTGGGGGATGCACTTTGATCTCCCCGGCTTCGGCCTGCCGTCCCGCTACGACGGGATGACCTTCCACTCCTTTCCCGGCGGGAACGCGGGGATCGCCCGCTATTTCGTGAAGGATGTGGTTCCGGACGGGATCGCCGGCGGTCTCGAACTGGGCGACGTGCTCAACGGGGCGATCGCCTTCGATGCCCTCGACCGCCCGGATCAGCCGGTTCGGCTGCGGCTGGGGTGCACCGTGATCGACGTGCGTCACAGCGGGGCCGGCGACGGCCGCGTGCGCGTCACCTACGTCCACGAGGGCCGGGCCTACTCCGTCGAGGCGGACGGTGTCGTGCTCGCGAGCGGGGGGTGGATGAACCGCTACATCGCGGCCGATCTGCCGGACGGGCACCGGGCGGCCTACGAGAGCTTCCGCCACGGACCCATCCTGGTCGCGAACGTGGCGCTGCGGAACTGGCGTTTCCTCGACCGTCTCGGGATCGCCGGCTGCTTCTACGAGGGCGACCTCGGGTTCTCGTGCAACATCCGGCGGCCCATGTACGCGGGAGACTACCGGCCGGTTCACGCACCGGATCATCCGACGATGCTGACGTTCTACATCACCTACGAGTCGCCCGGAGCGTCGCCGACGGATCAGGGGATGGCGGGCCGCACGGAGATGCTGCGCGCGTCCTTCACGGAGTACGAGAGGCGCCTGCGCGCGCAGATGGTCGAGCTTTTCGCGGAGGGAGGCTTCGATCCCGCGGAGGACATCGGCGGCCTCGTCCTCAATCGCTGGGGGCACGCCTACGTGGCGCCGGGTCCCGGCTTCTTCTTCGGGCGTGACGGCCAACCGGCGCCACCGGATGTGATCCGCGAGCCCTTCGGGCGCGTCGCAATCGGGCATTCCGAACTGCGGGGGCACCAGAACTGGACCGGTGCGTCTGCCGAGGGACGTCGCGCCGTCGAGACCGTCCTCGATCTCATCTGACGCCGCAGTGATGCCACGGCCGATGTCGCGAGCTCGTTTCCGCGGCCTGTGGACGCTTGCGCTCTGCGGGCTGGCGGGCTGCGCGTCCTCCGCCGTGCCGTCCATCGAGTACGAGATTCTGGGGACCTTCCCGCACGATCCGGCGGCGTACACGCAGGGCCTCCTCTTCCACGATGGACAACTCTTCGAGAGTACGGGCCGCTACGGAGAGTCGAGCGTGCGGCGCGTGGATGTGCCGACGGGAGAGGTCCAGGCTCGCGTGGCGGTGGATTCGGCGCTCTTCGGCGAGGGTCTGGCGCGGGTGGACTCCGAACTGGTGCAGCTCACGTGGAAAGCCGGCCGGGCTCTCGTCTATGACATCGAGACCTTCGCCGTTCTCCGGGAGTTCACGTACGACGGCGACGGGTGGGGACTCTGCCATGACGGCGAGGCACTTTGGATGTCCGACGGGTCGAGCGCGCTCGAACGCCGGGACCCGTGGACGTTCGCGGTCCAGGCGACGGTCGAGGTGACGCGCGACGGGTCGCCGCAGCGCCGGCTGAACGAACTGGAGTGCGTGGACGACTGGATCTACGCGAACGTCTACCAGACCGACATCATCGTCCGCATCGACAAGACCACCGGCGAAGTCCTCGGCGAGATCGATCTCTCGAGTGTCCCCCTGAGTGCCCGCCGGCCCGGAGACATCGAGGCGGTACTCAACGGGATCGCCTACATCCCCGAGACCGGCGTCTTCCTCGTGACCGGCAAGCTGTGGCCGAAGCTCCTGGCTATCCGCCTTGGAGGCTAGCGGGAGAGTGCCGAGTTCACAGTCGTAGCTGAAGTTGCCGGTCCGCTCCTTCGCGCCAAACTTGCGTCGATGGCCACGAAGATCCTGCTCGTGCTGTTCTCCTGCTTCTTGCTCGCCTGCCGGGACGCGGTAGTCGATCGCGACCGCCCGCTAGCGGAGGTCCGGGACAGCGCCGGAATCCGGATCGTCGAGAATCGCCGGCTGGCCGAGACGTCACGGCTGGGGTGGAGGGTCGGACCCGAACCCAGCGTTTCCATCGGCGCCCTGGACGGCGAGGAGCCGTACCTGCTGCACTGGGCCACGGCGACGATGCTGCCGGATGGCCGGATCGCGGTGGCGAACGCTGGCTCGAACGAGGTGCGGCTCTTCGACCGGTCCGGTGACCACCTGGCTACGTGGGGCGGACAGGGGGAGGGCCCCGGCGAGTTCTCGTTCCTGTCCGATGTCGCCCCCTGGCCCGGGGACTCGCTCGTGGCGTGGTATTCCCACGGACTCTCGATCTCGGTGTTCGACGCCTCGGGGAACTTCGGCCGCTCCTTCTCGCTGCAAAGCGCCCAAACCGAGTCCTGGCAGCGCCCCAGGCCCGTGGCGGCGCGACCGGACGGGACGATCCTGTCACTGAACGCTCCGGAAGCCGCCGACACCGCCGTGGTCGAGATCTGGGACGGAGACGGCACGCTCGGCGCTTCGCTGGGGGTGCATCCGAACTGGACTGTGTTCATCGAGACGAACGAGCGCGGCAACCGGGAACTCTCAAGGCCCGCCTACGGGTCGCGACTCGTAGTGGCGCCGTGGGGGGAGCTTGTCGCCATCGGTCACACCAGCCGCTACGAGATCAAGGCGTTCCGGGGCGATGGTGCACTGGCTCGAATCGTCCGGCGAGATGATGTGCTCCGCACGCCGCGACAGGCCGATCTGGAGCCCTATGTCGAGGCGCAGATGTCGATGCTCACGGAGAGCCCCTATCCGGCGGAGTTGCTGCCGGACGCCCGGCGTTCCCTGGAATCGACGCCGCTCGCCGAGACGTTTCCCGCCTTTTCCTCGGTCGTTGCCGACGCCACGGGCAACCTTTGGGTTCGAGAATACGATTACCCGCGGGAGGAAAGACCTGCGCCGCTCTGGTCCGTGTTCGACCCCGAGGGGCGGATTCTGGGTTTAGTCGAGACACCCCGGGAACTGGCAATACGACGGATCGGGGAAGACTACGTCCTCGGCTGGACCCGGGATGACTACGGCGTGGAGTACATCCAGGTGTGGCCGCTGGACCGCTCGGCCGGAGGGAACCAGATGTAGCGGCTAACCGAGCGGTACAGGCCCACGAACCAACGGGAAGGCGGAGCGCCACATCCGGACCCCGCTCAGGGAGTGGCCGGAGGCCGTACCGGACCTCTGTGCGGCACGCTCGCCAAAGCGCTCCTGCGACACGAATGCGGCCATCGTGGGAGTACTCCTCGAGCACGGCGCCGACCTGTTGCCGGAAGCCCTCGCCGGCGATACCCCCGTGCGCTGGCGCCGAAGACAGATCTGTCGCCGACCTGATCCGGAGCGAAGAGCAGCGACAGGCAGGGATCCGGGAGCGGTTCCTCCGATCCGTGGTGACGAGAACGGTCGTGGGAGACCACCGAAGGGCAGCGGCGCGTAGCGCGTCTTAAGCCCGCTGCGGATCCACACTCTTCCGACGCCCCGTCGACCGGGACCGATGTTGCGCCTCCTCTCAGCGCACTAGTTATCGCACAGCAATGCATATCATAGCTCTATATATTATATTGGGTCAAGATGCACGAAACTGCCGGCTCGAAGATGTATAGCGACGAAGGGGGTTGTATGGGGTCTACCGTCAAGGACCGTGGGCGGATCTTCAGTTGGATTGGTCCCTCTCAAGCCGCGCCGGGGCGCTCGACGACCGCGGGTTTTCTGCTGCTGGCCTTGCTCTCCTGTGGGGGCGAGGACGCGACAGCACCGCCCCCGCCGCCTCCGCCGCCGGAGAGTCCGCGTGCGACCCGGATCACCATCGAGCCGGATCGGGTCGTCCTCGTGACGGGTGACACGGTCCGTCTGACGGGCAGCGTGCTGGATCAGCATGAGATGGTCATCCCCGATGCGGCCCTGACGTGGGCGAGCACCGATCCCGCGGTCGCGACGGTCGATGCGTCGGGCCTCGTGACGGGGGTCACGGTTGGGAGGACAAGCATCACGGCCGCCTCGGGAGAGGTGAGCGCCTCCTCCGCCGCGACGGTGCAGAGCGTGGAGATGGCGACGCTCATGGATCTGCACGAGTCCACCGGCGGAGCGGACTGGACCAACCGGGAGAACTGGGGGGGCGAGGAACCGGTCGGCAGCTGGTACGGCGTCGAAGTGAACGAGGGCGGTCGCGTGACGGCTTTGCGCCTGAGCGAAAACGGGCTGGGCGGCCAGCTCCCGGAGAACCTCGGCGATCTGGCCTTCCTGACCGAGCTTCACGTGGACGGCAACGAAGGGCTCTCCGGCCCCATCCCGGTCTCTCTCTCCGCCCTGAGCATTCAGCAACTGCAGTACGGCGGCACGATGCTGTGCACGGTGCGGGACGAGGCGTTCCAGGAGTGGCTGAACGCGATTCCGACGCGGGGCGGGGAGTTCATCGCCTGCAGCGAGGAGCGATCCCACCTCATGGCGCTCTACGACGCCATGGGCGGAGAGAGCTGGACGAACGAGGACAACTGGGGGACCGACGCGCCGCTCGAGGACTGGCACGGCATCACGGTCAACTCGAATGGGCGGGTCACGGAGATCTTCCTGCACTCCAACAACCTGACGGGAGAGATCTCCCCCGAGATCGGGCATTTCCCGGAACTGCGGAACCTGAACCTGGGGAGGAACCAGCTCCGGGGCGAGATCCCGCCGGAAATCGGCCTCCTCACCGAATTGCGGGAGTTGGGCCTGCAAGACCTCAACGACTTAACGGGCAGCATTCCCGCGGAGATCGGGAATCTGGCGAATCTTGAAGAACTCTGGCTGTACGATACCGGACTGACGGGCGCCATCCCGCCCGAGCTCGGCAACCTCGCCAGCCTTCGACTGCTCATCCTGCACGGCTCCCGGTTCAGCGGTCCGATCCCCGAGGAGCTCGGCAGGTTGACGGAACTAGAGCAGTTCTGGCTCTGGAACAACATGATCGACGGACCGCTGCCCGCCAGCCTCGGAGGGCTCGAAAACCTCCGGGTCCTCGTCCTCGGGAACAACCGGCTGACGGGGCCGATTCCCGCGGAGCTTGGCCAGCTCGGCAGCCTGCAGACACTCGAACTCGATGACAACATGCTCGACGGGTCTCTGCCGCCGGAGTTCGGCGATCTGGTGGCCCTCCGATCGCTGCACGTCCGCTACAATCCCGACCTGTCGGGTCCGTTGCCGGACGAACTCACCGCGCTGGCGGCGCTCGAGGACCTCCAGGCGGGCGGTACGGGGCTGTGCGCTCCCACCGATCCGGAGTTCCGGGCCTGGTTGAACGAGGTCGTCACGAAGTGGCGCGTCCGGTCGTGCGGGACGGAATCACACGCCGAGGCCCACCTGATCCAGGCGACACAGTCACCGGAGTTCCCGGTCCCGCTGGTGGCCGGAAGGAGCGCGCTGCTGCGGGTGTTCGTGATGTCCGAAGCGGAGACGATGGCGACCATCCCGCCGGTCCGGGCCACTTTTTTCATGGACGGGGCGGAGGTGCACTCGGTGGATATCCCCGCCGGGACGTCCGCGATCCCGACGGAGGTTCAGGTGGGCGAACTCGACCTGTCGGCCAACGCGGAGATCCCCGGCGAGGTGATTCAACCCGGCCTCGAGATGGTCGTCGAGGTCGATCCGGATGGGACCGTCGATCCGGCGCTCGGCGTGGCGAAGCGGATCCCCGCCGAAGGGCGTGCGGCGGTGGAGGTCCAGGAGGTACCCCCGCTGTACCTGACGCTGGTCCCGTTCGTCTCGACCGCGGACGGCAACCAGGGAGCCGTAACCTTCGTCGACAGCGCCACCCCGGACCACGAACTCCTGTTCGAGACGAGAACCCTGCTCCCGGTGGGCGCCTTCGAGATCACGAGACATCCGAGCGTGACGGTCAGTTCGAACGACATCCTCAACATGTTGGATCATATGGAACAGATTCGCACTATGGAGAACGGGACCGGACACTGGATGGGTCTCACCCCGAACCCCGCCGACGGCCAGGGCATCTCGTATCTCGGGAGTGACGGCCCCAACCTCGGAAAGGTCAGCGTCTCGAACCTGAGCGCGGGGACGATCGCGCACGAACTCGGACACAACCTGAACCTGACCCATGCGCCGTGCGGGGGTGCGGCGGGCGTCGACTGGACCTTCCCCTACGCTGACGCACGAACGGGTGTGTGGGGGTACGATCCGCGCGACGGAGGCTCGATGGTGCCCCCGGACCGAGCGGACCTCATGAGCTACTGCGAACCCGTCTGGATCAGCGACTACTACTTCACGAACGCGCTCCGTTTCCGACTCGTGGATTCGGCCGAGGTTTGGCCGGTTGCTTCGCGGGCTCTGATGGTCTCGGGCGCCGCCGCCGCGGACGGGACCCTCCGTCTCGAACCGGCATTCGTCGTCGAGACGACGCCCGTCGTGCCCACTCAAGGCGGGCCGTACCAGCTGACCGGCCGGCGCGCGGACGGGAGCGAGCTGTTCTCGCTGAGCTTCGCCATGCAGGAGGTCATGGATGGCGACGGGCGTTTCCGTTTCACATTCGCGCTTCCGGTACGGGCCGAGTGGGAATCGGAGTTGGCGAGCCTCGCGCTCGCGGGGCCCGGCGGCGCCGTCGAGATGCGGGAGGGGAGCGAGCCGCCGACAGTGATCATGCGCGACCCGGTGACGGGCCAGGTACGGGCCATCCTCCGTGACCTGCCGGCCGGCGACCTCAGCGCCGGGGCCCTGGACGCGCTGGCCCCCGAGCCGGGACTCGAGATCATGGTCAGCGGCGGATTGCCCGCGGCGGCGGACTGGAAGCGCTGAGACCGCGTTCAAGCGGCCGCCTCGCCGTGAGGCAGGCCGCCGCCGCCCCCCCCGGGGCGAGTCCGGTCCCCCCGCCCTCCGCCGCGTCACTTTCGGCGCGGCGTGCGCGTTGCGGCTCACCTTCCGCTCGGCTTGAACTGACGGGCCATCACGCCGACCAGCTACGCGCGGAGCGCCTGAGGTCGGCAGTGAACCGCGTTCACCTTCGCTTCCAGCCTGTCGCACAAGACGGTGGAACATGGACCGCGAAAGATCGCCGAAAGGCGGACCCCGCTTTCCTTCGACGGACCTACTAGCGGAGGTCCGGGACAGCGCCGGAATCCGGATCGTCGAGAATCGACGGCCAGCCGAGACGTCACGCCTGGGGTGGCGGATCGGTCTCGAACCGGGCGTTTCGATCGGCGCCCTGAAGGGTGAGGAGCCGTACCTGCTGCACTGGGCCACGGCGACGGTTCACTGGCCCGGATCGTCCGACGAGATGATGCACCCGGCGTGCCGGTACAGGAGGATCTGGAGCCGTTCGTCGAGTCGCAAATGTCGATGCTCACGGAGAGCCCCTATCCGGCGGAGTTGCTGCCGGACGCCCGGCGTTCCCTGGAATCGACGCCGCTCGCCGAGACGTTTCCCGCCTTTTCCTCGGTCGTTGCCGACGCCACGGGCAACCTTTGGGTTCGAGAATACGAGTACCCGCGGGAGAAGAGACCGGCGCCTCTCTGGTCCCTCTTCGACCCCGAGGGGCGGATTCTGGGCTTCGTCGAGACGCCTAAGAATCTCGGGATAGGAGAGATCGGCGAAGACTACATCCTCGGCTGGACGCGTGATGAGCTCGGCGTCGAGTTCATCCATGTGTGGCCGCTGGACCGCTCGACCGGAGGGAGATAGAGCACGCGCCCGCAACGGTCGCCGAGCGTCCGGAGGCCGGCCACGGGGCTCGTTGCTGAACAGGAGCGCAGAGATTCGCCGGCGGCGACGCACGGGCCGCCGTTCGAGTCGTGCCCGGGGCCTGAGAGCTGCAGGCCTGGTACGACGCCGCCCGGATGCGGGCGCGCGCCGGCGAAATCCACGTCAGGCCCTACGAGACCGCCTGAGACCTCGCGACGGGACCGCTACAAGACTCGGGCGAAGCGGTCGCCGAGCGTCCGGAGGCGGGCCACGGGTTCGTTGCTGAACACGAGACGGAGCTGGTGCTCGGCGCTGCGTCCGCCCCACGCGTCCATCGGAGTGGCCGCGACGCCCGCCTCGGTCAACAGTCTCCCGGATAACTGGCGGGCGGAGAGACCCAGCGGCTGGGTGTCGACCAGCAATGACCAGCCGCCCGGGGCGGGCCGGACCGGATAGTCCCGCAACGCCTCAAGCACCGCATCGCGCCGCCGCTCCCAGCGCCTGACGCTCGCCGCCACGTCCTCCGTTTCGTCCGCGGCGGTCAGCGCCGCGAGCGCGCCGGGCTGCCCGATCCCGACCCCGGTGACGACATTGTAGATCCCGACCTTCGCCACGTCCTCGAGGACGGCGGCCGGTCCGACGACCCAGCCCGTGCGCCAGCCGATCATCCGGTATTCCTTCGAGATCGAGCCGACGGTGAGCGTCCGCTCCCGCATGCCGGGAAGGCTGGCCGGATGCAGGTAGGGGCGGCCGTCGTAGAGGATGCGCTCCATCGCCGCGTTGTAGATGAGCCACAGGTCGTGGCGCTCGCACAGTTCCGCGACCGCGGCCCAGTCGTCGGCGTCGAGCACGCCGCCGGACGGCATGGATGGGTTCATGATGAAGAGTGCCCGGGTCCGGTCGCCGACGCAGGTCGCGAGGGCGTCGAGGTCGAGCCGCCAGCCAGCCCCCGGATCGAAGAGCCAGGGCGCGAGCCGGGGGGTCGCGCCGGCCAGCCGCACGCGCTGCAGCATGCCGGCGTACGTCGGGTCGGTGACGATCACCTCGTCCCCCGGGTCCACGGTGGCCAGGAGTGCGTTCAGGAGGCCCTCCGTGCCGCCAGCGGTGATCACGCACTCCCGGTCCGGGTCGTAGGGCTGCCCGGCCAGTCGAGCGACGTGCCGGGCGGCCGCCGCGCGCAGGTCGGCCCGGCCCGTGAAGGGCAGGTAGCTGTTGGCGGCCGGTGATTCGAGCGCCGCGCGGGTGGCGGACAGCGCCGCCGGGGGCGGCCGCAGGTCGGTGTCCAGGTTCTCGAGCCGGAGGATGTCGGGATCGCCCTCCGCCGCCCGCGCCACCGCGTCGATATCGAAGCCCGGGATCCCGGACAGCCGCCCCGGCGCCGTGCGCGCCCGGCCCTCGGCCCCGCTCACCCGCTCATCCTCCGCTGCAGGGAGTCGAGCGCCCCCATGAGGTCGGGTGCGTCCGACAGCACGCCCAGCAGCGGGTCGGGGTCCAGCGCCCGCGCCCGCTCCAGCATGGTGCGGATCGTGAAGTCCTCCATCGACAGTCCCTCCTCCACCTCGACCCAGCACAGCGGCGCCGACACCGTCGCCCCCGCGCGCGGCCGCACGGAATAAGGCGCCACGACGAGCCGCCCACGGCCGTTCTGGACGTAGTCGATGTAGACCTTGCCGTCACGTCCCGACGGGTTCCGGACGATCGTCGCCCGGTCGGGGATCTCCGCCGCCACCGTCTTCCCGAGCAGGAGCGCCAGCGTCCGCGACTGCTCGTAGTCCAGCTGTCCGCCGAGCGGGATCATCACATGGATCCCCGAGGAACCGCTCGTCTTGGGATAGCTCGGCAGCCCGATCTCCCGGCACAGGGCGCCGATCGTGCGCGCGACCTCGACCACCTCCCCGAAGGGCGCGTACACCTCCTCGCCGTCCCGCTTGTGCTTCGGGTCGAGGTCGAGGAGACACCAGTCCGGGCGGTCCAGGCTCCCGATGCGGCTCGCCCACACGTGGAGCGGAATCGCCCCGAGGTTCGCGATGAACACGAGGGCGGCGGGGTCGTCGGCGATGAAGTAGTGGATCTCCCGCTCGGAGCCCTCGCTCCAGATCGCCTCGGTGCGCACCCATTCGGGCTGGAACCCGGGCGCGTTCTTCTGGAAGAAGGACTTCCCGTGAATCCCGTCCGGATAGCGCGTGAGGACGAGAGGCCGGTCTCTCAGAAACTTCAGCAGCCAGGGGGCGATGTCCCGATAGTAGGCGATGAGGTCGCCCTTCGTGTATCCCTCCTCCGGCCAGAAGACCTTGTCCACATTCGAGAGCGCCAACTCCTCGACGGGCGGCGGCGACGTGTCCACGCGAACGGGATCGGCGAGGGCGGCGCGCGGGTCGCGGGGAAGCCGGCAATCGGTCGGGAGTACGTGCTCCGCATCCTCATCCGAGGTCGTCCCATTCCCCTCCTCCGGGACGGGGAAGAGGCGGAGGAAGACGGGGTGCCGCAGAAGACCTCCCTCGGTGACCTCCTTGTACCGGATCTCGGCCACGAGTTCGGGCGCCACCCAGGTGTGATCGTCTCCCGCGGGGGCCGGTGTGACGAAGGGGGGGCGCTCCACTCGCAGCGCGTCGAGGTCGGTGCGAAGCTCGGACAGGAGCTGCTCGTTGAAGCCGGTCCCGACGCGGCCGATGTAGTGAAGGGCGAGTTCGACGCCGGAAGGCTCGGCGGGGGCGTAGGCGCCGAGGTGGAGGGCGCCGAAGCCCGTGCGCGAACCCGCGGGGGTCGTGAAGCCGACGATGACGAAGCGGGCCTGGCGCGCCGCGTGGATCTTCCGCCAGTCGGAGGAGCGACCGCCGACGTACCGGGAGTCGGCGCGCTTGGCCATGATTCCTTCGAGCCCCATCTCCTGCACCTGCCGGAAGAGCGCCTCTCCGCAACCCTCGAAGTGTTCGCTGAACCGGATCGGCCCCGCTTCCGGCACCACGTCGCGGAGGAAGCGGCGCCGCTCGGAGAGCGGAAGGTCGCGCAGATCATGGTTGTCGAACGCCAGCAGGTCGAAGGCGTAGAAGCTGGCCGGCGTCTCGAACGAGGCCCGCCGCACGTCGAGCGCACGCGACAGCCGGGCCCGCTTCTGCAGATGCCGGAAGCTGGGGTAGCCCGCCGCGTCATGGACGACGACCTCGCCGTCCAGCACCACGCGGCGAAAGGGGAGCTTGCGCAGCGCCCGCGCGATCTCGGGGAAGGTGGGGAGGGCTTCATGGCCGTTCCGGGTGAGGAGGCTCGCCTCGCCCTCGACGGCGGAGGCCAGCATGCGGTAGCCGTCGAGCTTCAGTTCGAAGTGCCAGGCGGGATCGTCGAATGCGTCCTCGCGGGGCCGGGCGAGCATGAACTCGACATCGGCCGGGTCGACCCGCCGCTCCGGGGCGCGGGCCCGCGCGAGGGCCGCGGCCAGCTCCTCCCCCGGATACCAGCCCTGCTCGCGCTCGGCCATCTGCTCGATGGTGAGGCCCGACAGGATCGAACCCTCCGGAAGGGACCCGTCCTCCAGAATCGGGTGCCCGCCGCGCCGCTCTCGGATGAGCAGCCATTCCTTGCCCGTCTCCCCCTTCTCCAGCCGCACGAGCGTCCACACGCCCTTGAGCTTGTGGCCCCGCAGCTCGAACAGGAGCTTGCCCGATTCCAGCCCCTCCTCCGGATCCTCGAGCGGGATCCAGCGGCCGATGTCCCACACGATCATCTCGCCGCCCCCGTATTCGCCGGCCGGAATCACCCCCTCGAACTCGATGTACTCGACGGGGTGGTCCTCGACGTGGACGGCGAGTTTCTTGTCGACCGGATCGGCGGAGATGCCCTTCGGCACGGCCCACGAGACGAGGACGCCCCCGATCTCCAGGCGCAGGTCGTAGTGCCGGCGGGTCGCGGCGTGCAGCTGGACGACGAACACCCCGACGCCGGTCCCGGGCGCACCGCCGAAGGGCTCCGGCGTGCGCTCGGAAGCGCGCTTTTTCCGGTACTTCTCCAGCCTTCCTCGGGGCATGCTCGCGGCGCTGACTCTCGAAGGGGTTCCTCGACCCGTCTCCCCGCGCATAGTCCGCTGCGGACGGGCGACCCGCGGGCGCGGTAGTTACGATCCGGCCCGGAACCTATTATTCCGCCCCCGGGTGCGGCATGCGCCCGGTTTCGGAGACACGCCACGGGTTCGGCGTGAAATGGAGAGACGACAGGCATGGCTCCTCGATCCATCGCGTCGGCGACGATCTCGTTCGGGCTCGTTTCGATCCCGTGCCAGCTCTTTTCGTCCGCCCGGAACTCCCAGAAGGTCCGCTTCAATTTCCTTTCGCCCGACGGTACCCGGGTGAAACAGCAGTACGTGGACGCGAAGACGGGAGAGCCCGTTCCGCGCCCCGATCTCGTGAAGGGATACCAGTTCGCGAAGGACCAGTACGTCACCTTCACGAAGGAAGAACTGAAGGCGCTGGAGGCCGAGGCGACCCAGGCGATCGAGATCGTCGAGTTCGTGCCGGTGGAGCAGGTCGAACGGGCGTATATCGGGAAGACGTACTACCTCGGGCCCGGGAAGGGCGGCGACAAGGCCTACCGGCTTCTCGGCGCCGCGATGAGGAAGACAGGCTGGGCCGCTCTCGCGAAGTACGCGGCGCGCGGAAAGCAGTATCTGGTGCTCGTGCGCCCGGCCGGCGACCACCTCGTGCTCGAGCAGCTGCACTACGCGAATGAGGTACGGGACATCGCCGCCGTGCCGGCGGGCGAGGCCGAGGTCATCGACGCGGAACTGTCGCTCGCCGTTCAGTTGATCGAGCAGATCGCCTCCGACACGTTCGATCCGTCGAAGTACGAGGACGAAGTGGGACAGCGGATGCTCGAAGCGGTCGAGCGTAAGGTCGCCGACGGGACCGAGATTACGGCACCGGTCGAGGAGGAGACCACCGCCCAGGTCATCGACCTCATGGCGGCGCTTCGGGCGAGCGTCTCGAAGTCCGGAAAGTCCGGTTCAGAGGAAGACGGACCCGAGGCGAGCGGAGAGGCGAGCGAAGAGGCGAGCGCCGGGTCGAAGCGGAAGAGCGCCACCGGCTGAGGGACACAACTCCACACCGAAGCAACGTTTAGCAAGGATAATCCGATGCGGATTCGAGCCATCGCGCTGTTCGCCCTCTTCATCATGCTGCCGGTCTGGCGGGATTCCGGGGCGGGGCCGGCCGGCGCCCCGACCGTCGACCTTCCGCGGGACGCCGTCGGAGGCGACCGCGCGCCGGCGCCGGCCCGGACCGAGACGTTGCGAGTGCCCGGACTCGAGGCGCAGGTCGAAATCCTCAAGGACCTGTGGGGCATCTCCCACATCTACGCCGAGACGGAGCACGATCTCTTCTTCGCGCAGGGTTACAACGCCGCGCGGGACCGCCTCTTCCAGTTCGAGATGTGGCGCCGCCAGGCCACCGGCACCGTCTCCGAGATCCTCGGCCCGCGCGAACTCGAGCGGGACCGCGGGGCCCGCCTGTTCCAGTACCGGGGGGATCTGGAGGCGGAGCTGAACCACTATCACCCGCGCGGCGCCGAGATCATCCGGGCCTTCGTGGACGGCATCAACGCCTGGATCGCCGAGACGGAACGCGACTCCGACCTCCTCCCCATCGAGTTCGAGATGCTGGACATCCGGCCCCAACCGTGGACGCCGGAGATCGTCATCTCGCGCCACCAGGGCCTGCTCATGAACATCGGGCAGGAGCTGAGCCTCGGGATCGCCGTCGCCGAGGTCGGGGCCGAGAAGGTGAAGGAGGTCTCGTACTTCCATCCGGGAGAGCCGGACCTCGACCTTGATCCCGCGATCGACGGATCGTTGCTGCGGAGCGAGATCCTCGACGTCTACCGCGCCTTTCGCGGTCCGGTCCGCTTCCGTCCCGAGGACATCGCCCCTCGGTTCCGCACCACCGCCTCGGACGGGGGCACGGAGTTGGCCCTCGTGGGGGAGGCCGTGGACCCGTGGGGCCCGGAGGGTGAGCGGCTCGAGGCGGAGTGGCCCGGGACGGGGAGCAACAACTGGGTCGTGGCGGGGAGCCGCACGCTGAGCGGCCACGCGATCATGGCGAACGACCCGCACCGGGTCCAGGCGGCGCCCTCCCTCCGCTACGTCACGCACCTCGTCGGCCCCGGCTGGAACGTGATCGGCGGCGGCGAGCCGGTGCTGCCGGGCATCTCGATCGGGCACAACGGGCACGGCGCCTGGGGCCTGACCGTCTTCCAGACGGACGCGGAGGATCTGTACGTCTACGAGACCCACCCGGATAACCCGAACCGGTACCGGTACGAGGGTGCCTGGGAAGCGATGCGGGTGATCGAGGATGAGATTCCGGTCGGGGGGCAGACCGCGGTGCGCGTCCGACACAAGTACACGCGGCACGGGCCGGTGGTGTACGAGGACAGGGACAACCACGTCGCGTACGCGGTGCGCGCGGGGTGGATGGAGATCGGCGGGGCGCCCTACCTCGCCAGCCTGCGCATGGATCAGGCGAAGACGTGGGAGGAGTTCGTGGACGCCTGCAACTACTCGAACATCCCCGGCGAGAACATGGTGTGGGCCGACGCGGACGGGAACATCGGCTGGCAGGCGGTGGGGATCGCCCCCATCCGGCGTAACTGGTCGGGGCTCGTTCCGGTGCCCGGAGACGGCCGCTACGAGTGGGACGGCTACCTCGAGATCCGCCACAAGCCGCACGTGTTCAACCCCGACAAGGGGTTCTGGTCGACGGCGAACCAGAACCTCGTCCCGCCCGGCTACGAGCACCGGGACGCGGTGGGCTGGAGCTGGAGCGATCCTTTCCGGAGCGCGCGGATCGACGAGGTCCTCGCCACGGGCCGCCGCTTCACGATGTCGGAGATGATGCAGCTCGCGACGGACTACCTGTCGCTTCCCGCCCGGTCCCTCGTCCCCATGCTGCGGGCGGTGGAGCTGACGGGCGGGTCGGCGGGCGATCGCGAGAGGGCCGAGGCGGCGCGGCGCGACCTCCTCGACTGGGACTTCGAACTCGCCCCCGACTCACGCGAGGCGGCGATCTACGTGTCGTGGGAGCGGGAGCTCCGGAACCAGATGGGGCCGCTCGTCGTGCCCGCCGAAGTGCGGGGCCAGCTCGGTGGCCTGTCGCTCAAGAAGATCATCGACTGGCTGGGGTCGCCGCCGACCTGGTTCGCCCCCCTCGGGGACGGGGATCCGGTGGCGGGTCGCGACGCGTTCATCGCCCGCACCTTCGCGGACGCGCTCGACGGGCTCGAGGAACGCTTCGGGTCGTACCCCTGGCGCTACGGAGACGCGCGCTTCAAGCACGTGCGCCTGCGGCATCCGCTCTCGGGCGTCGTGAACGCCGAGATGCGCGAGCGCCTCGAGGTAGGCCCCCTCCCGCGAGGCGGCAACGGTTCGACCGTGAACCAGGCGGGGGGCGGGGACAACCAGACCTCCGGCCCCTCGTTCAGGATGATCACGGAAGCCGGCGACTGGGACACTGCGGTGTTCACGAACAACCCGGGACAGTCGGGGGATCCCGATCATCCCATGTACCGGAACCTGTTCGAGGGCTGGGCGACGGACCGCTTCTTCCCGCTCTACTACTCGCGAGACCGGGTGGAAGCGGTGGTTGCCGACCGCGTGGTGCTCTCGCCCGCCGACAGGTAAACGGAGGCGGTACGGGCCCGGCCTCCGCCCCCCGCATGAACGCGTTTGCAGCGGTTGCGTGGGCACGGCTAGATTATACGGCTCACTCGGAAATGCCTCCGTCCGATCGGAGGCGGACCACCAGCGCAGGGACGAACGATGAAGGCAGGCATACATCCGGAATACGCGCCGGCGAAGATCACCTGTGCGTGCGGCCGGGAGACGGAAACCGGTTCGACGGTCGGTGAAATCCACGTCGAGATCTGCTCGCATTGCCACCCGTTCTTCACGGGCCGGCAGAAGCTCGTCGACACGGCGGGACGGGTCGAGCGATTCCTGGCCAAGTACGGCGATCGCGCGAGCAGTGGCGCGGAGAGCGCGGAGAGCAAGGCCGAGGCGGCCGCGGCAGATGCCTGACCGCGCGCAGCCGCGCCGACGCCTTCGAACGCGACGGGGTCCCTCGGGGCCCCATTTTCGTGTGGGGACCTGATGTCGGACGGTGACCGACTCGTGGCTCGCCTTCGTGAGGTCGTTGAACGTTACGACGAACTCGCGCAGCGGATGGCGCAGCCCGAAGTGCTGTCCGACTTCGGGCTCCTGAAGAAACTGGCGCGCGAGCATTCGGCGATCGAGCCGCTGGTTCGGGCCGCACAGCGTCACTTCAAGCGGCTCGACGACCTGAGCCAGGCGCGCGAGGTCGCCGCCGAGGCGGACGGGGAACTCGCCGATATGGCATCGGAAGAGGCGGCCGAACTCGAGGCCGAACGGGAAGCGGCCGAGAGCGAGCTTCGCCGACTCCTCGTCCCGAGGGACCCACTGGACGATCGGCCCGCCGTGGTCGAGATCCGCGCCGGGACCGGCGGCGACGAGGCCGCGCTCTTCGCGGCGGACCTGTACCGGATGTATACCCGCTTCGCGGCCGAATCCGGATGGAACACCGAACTCATCAACACGAGCGAGGGCGCGCTCGGCGGCGTGAAGGAGGTCGTCTTCGTCGTTCGAGGGATCGAGGCGTACGGGCGGTTGCGCTACGAGTCCGGCGTGCACCGCGTACAGCGGGTGCCGGAGACCGAGAGCCAGGGCCGGATCCACACGTCGGCGGCGACCGTCGCGGTGCTGCCCGAGGCGGAGGAGGTCGACGTCGAGATCGATCCGGCGGATCTCAAGATCGATGTATTCCGGTCGTCCGGCCCCGGTGGCCAGTCGGTCAATACGACGGACTCCGCGGTGCGGATCACGCACCGGCCCACCGGGCTCGTGGTCTCGTGCCAGGACGAGAAGTCGCAGCACAAGAACAAGTCGAAGGCGCTGCGGGTGCTGCGCAGCCGGCTTCTCGACCTGATGGTCGCCGCGCAGGAGGCGGAACGGGCGCGCGAGCGGCGGACGCAAGTGGGCACGGGCGACCGTTCGATGAAGATCCGGACGTACAACTTCCCGCAGAACCGGATCACGGATCACCGCATTCACTTCACGACGCACCGGCTCGAGGCGGTGCTCGGCGGCGACCTCGGCGAGGTGGTCGAAGCGCTCCGGATGGCGGGGGTGGAAGAGCGCATGGCGGCAGGGTCCGGATGACGGGTGCGCCGCGAGGCGGGGCGGGGCGCCGCCCGGCCGGGCCAACGCGCCGTGAGATCGTGCAGGGTGTGCGGCGCGAACTGGAACTGGCCGGCCTGGAGGCGCCGCGTGTCGAGGCCGAGCGGCTCGTGGCCGCGGCCCTCGCCCTGTCGCGGAGCGAACTCGGCGCCTCCGGCGGGGAACGCGTCGAGCCCGCCGTCGCGACGGAAGTGGCGCGTGCGGTTTCGCGCCGTCTGGAGGGGCAGCCGCTGCAGTACATCGAGGGCACCGTCGACTTCCGGCGCGTCCGCCTCGTGTCCGACGGTCGCGCGCTCATCCCGCGCCCGGAGACCGAGCAACTCCTCGATCTCGTCGCCGCCTGGCGTCGAGGCCGGGATGCGCCCGCCGAGGCGCTGGACATCGGCGTCGGCTCCGGCGCCATCGCGCTCGCCCTCCTCGACGAGGGGATCGCCTCGCGCGTCGTGGGACTCGACATCTCGGCCGCCGCGCTCGACCTGGCCCGGGCGAACGCCCGGCGCGCGGGCGCGGAGGGCCTGGAACTGCGCGCCTGCCCGCCCGACATCTGGCCGGCGCTCGGCCCCGCCGAAGACTTCGACCTCATCGTCTCCAACCCGCCCTACGTGACGACGGGCGAGTGGGCCACCCTCGATCCGGTGGTCCGGGACCACGAGCCCCGCGTCGCCCTCGATGGGGGAGAGGACGGACTCGACGTGATGCGGACGATTGTCGCGGGCGCGCCCGGCCGGCTCCGGGAAGGCGGGGCGCTTTTCCTGGAGATCGGGATGTCGCAGGGGCCCGCCGTCCTCCGGTTTCTGCAGGCCGAGGCGTCGCTCTCCGAAGAGGGCATCGCGACCGATCTCGCCGGCCGCCCCCGCTTCGCGAGCGCGCTGCGCGTGACCCCCCGGACTGCACCGCGTGCACGTTAGAGCGTCTCCATTCGACCGGCCGTCACGGCCGTCGCCCGGCAAGTCGCGTGGGGTGCGGGGCGGGGTTATACTCGGGCGGCGGATCGCCGGCCTCGCCCGCAGTCGGGGGGACAGAGGGGGCGCGCGCGGTCCGGTTCCCCGCCCGTCGGCGCCTGTCGCGTAGGCCCGCGGCGCTTCCTGATTCCATTCGGAGTTGGACGATATGGACGAGCGAGACCGCATGCTGGAGAAGGCGCGGGAGGTGGGGCGCATCATCTCGCAGCTTCCGGAATACGCCTACCTGCGTGCGGCCCGCCGCGAGATCGACGCCGATCGCGAGGCGACGGAGATGCTCAACCGGATGCGGGATCTGCAGCAGGCGTTGATGCAGGCGATCAGTCGCGGCGAGACGGCGAGCGAGGAACAGGAGCGGGAGTTCGGGGACCTGCAGGAGAAGATCCAGACCAACGCCCGCTACCAGGCTTTCATCTCGTCCCAGGCGAACTTCGAGAAGCTCATGGACCGGGTTGACCACGCGATCGGCGAGGGGATCCGCAAGGGCGAGGAAAGCCGGATCATCCTCGCGACATGAAGGCGGTCCGCGATCTCGTAGAGCGCGGGCTCCGCGCCGTGTTCGAGCCGGTCATGGCCTGGCTCACGAAACGCCGCGTCCACCCCAACATCATCAGCCTGCTCGGCTTCCTCATCACGTGCAGTTCCGGCTACTTCTTCCACGAGCATCACGTGAGCACGGCCGGGTTCCTCATCCTGCTGGGTGGTGCGTTCGACCTGTTCGACGGGACGGTGGCGCGCCGAACCGGGCTCGCCTCCTCCTTCGGGGCCTTCTACGACTCGACGCTGGACCGGCTGTCCGAGATCGTCGTGTACCTGGGACTCCTCTCCCTCTACAACGACTATCGCCTCGAGCTGGGCGACGTGGGGATGATCTACTGGATCGTACTCGCGATGGCCGGCTCCCTGATGATCAGCTACACGCGGGCGCGCGCCGAGGCGCTGGGGATCGACTGCCATGTCGGCCTCATGCAGCGTCCGGAGCGGGTCATCCTGATCGGCTTCGCGGCGCTGATTTTCGGCGAAACCCCCATGTTCGGACACCAGGGTCTCGTCCTCAGAGTCGTGATCATCGTCCTCGCGATCCTGACCAACCTGACCGCCATTCAGCGCATCTGGTGGGTGTACCGCAACACGCGCCCCGATGGTGAGCCGCCGAGGACAACAGACTGAAAGACACGGAGTGAACCGCAATCGTGGACCCTGATAGATCACCCGAAACCATCGCCCCGGCCGAGGGGACGCTCGGCGTCCTTCTCGTCGGGCTCGGGGCGGTTTCCACCACCTTCATCGCCGGAGTGGAAGCCACACGCCGCGGACTGAACCGTCCGATCGGCTCCCTCACGCAGATGAGCACGATCCGGCTCGGCAAGCGGACCGAGAACCGGACCCCGCTGATCCGGGACTTCGTGCCGCTGGCGGAGCTGGACGATCTCGTGTTCGGCGCCTGGGACCCGATCCCCGACAACGCCTACGAGTCGGCCAAGGTGTGCGGCGTCCTCAGGCCGGAGGACGTCGACCCGCTGGCCGACTTCATGCGCGGGATCGAGCCCATGCCCGCGGCCTTCGACCGCGCCTACGTGAAGAAGCTCGACGGCCCCAACGTGAAGACGGGGGCGAACAAGCGTGAACTCGCCGAGCAACTGCGCGAGGACATCCGCCGGTTCAGGGAGGAGAAGGGGTGTGACCGCCTCGTGATCGTGTGGGCGGCGTCGACCGAGGTCTTCATGAAGCCGGGCCCGGCCCACGACTCCCTCGCGGCCTTCGAGCGGGCGATGGAGGAGAACGATCCCGCCATCGCGCCGTCGATGCTCTACGCCTGGGCCGCGCTCATGGAGGGCGTCCCGTTCGCCAACGGGGCGCCGAACCTGACCTGCGACATCCCGGCCCTCATCGACCTCGCGTCGGAGAAGGGGGTCTCGATCGGGGGGAAGGACTTCAAGACGGGCCAGACCCTGATGAAGACGATCCTCGCGCCGGGTCTCAAGGTGCGCATGCTGGGGCTCAACGGCTGGTTCTCGACCAACATCCTCGGGAACCGGGACGGCGAGGTGCTCGACGATCCCGAGAGCTTCAAGACGAAGGAGGAGTCGAAACTCGGCGCGCTCGAGTACATCCTGCAGCCGGAGATGTATCCGGACCTGTACGGCGACATGTATCACAAGGTGAGGATCAACTACTACCCGCCGCGGGGAGACAACAAGGAGGGGTGGGACAACCTCGACATCTTCGGGTGGATGGGGTACGAGATGCAGATCAAGATCGACTTCCTGTGCCGGGACTCGATCCTCGCGGCCCCGATCGTCCTCGACCTCGCGCTCTTCCTCGATCTCGCCGCGCGCGCCGGACTGTCGGGGATCCAGGAGTGGCTCTCGTTCTACTTCAAGGCGCCGCAGACGGCCCCCGGCCTCTACCCGGAGCACGACATCTTCATCCAGCACTGGAAGCTCAAGAACACGCTGCGCTGGCTGATGGGGGAAGGGCAGATCACCCACCTCGGCGTCGAATACTACGACTGAGATGGCTGCCGGAGCGCGGGCCGGCGGCGGGACCGACCGGGGGTGCTTCATCGCCTTCGAGGGACCGGAAGGCGCGGGGAAGTCACTGCAGATCGAGCGACTCTCCCGCCGGTTGTCGGAGTGTGGCGTCCCGTACGTCACGACGCGCGAGCCCGGCGGGACGGCGGCGGCCGAGGCGATCCGCGAGGTGATCCTCGAGCGACCGGAACTGCGCCTGGACGGGGTCGCCGAACTGCTCCTCTTCTCGGCTTCACGCCGCATGCATGTGGAGGAGATCATCCGTCCCGCGCTGGAGCGGGGAGATGTCGTGCTCTGCGACCGCTTCGAACTCTCCACGCGCGTATACCAGGGGTGCGCGCGGGGGGTGCCCGCGGAGACGATCCGGCGCGTGACCTCCGCCGCGACCGGAGGGCTTCTTCCGGACCTTTATGTCGTGCTCGACGTACCGGTGGAGGTGGGGATCGAGCGCGGGGAGGCGGACGGGGGGCCGCGCGACCGGATCGAACGGGAGGCGCGAGCGTTCATGGAGCGTGTGCGCGCGGGGTATCTGGAACTCGCCGCGCGCGATGAACGGATTGAGACCGTAGACGGGGTGGGCACGCCGGACGAGGTGGAACGGAGGGTCGGCTCGCTCGTCGCGCGCCGGTTCCCGAGCCGCTTCGGATGAAGGCGAGCTTTACCTGTGCGCAGCGGGGTGAAACATTGATCGTGGCGGCGCCAAGCCGCTCGAACCCAGCCGGCCCCTCGGTGTGGGCTGCCAGAATGGAGGACGCATGAGAGCGCAGCGATCCTGGACGACGGGAGTGTTGGTGGGCGTCATCGCCCTCACGACCGGCGGCTGGCTCATCAATCAGGGGGGGGCGACGGGCGCGGCCGAGAGCCGGAGGCTCCTCGAGGAAGTCCACCGTCTGGTCGCCAACCACTTCGTCGACGAGATATCGCCCGACGAGCTGTACCGGATGGCCATCGACGGGATGCTTGATAACCTCGGCGACCCGTATACGATTTACCTGGAACCCGAGGACTCGGAGCAGCTTCGCCTCACCACGACCGGGAACTACGGCGGGCTGGGGGTGCGGATCGAGGTCAAGGACGGCTGGATCACGGTCGTCCAGGTGCTTCCGAACTCGCCGGCGGTCCGGGAGGGACTCGAGGTCGGCGACCGCATCATCGAGGTCGAGGGCGAATCGGCCGAAGAGTGGTCCGTGGACAAGGCGGTCAACACGCTCCGCGGCGAGAGAGGGGAGCCGGTCAACATCACCATCGCGCGGGTGGGCGTCCGCCGGCCGCTCGCGATCCGCATGGTGCGCGACGTCATCCAGGTGCGGCAGGCGCAGGGCTTCATCCTGGACGACGGGATCGGGTACGTGGTGCTGCGGGGGTTCAGCCGCCAGGCGAAGGAGGAACTCGTCGAGACGCTCGACCGCCTCGTGGGCAACGGAGCGCGCGGGCTGATCCTCGATCTGCGGCGGAACCCGGGCGGGTTGCTGCCGGCGGGGATCGAGATCACGGACCTCTTCCTCGATCAGGGCCAGGAGATTGCGGAGACGCGCTCCCGCCTGCCGGACCAGAACCACGT
This sequence comes from Candidatus Palauibacter sp., assembly GCF_965216145.1. Classification (GTDB taxonomy): domain Bacteria; phylum Gemmatimonadota; class Gemmatimonadetes; order Palauibacterales; family Palauibacteraceae; genus Palauibacter. The sequence goes on from NZ_OZ244149.1 coordinate 3,154,261, forward strand.
CTTCCAGGCGTCCTCGGGCGACCGGTATACCGATGTCCCGCTCGTGGTCGTCGTCGATGGCCTCAGCGCGAGCGCCTCCGAGATTGTGGCGGGCGCCCTGCAGGACCATGACCGTGCCGTGCTCGTGGGGACAACGACCTTCGGCAAGGGCTCGGTCCAGACCCTGTATCACCTCTCGGGGAACAACAGCATGAAGGTCACGACGGCGCGCTGGTACACGCCGGCGGGGCGCTCGATCTCGAGGGACTTCAACCGCGAGAGCGCCCTGCGTGAGCTGGCGGCGAGCGCCGTGGCGATTTCCGGGGAGCCGGTGGCCGCGCCCTCCGAACCTGAAGAGCGGGAGGAGTTCCTCACGGAGAGCGGGAGGACGGTGTACGGCGGCGGGGGAATCACGCCGGATCTCGTCGTCTACCGTGACACGCTCTCGACGGACGAGCAGGAGTTGCGCCGCCTCGCTACAGGCTCGGGCGCGATTCCGAGGAACACCGTGTTCCGCTGGGCGGTGGAATACGCGCGGGAGCACGACTTCGGCGAGGGCTTCTCCGTCACGCAGGCGATGCGCGAGGAGGTCTGGTCCGCGCTCATGGCGGCGGGGGCCGAGGTGGAGCGGGAACTCTTCGACCGCTCGCAGACGTACGTTGACTGGCTCATCGCGGACGAACTCGCGGGGGCCGAATTCGGCGAGGTCCCCCAGCTCAAAAGTCGGGCGCAGCGCGACGCTCAGGTACGGATGGCCGTGCAACTCCTGCGAGAGGCGGATTCGCCGGAAGCCCTGCTCGCGGTCGCGGCCCGCGCCGCGGAGGAGCGGGCAGCCGAGGGCGCTTCGGGTGGTGCCTCGGGCGGGGGGCGCTAGCCCGGCTCGCCCGGAGGGCTGATCGGCTCGAGTGGCGGTACATCACGGGCGGACGACAATCCGCCGGAAGGTCAGGAGACGGACGATGAGCGAGCGCACGCGAAGGTCAGCCAGTATCGCGATGACGATGGCCGTGATGGCCATGGCGGCGTGCGCCAGCAGCGGCAGGCCGGGGACGTACACGCGGCTCGTCATCACCGGAGGCGAGATCCGGGAGGCGGGTTACGGCACGGCGTACGAGGCGCTCACCCACCACCGGGAGCTGATCATCTTCGAGGACCAGATCGGCTTCCGCGGCGGGAACGATGGCGTCGGGGTGTTCGGTCGGGCCACGCAGGAGTTCTATGTGCCGCTACTCGTAGTGGATGGGGACTTCAACCTGAACGACGAGATCACTACGCTGCGCCGGATACGGGCGGACGACATCGTCATGATTCGCCTGTACCGCCAGAGCATGGTCCCACCCCGATACCGGAGGCCGGGTGCCGAAGGCGGCGTGATCGAGGTCAGCACGCGGCCCGGCAGCGAGCGCGACTCGACGTAGCGGCCGTATCGACGCGACAGCCCCTCGGCTCCTCGTCTTCGGTCGCTTCCCGGAACCCGGCCACGTCAAGACGCGGCTGAGTCCCCGCCTCTCGCCGGCGGTCGCTGCCGCGTTGTACGAAGCGTTCCTCGACGATGCGATGAGACTCGGGCCGCCAGGGGTGGCCACGGAGTTGTGGGTGCCCGACCGGCCGGGCGCGGTCGAACGTCTGGGGGCGCGTTACCCGGCGGCCCGGGTCCGTCTCCAGCCCGAGGGTGCGCTGGGTGACCGCCTCGCGATGGCGTTCGCCCGCGCCTTCAGCGAGGGTGTGGGGCGCGCCGTCGCCATCGGGAGTGATCATCCGACCCTGCCGGCGGAGTTCGTCGCGCGTGCTTTCCGGGCTCTGGGGGGACGGCGTCTCGCGCTCGGGCCCACCCTCGACGGAGGGTACTATGCGATCGGCCTTTGTCGGACCGCATGGCCGGCGGCGGAGGGACTGTTCACCGACGCCCCCTGGTCGGAAGCCGCCCTCTGTGACTGGGCCCGCGCGAGGGCGGTGACGCTCGGGCTCCGGCACGCCGAGTTGCCGGATTGGTATGATGTGGATCGGCCGGAGGATCTCGTCCGCATGGAAGGTGACCTCCTCGAAGGCTCGGCGACCGCCCGGGCGTGGGCGCGACTGGGGCTGGCCCGCGGCGCCGCACCCGATCAGGAGGGTGACCGGTGAACCTGATTCGCGTCGATCTGGACCGCGCGGGGACTCCCGAATCGACGCATCTCGTGGCCGGCGTCGTCCACGAGATAGCCTCGGGGGGCAGCCGGTCGTTCGGGGACTCGAGGCTCACGGCCTTCTGGCGCTCTTCGATGAAGCCGTTCCAGGCGTTGCCGGTCGCGCGGTCGGGCGTGCTCGAGCGCCTGGGGCTGGGTACGGAGGCGCTCGCGCTGGCCTGCGCATCACACCACGGCATGCGACGCCACGTGGAGATCGCGAGGTCCGTCCTCGGGGCGTTGGGGCTGGACGAGGCGGCGCTGGTGTGCGGGCCGCACCGACCCTTCGACCCCGACGCGGCGAGCCGCCTGGACAGGGCGGGGCGGCTCCCGGACCGGATCCACAACAACTGTTCCGGGCAGCATGTGGCGCTGCTGGCGCTTGCCGTCGCAAACGGCTGGCCGGTCGAGAGCTATCACGAGCCGGATCAGCCGCTGCAGCACGCCATCCGTCGTGAACTCTCGGCCTGGCTGGGCGCGGACTGCGAGCGTCTGCCGTGGAGCATCGACGGGTGCGGGCTTCCGACGCCGGCCCTGTCGCTGAGCGAAATGGCCAGGGCCTACGCGGCGTTCGCGACCTCGCGCGAGTCTCCGGTCCGCGCCGTTGTCAGGGCGATGACGACGCACCCGACCTTGGTCTCGGGTCCGACGGCGTTGTCGGCGAACGTCATGCAGGCGACATCGGGCCGCGTGCTGGCGAAGGAGGGGGCCGAGGGTGTCTTCTGCCTCGCGAGTCCGGCGTCGGGTTGGGGCGCGGCCTTCAAGGTGCTCGATGGCGCCACGCGGCCGCTGGGCCCCGCGGTCGTGCACGCGCTCTCGACGCTGGTGCTTCTGGAGCCCGGGGAGGCGGAACGCCTTCGCGCGTTCGCACGGCCTTCGATTTCGAATACGCGCGGCGAGGAGGTGGCGGCGCTGGTGGTGGAAGACGATGGGGAATAGCGATCGCCTCGATCCCGGCGTGCGGGGGCTCGTGGGGCTCTCGGCCGCGCTGGCCGCGGCGGACGCCGGGGCCTGGCGAGAGGCGCTCCGTGTCGCGGCGCGGCACGCGAGTCGCGCCGAGGTCGAGGAGGTGCTGCTGCAGGCGCATCTCTTCGTCGGCTTCCCCATCGTGCTCAACGCGTTCGGCGTCTGGCGCGAAATGACGGCGGAGGGGGCCGGATCGAGCCGCGGTGACGCGGCGGCCCCGCCGGGCGGGGACGGGGCGAACGATTCGGCCGCCGCGGGCGAGGCGCTGTGCCGCGCCGTGTACGGGCGGTCCTACGAACGCCTGCGGAGGAACGTGGGGCGGCTGCACCCGGCCCTGGATCGCTGGATCGTGGAGGATGGATACGGCAGGACGCTCTCCCGTCCGGGGCTCTCGGTGGAGACTCGGGAACTATGTATCGTGGCGCTGCTGGCCGCGGCGGGGCACGAGGCGCAGCTCCGGGCTCACCTGCGCGGAGCCCTGAACGTGGGCGCCGCCGCGGAGCACGTAGAGGCGGCTCTCGGCATCGGCATCGAGACGGCGCGGGGGGCCGGGGGGCGGGGAGCGGAACCGGACCGCCTGTGGGAGATGTGGGCGGAAGCGGGAAGTCGAGTGGAGAAGAGATCGTGTTCGTCGACGTAGCGCGAATCCATGTGACCGGGGGCGCGGGGGGCGCCGGCGCCGTCGCCTTCCGGCGTGAGAGGGGCGTACCGCGCGGAGGTCCGTCCGGCGCCAGAGGCGGCGACGGAGGTGATGTCGTCCTCGTCGCGGACGGGCGGCTCGACACGCTGCTCGACTACTCCTACCGGGAGCACTACAGAGCGCGCCGCGCCTCCCACGGCGAGGGCGGCAACCGGGTTGGCGCGTCGGGGGAGGACCTGCGCCTGCCTGTGCCGCTCGGCACGCTGGTGCGAGATGTCGAGACCGGGGGGCGGATCGGCGAGCTGCTGGACGAGGGCGATGAACTCGTCGTCGCCAGGGGGGGACGGGGCGGGCGGGGCAACGCGAGCTTCGCTTCGCCGACCCACCAGGCCCCGCGCGAGTGGGAACCCGGGGAATGGGGCGAAGAGCGGCACATCGAGCTGGAACTAAAGCTCATCGCCGATGTGGGTCTCGTCGGCGAACCGAACGCCGGGAAGTCGACGCTCCTGGCCCGGGTGACGGCGGCGCGGCCCAGGGTCGCGGACTACCCGTTCACGACGCTCACGCCCAATCTCGGGGTTGTGGGGTTGAGCGACAGCCGCTCCTTCGTGATGGCGGACATTCCCGGGATCATCGAAGGGGCGCACGAGGGCCGCGGGCTGGGGACGCAGTTCCTCCGCCACATCGAGCGCACGCGCACGCTCGCGCTCCTCGTGTCCGTCGACGACGCGGATCCGCAGGCGACGTACGACCTGCTTCGTGAGGAACTCCGGGGGCACGACGCCGCGCTGGCCGGCATCTCGCACTGCGTCCTGCTGACGAAGTCCGATCTCCGTCCGCCCGACGCGGACGTAGCGGTCGACGCCCCGGAGAGCTGGGGCCAGTTCGAGATCTCGTCGGTGACGGGGGCGGGGATCGCGAAGGTCCTCGAGAGCCTGTGGGCGCGCGTCCAGATCGAGAAGAAAGCGTTGCGGGAGGCCGAGGAACCGGACCCGCTGGAAGGGGCCGCGACATGGCGCCCGTAGAGCGCGAGCTGCTGGCCCTCATCGTGCTCTCGCGCGTTCCGGGTCTCGGGTTTCGTACCGTCCGGCGGCTGGTGGACCGCTACGGCGGCGCGGCGGCGGCGCTTCGGGCCGTGCGGGCCGCGGCGCCGGACGAGTTGCGGCGGGTGTGCGGTCGTCCCATCCCGACCGGGAAGGCGACGCGGGCGCTGGGGCCGGCCGCCGTCGAGCGTGCCCGGGGGCTCCTCCGGGCGGCGCGGGCGAAGGGACTCGGCGTCGTCGGCTACGGCGGCGCGGCGTACCCGGCTGGGCTGCGCGATCTGCCCGACCCCCCGCCCGTCCTCTTCTCGCGCGGGAGCCTCCCGTCCGACCCCGACCGGGCGGTCGCCGTGGTCGGGACGCGGGCGGCCTCCTCCTACGGCCTCCGGACGGCCTACACGCTGGGCCGCGAACTCGGGCGCTGGGGCTGGACGGTGGTCAGCGGGATGGCGCGGGGCATCGATGCGGCGGCCCACGCGGGGGCGCTGGACGCGGGCGGCCATTCCACCGGCGTCCTCGGCACGGGTCACGACCACGAGTATCCCGCCGAGAACCGCGACCTGTACGGGCGGATGCGGGCGCGGGGCCTGCTGCTGAGCGAGTTCGAACCGGGCGCGCCGCCCACGCGGGCGGCCTTCCCCCGCCGCAACCGGGTGATCGCCGCCCTGGCGCGCGGGGTCATCGTGGTCGAGGCCGGCGGGAAGAGCGGCGCTCTCAACACCGCGGACCATGCGCTCGACCTGGGCCGCGAGGTGCTGGCCGTGCCGGGGCGGATCGACGATCCGGGCGCGGCCGGGTGTCTGCGGCTGCTGCGGCAGGGCGCGGGGTTGGTGGCGGGCGTCCAGGACGTGTTCGACGCGCTCGGGTGGCTCCACGTCGCGGCGGACGGGGGGCCGGGCTCCGGCGACGACGGCGGGTCCACGCAGCCGGAGGGCGAGGCGGCGGCGTCGCCCGACATGGAACTGCTCCGGGCCCTGACCCGGGGACCGCGGTCGCCGGACGAACTGGCCGTCGGCCTCGAGCTGCCGGTCGCGCGCGTCCTGCGTGGACTCGGCCGTCTCGAACTCGAAGGCTGGGTCGAGCGCAGGCCGGGCGGGAACTTCTCGGCCGTGCGGCGTCCGGCGCGGCGCTGATGCCCGGCGACCCGGTCGCCGCGGACCGGGCGGCGGCCGGGCCCGGCTTCCCCTGGGCCGTGCCGTCCGGCGCCGCGCAGCCCCGCGCCGCGTCGCGCGCCCCCGGCCCGCCCCGCTCACTCTACGTGCATTTTCCCTTCTGCGCCCACCGCTGCCACTACTGCGACTTCTCGGTGAAGCGGGCGGCCGCGCCCCCCGTCGGGCGCTGGCTGTCCGCCATCGAGCGCGAACTGACCTGGTGGTTCGAGCGCGGCGGCTGGGAGGCCGGCACCGTACTCGACACGATCTTCGTTGGAGGAGGGACTCCGTCGCTGCTGGGCGCCGCGGGGATGGAGGAACTCGCGGAACGAATCGCCGCCTGGTTCCGGGTCGATCCGCGCCACACCGAGTGGACGGTCGAGGCGAACCCCGCCTCGTTCGATGTGGATCTCGGGATGCGGTGGCGGGTGGCGGGGGTGAGCCGGCTGAGCCTCGGCGTTCAGGCGTTCGACGATGCGGTCCTCGCGTGGCTGGGGCGGCTGCACGACCGCCGGCGCGCGATGGAAGCCGTCCGCGAGGTGAAGGCTGCGGGCTTCGACGGCGTGAGCCTGGATCTGCTGTTCGGTCTTCCTCCGGAGGTGACGCGGGATCTCGCGGCGGAGGTGGAGACGGCGGTCTCGCTCGGCGTTTCGCACGTGAGTCTCTACGGTCTCACGGTCGAGCCTCGCACGCCGCTCGCCGAGTGGATCCGGCTGGGCCGCGTCCGTGCGCCGGACGAGAACCGTTACGCGGCCGAGTACCGCCTCCTGTCCGGCGGCCTGCGGGCGGCGGGGTACGACCACTACGAGGTGTCGAACTTCGCCCGGCCGGGAGCCCAGTGTCGGCATAACTGGGCGTACTGGAACCGAACATCGTATCTTGCCGTCGGCCCGTCGGCGCACGGGTTCCTCCCACCTGTCCGCAGCTGGAACGTCTTTCACTGGGATCGGTATGAACGCGCCCTCGACGCCGGTCGCGGCCCGCTCGACGGGTGGGAACGCGTGGGGGCGGCGGAGGAGGAGCTGGAACGGATCTGGCTGGATCTCCGTACTCAACGCGGAATCGGGCCGGGCGGGCCCCGCCTCGAACGATGGACCGAAGCGGGCTGGCTGGAGGAACGGAACGGACGCTGGGTGGCGACGATCGAGGGCTGGCTCCGCCTGGATGCGATCGTCGCCGAACTCGCGGGCGCCGAGGGACGATGACCCTCCCGACACTGACAGAACGCGAACAGGCCGTCCTCTCGGCGGTGATCGACTCGTTCGTCCGCACCGCCGCTCCGGCCGGCTCGCGGAGGATCGGAAAGGACTACGGGCTCGGTGTTTCTGCGGCGACGATCCGCAACACGATGGCCGACCTGGAAGGCAAGGGGCTGCTGACCCATCCCTACACCTCGGCCGGTCGCCTGCCCACGGACCTCGCGTACCGATACTACGTGAACGCCCTCATGCAGTGGGGGAGGATCCGCAGACGCGACCGGGCGAAGATCGAACGCGAGTTCCGCGATGTCGAGGTCGGCGGCGTCGAGGACCTGGTGAGCAAGGCGGCGCGCGTGCTGAGCCTCCTCACCGGCGAACTCGGGCTCGCCGTCGGCCCCACGCTCGCGAAGGCCACGCTCGAGCGGCTCGAACTCGTGTCCGTCTCGAGCGAGAAGGTGCTGCTCGTGTTCACGATCGAGTCCGGTGTCGTCCGCACGGTCTACGTGGATGTGACGACGCGCGTCCCGCGCGAGACGCTCCATGCCGTGTCGCAGGCGCTGAACGAACGGCTGGCGGGGAGCACGATATCCGAGATCCAGGCGACGCTGCGCGAGCGGCTGGGGGACCTGCGCTTCGATAGCGAGGGCGCGGACCAACTCATGAACATCTTCGTGCACAGCGGCCCCGATATCTTCGACTGGGCCCGGCGGGAGCGCGACGTGCACCTCGGGAGCACGGCGGCCCTCGCCGAGCAGCCGGAGTTCACGACGAGCGAGCGGCTTCGCCAGCTCATCCTGCTGACCGAGCGTCGGGAATTGCTCGCGACCGTGCTCGGGGACCGCGGCGGCTCGGACGGCCCGCACGTGACGATCGGCACCGAGCACGGACAGCCCGAACTCGAGGATCTGACGATCGTCACGGCCAACTATTCCGTCGGGAGCCTGCAGGGGACGGTCGGAGTGATCGGCCCGACCCGAATGCCGTATGAGAAGGTCGTCTCGATCGTAGACTGGACGTCCTCCCTCCTCACACGTCTCACCCCATGACGAACTCCCCTACCCGCGGAGACGAGACCCGCACATGAGCCGGGACTACTACGAATTGCTCGGCGTGTCGCGCGACGCGGACGCGGCCGAGCTGAAGAAGGCATACCGCCGCCTCGCCATGAAGTATCACCCGGACCGCAACGACGCCCCCGATGCGGAGGAGCGATTCAAGGAGGTGACCGAGGCGTGGGAGGTGCTGAGAGATCCCGGCAAACGGGATCTCTACGACCGCTACGGAGAGGCGGGTGTGCGGCGCGGCGGCGGAGGCGAGGCGCCGTTCTCGGGCTTCGGCAGCTTCTCGGACGCCTTCGACGTGTTCATGCGCGAGTTCGGCGGCGGGAGCTTCGGCAGCGAGGGCTTCGGCGGCGGGTTCGGCGACATGTTCACGCAAGCGTCCCCGAACCAGCTCCGGCGCGGCTCCACGCTGAAGGTCTCCGTGAACATCACGCTGGAGGAGGCGGCGAAGGGGGCCAAGCGTTCCCTGCGCATCTCGGTGCTGGAGCACTGCGAGCGCTGCGAAGCCACCGGCGCCGAACCGGGTACCGAGGCCATCACCTGCGAGACGTGCCGCGGCGCGGGCGAACTGCGCATGGTCCAGAGGTCCATGCTGGGACAGTTCGTGTCGGTGCGGCCGTGCGCCCACTGCGGCGGCGAGGGGACCCGGGTCGCGGCCGAGTGCGCCGACTGCCGCCGGAGCGGGCGGGTACGGGTCGAGCGGTCGATCGAGATCGAGATTCCCGCCGGCATCTCGTCGGATGATTACCTGAAGCTGCGGGGACGCGGGAACGTGGGCCTGCGCGGCGGTCCGCCCGGCGACCTCATCGTGGGCGTGGAGGTCGACCCGCACGACCGCTTCGAGCGGAGGGGGGACGATCTTCTCCTCGATCTGCCGATCACCTTCTCGCAGGCGGCCCTCGGCGTCGAGATGGAAGTGCCGACGATCCTCGGGCAGGCCCGGCTCAGCGTGCCCGAGGGCATCCAGGCCGGACAGGTGCTGAGGCTGCGCGGACAGGGGATGCCGAAGTTGCGTGCCGCGGGCCGGGGAGACCAGCTCGTGCGCGTACACACCTGGACGCCGAGCGGGCTCTCCCACCGGCAGCGGGAGAGCCTCGAGTCGCTCCGGGAGATCGAGGACGCGCCGCCGGAGCCGCGCCGTGGTGAGGATCCGAGTTTCTGGGAGCGCGTGAAGGCGGCGTTTACGGCGTAGCGGCCGCGATGGGCTGATCCGCCATCCGCGCTTCCAGGCTCGCCAGAAGCCGGTCGAAGGGGACGGCGAATTTCTCCACGCCCTCGGCGAGCAGCTGATCGGTCACGGCGTCGAGGTCGATCCCGACCGCCGCCAGCCGTTCCATCGTGCGCCTCGCCTCGTCGACTCCCTCGCCCAGGGTGCCTGCCGCCGTGCCGTGGTCCATGAAGGCGTCGATCGTCTTCTCGGGCAGCGTATTCACCGTGAGGTCGCCGATCAGCGGCTCCACGTACTTCACGTCGGAATAGCACGGGTCCTTGGTGCTCGTGCTCGCCCACAGCATCCGCTGCGGATGGGCGCCGTGGCGGGCCAGGCGGGCCCACCGATCGGTCCCGAGCCGTCGAGTGAAGGAGCGGTACGCGAGCTTCGCGTTGGCGATGGCGGCCTCCCCCAGCAGCGTCCGGAAGCGGGCGGCATCGCTCCCCGCCGCGTCAGCCAGGGCATGGAGCCGCTTGTCGATCAGGGCGTCGATCCGGCTCACGAAGAAGCTGGCCACCGACGCGATTCCCTCGACGGAGCGCCCGGCCTCGATCCGCTGCTCCAGCGCCTCCATGTGCGCTTCCGCGACCGCCTCGTAGGCGGTGATCGAGAAGAGGAGCGTGACGTTCACGTTCACGCCCTCGAACAGCGCCTGCCGGATGGCGGGGACGCCGGCGGGGGTCCCCGGGATCTTGATCATCACGTTCCCGCGACCGACGGCGTCGAAGAGGCGGCGTGCCTCCTCCACAGTCCGTTCCGTGTCGTCCGCCAGATGCGGGGAAACCTCGAGCGACACGTACCCGTCGACGCACCCCGAACTCTCCCAGACCCCGCGCAGGATGTCGCAGGCGCCCTGAACGTCGGCGATCGTGAGCCGGTCGTAGACTTCCTCGACGCCGAGGCCGGCGGCGGAACAGCGCGCAATATCCTCGTCGTACTGGTCGCTGCCGGTGATCGCGTTGTGGAAGATGGCGGGATTGGAGGTCACGCCCCTCAGCCCCTCGGCCTCGACCCGGCGCGCGAGCTTTCCGTCGACCACCATCCCCCGGGTCAGGTTGTCGAGCCAGTAGCTCTGCCCGTGTTGCTGGAGCTGAAGCAGCGCGCTCATCTCTCTCCGCCTCCCCTCATGTGACGAGCCTCGATGTCGAGGACCTTGTCGAGCCGGCGTCGGTGCCGCGGCTCGGCCGAGAATTCCGCCGTCAGAAACGCTTCCGTGATGGCCCGCGCGAGTGCGATGCCGATCACCCGCTCGCCCAGGCAGAGGACGTTCATGTCGTCGTGGTCGACCCCCTGCGCTGCGGAGTAGGTGTCGTGGCACACGCCGGCCCGCACCCCGGGCACCTTGTTGGCGGCGATGCACACACCTACCGCGGAGCCGCACACCACGATGCCGCGCTCCACCTCGCCGGAGGCCACACGCTCCGCTACGGCCCGCGCGAAGTCGGGATAGTCGACCGAGTCGGTGCCGTGCGTGCCCACATCGACGATATCGTGCCCCGCCGCGCGAAGCTCGGCAGCGAGGGTGTCCTTGTAGCCGACGCCCGCGTGATCCGCGCCGAGCGCGAGCCTCACGGGGAATTCCGAGGCGCGAGCCGGGCGAGGGCGCGCTCCACGAGCGCCGTCGCCGTGAACCCGAAGTGCTCGAAGTTGTCGGCCGCCGAGGCGGACTGGCCGAAGCGGTCGATCCCGATCACCGCGCCATCCGTGCCGACCCACTCCGTCCAGCCGAGCGTCGCACCGGCTTCGATCGCAAGACGTGGGACGCCCGGCGGGAGGACCTGATCGCGGTATTCCGGCGTCTGGGCGCGGAACAGCTCCCAGCTGGGGAATGAAACGACGCGCGCGGGCACACCCTGCGCTTCGAGGCGTTCCGCCGCTTCGACCGCCACCTGCAGCTCCGAGCCGCTGCCCAGGAGCACGACCCGGAGGTCGCCGGATTCGGGCCGCAGAACGTAGCCTCCCCGCGGTACGCCGTCGCGGGCCGCCCCGGCCGCGCGGGCGAGGTGGGCGACCTTCTGCCGGGTGAGGACGAGGATCGTCGGTCCGTCGCTTCGCTCGATGGCGACGCGCCACGCGTGGACCGTCTCCTCCGGGTCCCCGGGCCGGAGCACGACCACCCCCGGCATGGCGCGGAAGGAGGCGAGGTGCTCTACGGGCTGGTGCGTGGGGCCGTCCGCCCCGAGCCCGATCGAGTCGTGCGTCATCACGTAGATGTTCGGGAGTTCCATCAGCGCGGCGAGCCGCATCGCCGGCCGGGCGTAGTCCGTGAAGGTGAAGAAGGTGGCGACGTAGGGTCGCACCGCGCCGTGCAGCATGAGCCCGTTCGCGATCGAGGCCATCGCGTGCTCGCGGATCCCCCAGCGGAGGTTCCGGCCCTCCGGGCTCCGTCGCGAGAAGTTCGGCGAGTCGATGAGGGTGTTGTTGGAGCCCGAGAGGTCGGCGCTCCCTCCGATCAGTTCGGGGAGACGGGGGGCCAGGGCGCCGAGAACGCGGCCCGAGGCGGCGCGCGTGGCGATGGGCGCGTCGTCCGGGCTGAACTCCGGGAGGTCGTCGTCCCACGCCTCGGGGAGCGCGGATTGCACGCGTCGCTCGAGTTCCGCCGCGAGTTCCGGGTGTTCGGCCCGGTAGCGTTCGAAGCGTTCGGCCCACTCGGCGGCCAGCGCCTCGCCGCGGGCGACCTGCCGTCCCATGTGCCGGCGGACCGCGTCGGGGACGAGGAAGGGCGGCTCCGGCGGCCAGCCGTACGCCTCCTTCGTGAGCCGGATCTCCTCTTCTCCCAGCGGAGCGCCGTGCGCCGCGGCCGTATCCTGCTTGTTCGGGGCTCCGTACCCGATATGGGATCGCACGATGATGAGCGACGGGCGCTCCTCGACGGTCCTCGCCTCCTCGATCGCCGCATCCAGTGCCGCGAGGTCGTTCGCGTCGTCGACCCGCTGTACGTGCCAGCCCAGCGACTCGAACCGTCCGCATACGTCTTCGGAGAAGGCGAGGTCGCTGTCGCCATCGATCGTGATCCGATTGTCGTCGTAGAGCCAGAGAAGTTTGCCCAGACCGAGATGGCCGGCGAGCGAGGCCGCTTCGTACGAGACGCCCTCCATCAGGTCGCCGTCGCTGCAGATGACGTAGGTCCGGTGGTCGACGATCGCGTGCCCCGGCCGGTTGAACACCGCGGCGAGATGGGTCTCGGCGATCGCCATCCCGACGGAGTTCGCGACGCCCTGGCCGAGGGGGCCGGTCGTCGTCTCGACACCGGCCACGAGTCCGTGTTCGGGGTGGCCCGCCGTCCGGCTCCCGGCCCTCCGAAAGCTGCGGATCTCCTCGAGCGGGAGGGCGTACCCCGTGAGGTGGAGCGCGGCGTACTGGAGGATCGCGGCGTGGCCCGCCGACAGCACGAAACGGTCCCGGCCGAACCAGGAGGGATCGCCCGGGCTGTAGCGCATGTGCCGCATCCAGAGGGTGTACGCCACCGGGGCGAGCGCCATCGCCGTGCCGGGATGCCCGGAGCCGGCCCGCTGAACGGCGTCCATGGCGAGGGTGCGAATCGTGTCGACGGACTGCGATACGACGGGAGGGTCGGAGGTGGGAGCGGCGGTCACGGGATCGGCTTCGGCCATCGTCGATTCGTTCAACAGCCCCTCGCGCGAGATGAGTCGATCCGCAGACCACGGACGGGTTCGGCGGAGCGAACATAGGCCGCCGGCGAGTGGTGGAAAACCCTGCGCGCGGGACGTGGCCCGGTCGGTGGCGAGGGGCCGCGCGCGGCGGCTACGTTACCAGTGTGAGCGATCCGCGCCGCGAGGATTCGTCCCGGAGCCCGGCTGGCGGTGACCGACGGAAAGGGCCGGTGCTGGGAGGGGGAACTCGTCGAACTGGATCGGCGGCGGGCCCGCTGCCGGCTGTTGCGGGCCCTCCCGGTGCGTCCGCCACTGCCCCTGCGCGTGTGGGCCCCGGTGGCGAACCGTGACCGTTCGCTGTGGCTGGTCGAGAAGGTCGTCGAACTCGGGGCGTCGGCCGTAACCTGGATCGAGTGGGAGCGGTCGCGGTCGGTCGGCGACGCGGGTCGTTCGGAGGGGTTCCGTCGGCGGGCCGGGAAGCGGGTGCGGGCCGCCGTGAAACAGTCGGGCGGGAGCTGGCTGCCCCGGCTCGACGGTCCGTTGACGCTGGAGGAGGCGCTGGCAGGCCACGACGGGCAGGGTGGCTCGCCGATGTGAGCGGCCCGTCCCTCCTGGCCGGCGGCGCCCTGCGCGACCCGTGCCGGAGCGGCCACGGGAGTCCGCTGACGCTCGCGGTCGGGCCGGAGGGCGGGCTGACGCGCGCTGAGCGCCGACGCTGCGTGGAAGCAGGGTTCGAACTCGTGTCGCTGGGGCGGGGTACGCTGCGATTCGAGACGGCGGCGATCGCGGCGGTGGCGCTCGCTTCGGCCATCCTCGAAAACCTGGAGGGGACATGACGGATTGCGTGTTCTGCGCCATCGCGGCGGGCGCCATCCCGGCGGATATCGTCGCGGAGGAGGACGGTTGGGTCGCGTTCCGCGACCTCGAACCTCAGGCACCCGTGCATGTGCTTGTGGTCCCCCGGACCCATGTATCGAGTCTCGCGACGCTGTCGAGCGGTACGCTCGGCGGAGAACTCGTGCTCGCCTGCGCCGCGGTCGCCCGCTCCGAGGGGCTGGGGGACGGGTACCGCGTCGTCACCAACGCGGGCGAGGACGGAGGTCAGGCCGTCGCGCACCTCCACTTCCACGTGCTCGGCGGCCGCCGCATGGGTTGGCCGCCCGGTTGAGACCCCGGTTGAGCCCGATGGATCACGCGCTGCGCGTGCTCGAGTTCGATCGCGTGGTCGCCGCGATCTCAGGGTACGCCGCGTCCGAGCCGGGGAAATCGAAGGTCCGCGCCCTCCGTCCGCTCCCCGATGCGCCCTCCGCCCGCCGCGCCCTCGCGGCCGTGGGCGAGTTGCAGGCGCTCCTGGCGAGCGGCGATGGGTGGAACCTGGATGCGTTCCCGGAGCTGGGACCGGCGCTGCGCTGCCTGACGATCGACGATGCGTGGCTGGACCCCGGCGACCTGCTCGCCTGCGCGAAGGTCATGGCGGCAGGGCGGATCGCCCGGGGGCTCGCGGAACGACTCGATCCCGAGGGCCTCCCGGTGCTCCTGGTCGGCCGGCTGTGGGGTGACCGGGCGCTCGAGAAGCGGATCGCGGCCACCTTCGACGCTGCCGGTGGGGTCGCGGATGGGGCCTCGCCCGAGTTGCGGCGCCTCCGGCGAGCGCTCACGGGGGCTCGCGTGCGTCTCGTCGAGGAACTCACGCGTTTCGCCGGCTCGCTCCCCGAACGGGTGCGCGTTCCCGACGCCTCCGTCACGGTCCGCAACGGGCGCTACTGCATCCCGGTGCGGCGCGAGGGGAAGGGCATCGCGGGAGGGCTCGTGCACGACGCCTCGGCGAGCCGCCGCACGCTGTTCGTGGAGCCCGTGCGCGCCATCGAGGCGATGAACGGGATCAGGGAACTCGAACTCCGCGAGGAGCGCGAGGTGGAGCGGATCCTGCGGGAACTCGCTGCCGCAATACGCCGTCACGCCTCCGAACTCGCCGCTTCGTACGGGGCGTTGGTGGAGCTGGACGCGCTTCGCGCCCGCGCCCTGTTCGCGGCCGGGATGGAAGCCTCGCCCCCGGCCTTCGTCGACCCGGTGGCGGAAGGGATCCGCATCCGCGGCGCGCGGCATCCCCTGCTCGCGCTTGCCCCCGGGGGCGCCGTGCCGTTCGATCTCGACCTCTCGGCCGATGAGCGGGTGCTCCTCGTGTCGGGCCCCAACGCGGGCGGCAAGACGGTTCTCCTCAAGACACTGGGGCTCCTCAGCGCGCTCGTGCAAAGCGGCGTCGTCCCGCCCCTTCGGGCCGGAAGCCGAATCCCCTTCTTTCGCCGCTTGTTCGCGGTCATCGGCGACGAGCAGTCGATCGACGCGTCGCTCTCCACCTTCGGGGCGCAGGCGCGCAATCTGGCGGAGATCCTGAACGAGGCGGACGAGCGGGACCTCGTCCTCTTCGATGAGATCGGGAGCGCGACGGATCCGGCGGAAGGGGGTGCGCTGGCGGCGGCGGCGCTGGAGCGTCTGGCCGGGCAGGCGCGGCTCACGGTCGCCACGACGCACCTGGGCGACCTGAAGCGGCTCGGCGACGACGGGGCGGCGGTGCAGGCCTCGCTCGAGTTCGATTCCAGGCGTCTCGAACCCACGTACCGGCTCGTGCGGGACCGTCCGGGACGGAGCTACGCCCTCGTCATCGCCGCGCGACTGGGGGTCCCGGAGGACGTGCTCGCGAGCGCGCACGCGCGGCTGGGCCCGGAACACGTGTCGCTCGACACCCTGCTCGCCCGCCTGGAGGCGGAACGGGGAGAGATCGAGGACCTGCGGGCCCGACTCGAGTGTCGGACGGAGGAGACGGCGGCGCGGGAGCGCGACCTGGCGTCCCGGGAGACCGCGCTCGCGGATTCCGAGCGCGCGGCCGAGAGGCAGCGGGAGGTGGCGCGGCGAGAGACGCTGCGCCAGGCCCGGGAACGGGTCGAGGCCGCAATCGCGCGGCTGGAGTCCGAATACGTGGGGGGCGATGAACCGACCCGGCGAGCGGCGAAGCGGGCGGTGCGCGGCGAAGTGGAGCGGGCACTCCGCACTTCGGCCCGGAAGTTGCGCGCACTGGGCGATCGCGCACCCGCCACCGAGGCCGCGGAGACCCCGCGGGCAGGGGAGGCCGTCCGCTGGAGCGCCTCCGACCGACCCGCCACGCTCGTGGAGGTCCGCGGGGCTCGGGGCGTGATCGAGGTCGGCGGGTTGCGCCTTACGGTACCGCTGCGCGACCTGACGCCGCATTCTGGAGCGGTGGCGCCCCGAGGGAAGCGTTCTTCGTCCGGAGGTTCCCGCGAGGCGGGGGAACGCCGGCCCATCATCAGGGTCGAGACCCAGGTCGATCTGCGGGGGCTGCGCGCCGATGAGGTGGACGCGGCGCTCACGCCCGCGATCGACGCCGCGGTGGTGGGAGATCTCCCCTGGCTCCGCATCATCCACGGAAAGGGGACGGGCGCCCTCAGGGCCCGCGTCCAGGAGATTCTGAACGGAGACCCGCGGATCCGGCTCGTCCGGGCGGGCGGGGCGGGCGAAGGGGGTACCGGGGTGACGGTCGTGGAATTCGAGTAGGCGGATGCAGCGGGCGATGATGCAGCGGGCGATGAGGCGTCGCGACGGTTCCGGTGGGGGGAGGCGCGCGTGGTGAGCGACGCGCTCGTCGAGGAGATCCGCGCCCGCGCCGACCTGATCGAGGTCGTGGGCGAGCACGTTCGGCTCCGGCGCTCCGGCAAGAGCTACCGCGGGCCCTGTCCGCTGCACGGCGGGGACGGTCCGAACTTCGCCGTCGATCCTCAGCGGCAGATCTTCAAGTGCTTTGTGTGCGGCGAGGGCGGAGATGTCTTCGGGTTCCTGATGAAGCACCTCGGATTCGAGTTCCCCGAGGCGGTGCGTCACGTCGGGGCGCGGGTCGGGATCGAGGTCCCGGACCGGGAGGAGCGCCGCGAGGACCCGCACGCACCCCTGCGCGGCGTCCTCGCGTTCGCGGCCGAGTGGTTCCAGGGTCGGCTCCGGGAACCCGCCGGGGCCCGGGCACGCGCCTACCTGCAGGGCCGGGGTCTGCCGCTGGAGGAGGCGCTCGAGTTCGGGCTGGGGTACGCGGACGATGAATGGCGGGTGTTTCGCGCGGCCGCGGCCCGGCACGGCATCGAGGAAGGGGCGCTCTTGCGACTGGGGCTGCTCGCGACGAGCGAGAAGGCAGAGGAACCCTACGACCGCTTTCGCGGACGACTGATGTTCACGATCCAGGACCTCCGCGACCGGCCGATCGGCTTCGGCGGCCGGGTCCTCGATCCGAACTCCGATGCGCCCAAGTACATCAACTCGCCCGAGTCTCCCGTCTTCCGGAAGGGGGAGGAACTCTACGCGCTCAACCGCGCCCGCCACGCGATGCGGCGCGAGGGGCACGCGGCGGTCGCCGAGGGCTTCACGGACATCATCGCGCTGCACCGGGCGGGGCTCGAGTTCGCGGTCGCCGGGCTGGGTACCGCCTTTACAGCCGACCAGGCGCGACAACTCGCCCGCTACGCGAAGCGGGCCTATCTGCTCTACGACAGCGACACGGCCGGGCTGCGCGCGACCTTCCGGACTGGCGACATCCTCCTCGCCGCCGGCGTCCATCCGCTGGTCGTCTCCCTGCCCCCCGGGGAAGACCCGGATTCGCTGATCCGCAGGGAGGGGGCGGCCGCCCTCCGGCACCTCATGGACGACGCGGTGGACCTGCTCGAACGCAAGCTCCAGATCCTGGGGCGCGAGGGATATCTCGACCGCGTGGAGGGCCGGCGGCGTGCGGTGGACGGCCTGCTGAGCACGCTCCGGGCCGTGGCCGACCCGGCGCTGCGCGACATCTACGTGGACCGTGCGGTCGAGGGGCTCGGGATAAGACGGGACACGCTCGTGCACGAGATCGCGCGCGCGGAGCGGCCCAGGATTCGCCGCCCTCCCGCGGGTCCCGACCCCGGAAGGCCCGACGACAGCCCTCCCGTCGAGTCGCGAACGGAACGGGCGTTTCTTCTCCTCCTCGTGCGCGACCCTTCGCTGACGCGGAGGGCGGTCCGCACAGGGCTCTCACCCCGGCACCTGCGCGACCGGTGGGGCCGCGAGATCTTCGAGATCCTGTCGGCGGCGTGCGACGAGGGCGTGGACGCGGAAGATGTGGACTGGTCCTCCGCCTCCGGGCCCGCCCGCGCGCGCTTGACCGCCCTCCAGGAGGCGGGGGAGGAGATCCCCGACCCGGACGGGGTCTTCGAAGCCGCGGTGAGCCGCCTCCTGTATCGGCGGCATCGAGAACGCCTGAACGAGATCGATCGCGAACTGGAACTTGCGGACAGCGAGCAGCAACGTCGATTGTTGAGCGAGAAGCAGGAACTCGCACGGGAACTTCGAGACGCGGGCGAGGCCGCCGCATTCATGCCCCGACAGGGCGCGGGGCGGCCGGGCTTCGCCGATCGACCGGGGGGCGCCCCGACCGGGTTGCCCGGTTGACAGCCGGAGAGAGCATGCAGGCGACCGATACCGTCGACGAATTACTCACGCTTCAGGAGATCGATATCGAGATCCTGAGGATCGAAAGCGAACTCGCGACACTGGACGAGGAGGTCGCCGAACTTCGCATCACGGTGGATGCGCTCGAGAAGCGGGTCGCCGGGATCCGGGGCGACGCCCGGAAGGCGGAAGCGCGCGTGGAACGTTACCGCCGCTCCGTGGAGGCGGGGCGAGCGACCCTCAAGCGACTTGAATCGCGTTCCGCCGCGGTCGTGAACGAGCAGCAGTATCTCGCCGTGCGGAGCGAGACGGAGACGGCCTGGCGGAATCTGCGAGGGGCGGAGGACGACCAGCTCGACGCCATGCTGGAGCTCGAGTCGGCGCGCGAGGCCTTCAGCGCGGCCGAGGGTGAGTTGAAGGAATCCGCCGCCGCCCTCGCGGAACGGGCCGCCGCCGCCGATGACCTGCGCTCGGCGTTCGAGCGCGAACTGCACCTGCGGGGCGCGGCCCGGAAAACCCAGGAAGATCGTCTCGGCCGGCGGGCGCTCCAACTCTACAGGTCGGCCGGCGGGGGAGGGAAGCGTTCGGCGCTTGCGGAACTCACGGCGGACGGCGTGTGCGGACAGTGCTTCACCTCTGTGCCCAAGCAGCGCCAGGCCGAGATCCGGACGCGTCGCGATCTGGCCGTCTGCGAAGGCTGCGGAATCATCCTCTACCCGGTGTCCTCCGGCGCCTGACACGCCGAACCATGCGACTCCGCATCATCGCGGGCGATCTGGGCGGCAGGTACATCGACGCTCCGCCCGGACGGCGCACCCGCCCCACGGCCGCGAGGGTGCGGGAGGCCTGGTTCTCCGCGCTCGGCGAGGATGTCCTCGATGCGCGCGTCGCCGACCTCTACGCCGGTTCCGGGGCGCTGGGCATCGAGGCGCTGTCGCGCGGCGCGGCGCACGTCCATTTCGTCGAGTCGGACCGAGGGGTCGCTTCCGTGCTCGACCGGAACATCCGCAGGCTCGGGCTCGCGGACCGGTCCCGGATCGGGCGCTGCGATGCCCTCGCCTGGATCGACGGCCTGATCGCTCCGCTCGACCTTGTCTTCGCCGACCCCCCGTACGGATCGACCGCCGGCCGCGGGCTCGTGGAGCGCTTTCGCCTCCGACCATTCGCCGCCCAGTTCTGGCTCGAGCACGACGCCGACGCCGGTCTGGCCACGACCGCGGACTGGACGAGGGAATACGGCGACACCCGCGTGAGCCGGTTCCTGGCTCCTGCATGCGCCCCGATCTCGACACCTGAACGGAAGCTCGGATGAAGAAAACCATCGCCGTGTACCCGGGATCCTTCGATCCGCTCACGATTGGACACGAGGACATCGTGCGGCGGATCGTGCGGCTCGTGGACCATCTGATCGTCGCCGTGGCCGAGACCGCCACGCAGCCGAAGTCGGGCCTCTTCCCGATCGACGAGCGCGTCGAACTCATCCGCTCCGCGTTCGCGGACGAGCCCCGGGTGGAGGCGACCTCCTTTTGCGGGTTGCTCGTGGACTTCGCCCGGGCGCGGAAAGCCCGCATCATCGTGCGGGGGCTCCGGGCCGTGAGCGACTTCGAGTACGAATTCCAGATGGCGCTGATGAACCGCTCCCTGTGGCCCGAGGTGGAGGTCCTGTTCATGGCCCCGGCCACGCGCCACACCTTCCTGAGTTCGTCGCTCGTGCGCGAGGTCGGACGCCTCGGCGGCGATGTGACCGATTTCGTGAGCCCGGTGGTGAAGGCCCGTATGGATCGCGCCTTCGAGCGGCCCGCAACGGATTGAACCCGGTGCCGACCCCGCGGGACTTCATCGGCCGCCTGCGGGTGCGAGCCGCCACGGCCGAGGCCAGGATCGGCTTCCCCGAGGCCGAGGAATCCCGAACGGCCGAGGCCATCCGGATCCTGCGATCCGAGGGCTGGGTTCACCCCGTCGAGATCGGCCCCGGGCGTGGCGGGCTCGAAGGCGCCGCGCGACGCCTCGCCGAGGGTGAACTCGACGGCGTCGTCGCGGGCGCCGTCCACTCGACGGCGGAGGTGATCCGGGCGGGTCTGCGCATCGTCGGAGTCGCGGAAGGGGTGGAGACCGTGTCCGCGGCCTTCTACATGGTCTTCGAGCGGCCGCGGGAGCGCGTACTCACGCTCACGGACACCGCGGTCGTCCCCGCGCCGACGCCGGAGCAGATGGCTGACAGCGCCTCGGCCGCCTGCGATGCGCGGCGGGCCATCGTGGGGGACGACCCGGTCGTCGCCTTCCTGTCCTACTCGACGCTCGGCTCGGCCGGCGGGCCGGCCGTGGACCGTGTGCGCGAAGCGCTCGATCTGTTTCGGCGGCGGCGACCCGATATCGAGGCGGACGGAGAGCTGCAGGCGGACGCGGCGCTCGTTCCCGGGATCGCGGCGGCGAAGGCTCCCGGCTCCCGGGTGGCGGGGCGCGCGAACCTGCTCGTCTTCCCGAACCTCGACGCCGCGAACATCGCCTACAAGCTGCTCGAGAGACTCGCCGGAGCGCGCGCGCCGGGACCGATCCTCCAGGGTCTGCGGCGGCCGCTCAACGACCTCTCCCGCGGCGCCTCCGTCTCCGATATCGTGGACGTCGCGTGCATCACGGCACTCATGTCGCGAGGGAGCAAATCGCGAGGGAGCAAAGCATGACGTTTTCGTTGGAACGGCTCGGAGCCACGACGGTGGTCAGCGTCGATGGCCAGCTCACCCTCAATAACCGGGGCGAACTCAGGGAACGCGTTCTCGCGCGTCTGGCGGATGGCGAAACCGACTTCGTGATCGATTTCGCCGACGCCGACTACATAGACTCGTCGGGCCTGGGCGTGCTCGTCAGTCTCTCGAAGCACATCCGCGATGGGCACGGGCGCCTCAAGCTGGCCGGGCTTAACGAGGACCTCGCCCGGCTGTTCGCGCTCACGAAGCTGGATTCGCTGTTCGACATCGCCGAGACCCGGGCGGCCGCGCTGGGCGAAACCTGACCCGGGCGGCGAGTCCGGGCATGGCCGCCGGCGACCCCCGCCGGATCCTCGTCCTCTCGAGTCGGCCGGATATCGTCCAGGCGGTGGCGGAGGCCGCTTCGGCGATCGAACCGAGGCCCGAAGTTCGCGGGCTCTTCGGGCAGCCGCTGAACGTGCGCGATTCCGACCTCATCCTCGTCGACATGGCGGAACCTCGCGCCACCATACCCTACCTGCGGCGGCGGTTCGGCGGCGGGCCCGCGCTCGTCGCGCTGGTCGAGGGTGCCTGGATCGACCGCCTCGGATCCGCGCTGGCGGAGGACTGGACGGACTACCTCTTCTATCCTCTGAACGCCGACGAACTGGGGCTCGTGTGGGAGAAGCACACCTCCCCCGCGGACGCACCCGAACTCACCCTCGACGTGGACGGGTCCGGCCGGATTCGCGTCGTGTTTCCTTCCCGCGTCCAGTACCAGCACCCGGTGGTCGACCGGGTTGTCGTCGCGTGTCGGCATCTCGCGGACCTCGATGGCGAGACGGCCTTCCGGCTGCGGGTCACACTCGGAGAGGCCGTCGCGAACGCGATCCTGTACGGGAGCGGAGACCGGCCCGGGGCGGTGGTCCGGATCACGGCGGTCGCCCGCCGGGAGGGTCTGCGCGTGAAGGTGGCGGATGAGGGCGAGGGATTCGACCCCGAGGCCGTCCCGGACCCGATCTCGGGCGAGGGGATCGGGCGGCCGAGGGGCCGCGGGCTCTTCCTCCTGAGGCAGCTGGCCGATCGCGTCGAGTTCAACGAGGTCGGGAACGAAGTCAGCCTGACGTTTCACGGGGCGCCCGATCCGCTGGTGCGGGTCGAACCCCTCCTCGGGCGCTTCGCCGCCGTGACCGGCCTGCGGTTCCGGCTCGACCGACGGTTCGACGACGGCGTGCGGGTGCTGTTCGACTGCCTGGAGAAAGAGGGCGGCGAATCGGGCGGTGAATCGGGCGGCGGCGCAGCCGGAGAATTGCGTGAGACGTGGCCCCTCGGCCCCGAGGGGGGGCTGCGGCTCGTCTACGAGACGGCGCGGGATGACGGACCCGGGGAAGGGGCTCCCCCCGATGTGGACGCGGCCGCGCTGCTCGCGGGGTGGCTCGCGGCGGTCGCGGAGGGCGAACAGGCCGGCGAGCGACTCCTCGCGCGGCGGATGCGCCGCGAACGGGTGCTCGCCGAACTGGAAATCGCGCGGGACCTCCAACTGCGACTCCTTCCGGCGCCGGAGGACTTTCGCGATCTGGCGCGCGTGGCGGCCCGGTGCGATCCGGCTCTCTCGCTCGGGGGCGACTTCTATTACCTGGTCCGCCTTCACGAGGGACGGCTCGGTATCATGCTGGGGGACGTGAGTTCGCACGGCCCGTCCGCGGCCCTGATCATGGCGCGCACCCTGAGCGCGGTGGCCGTGGCGACCGGGGTGGAGAGCGAACCCGGCGCGGCGCTGGACGCGATGCAGGGTCAGCTGCGGGAGGCGCTGGAGTCGACCGAGATGTACATGACCCTCTTCTACGGCGTGCTCGACCCCGCGCGCGGCGAACTCCGCTACGCCAACGCCGGACACCCCTACGCGTATCTGGTCGGATCGCGGGAGCGATCCGTCGACTCGAGGCGCTCGACCCGCCGGTGGGGATTGCTCGGGTCGAGGCGTACCGGCAGGAGCGGATCGCGTGGTCCGGCGATACGCTGCTCGCCTTCACCGACGGACTCGCGGAGCTGAGCGACCCCATCGCGGCGCCCGGAGCGCGGGTCCGCCGGCGGATCGATCAGGGTGAACTCGATCCGGAGATCCTCGTCAAGGCCCTGTTCGCCGACAGCGACGACGAGATGCGGCTCGACGACCGGACCGCGGTCGCGGTGCGTCTGTGACCGGCGGGGAGGCGTCGCCCCCGCGCGCGAAGCGCTCTCTGGGCCAGAATTTTCTCGTCGACCCGAACATTCAGCGCAAGATCGTGGCCGAGCTCGATCCCGGCCCGGAAGATGTCGTGCTCGAAGTCGGACCGGGCCACGGAGAGTTGAGTCGTCACCTGCTCGGGCGCTGTCGGCGGCTCGTCCTGATCGAGAAGGATCGCGATCTCGCCCGGGAACTCGCGACGCGCTGGAACGGCCGTCCCGGAGTCGAGGTCGTCGAGGGCGATGCGCTTCGGCTGGATCTGTCCGCCCTCGCCCCGCGCGGGATGCCGCTTCGGGTGGTGTCGAACGTCCCCTACAACATCACCTCGCCTCTTCTGTTCGCGTTTCTCGACATCGACCCCGCGGCGGTACGGGTGGTGATCACGGTTCAGCGGGAAGTGGCGGAGCGGATCGTCGCGCCCCCGGGGACGAAGGCCTACGGCGCGCTGTCGGTCGGCGTGCGTGCGGTCGCCGACACCTCGCTCGCGTTCCACATCGGCCGACAGGCCTTCCGGCCGGTGCCGGCGGTGGACTCGGCCGTGCTGCGCCTCGAGCCCCGGCCGCACCCGGCCGCGGTGGGCCACGACGAGCTGAGGGCGCTCACGCGGGCCTGCTTCAACCGCCGCCGCAAACAGCTCCAGAAAACGCTCCGAACCGCCCCGGAGCTGGGATTCAGAGGGGACCCGAGGGCGTTTCTCTGCAGCCTCTCCATCGATCCCGCCGTCCGGCCGGAAGCGCTCGATCCGGAGACGTTCGTCGCGCTCGCGGCGAAACTGCGGACGATCAGGGAGATGGATCCCGCGCGTTGAGTTGATGCCGGACCGGACCTATCTTGGCTTGTGAATACTTTCACAAGGCTAGCAGCCCTTGGCGAAACCCCGACTGCATTCGACCGCCGATACATTTCCGCCGAACGCTTCGCTCTGCGTTGCTCCTCGGTCACATAGCGCTGCCATGCTCCCTCGTCGCGCCTTGTCGCCCGAACGTCTCGGCGCTCTCGGTGCGACGCGGGGTTTCGCCACGGACTGCCAGGCATGAGCGGCAGAATTTCCGATTCCACAGTCCGGCGCCTCTCGTTGTACCTCCGCATGTTGCGCGACCTCGAGCGAACCGGCGTCGAGGTCGTGTCGAGCGCGCGGCTCGCCGAGCCTTCCGGCGCGACGTCGGCACAGGTTCGGAAGGATCTGAGCCACTTCGGTTCGTTCGGAAAGCGAGGGCGCGGGTATTCCGTCGAGGGTCTCGTGCGAGCACTGGAGGGGATCCTCGGGCTATCGCACAGCTGGCGGCTCGCGCTCGTCGGCGTCGGCAAGATCGGTACGGCGCTCCTCGGGTACGGGGGGCTCGCGGCGCGGGGGTTCGACGTGGTGGCCGCGTTTGATGCCGACGATGCGAAGATCGGAACCCGGGCCTTCGGCCTGACCATCCGCTCCATGTCCGAGTTGCGGCCGGTGATCGCGGAACTGGGAGTCGACATCGGGGTGGTCGCGACGCCCGCGAGGGTGGCGGCGGACGTCGCGGCGGGGCTCGGGCGGGCCGGCGTGGGGGCGATCCTGAACTTCGCGCCGATCGACCTGTCGGAGATCGACGGGCTCCCGATCCGGACCGTGGACATCGTGCTCGAGCTGGAAGGCCTGAGCTACCTGCTCTCCGAGGCGAGCCGACGGTCGCGGAGCGGCGGCGCGGGGGGCTGATCCGTGTCGCAGCGAGGCGAGGGCCGCTCGGGCGGCGAGATGTCGCGGGTTCCCGCGGTTCGCTTCGCTCCGGAGGGCGTGCTGTTCCGCAGGGCCATGGCGCGTCTCGATCAGGGCGCCTGCGAGGCCCGCGATCTGGCGGTCGAGATGTTCGGCATCCGGGGAGGCCCTCCGGGGCTTGCCGATCAGCTCGTGGCCGAGGTCCTGGAGGGGGCCCCGGATGTGGTCCGCGAGGGTCCGGACGGAGCTGTGTGGCGACTGGCGCGGTGTGAGGCGAAGCGTGCGGAGAAGCGACGCGACGGCCTGCACCAGCTTCGCTACGCCGTGGTGGATGTCGAGACGAACGGAGGCGTCGCGGGCGCGGGCGGACGGGTCGTCGAGATCGCGATCGTGGAGGTCGACCGGGGTGAGATCGGAGACTGCTTTTCCACCCTCGTCGATGCGGGGGTGGCGATCCCGCCGTGGATCACGCGCCTCACGGGAATCCGCACGGAGATGACCTGCGGGGCGCCGAGCTTCTCGCAGATCTGCGACCAGGTGCGCGAGCGGCTCAGCGGCCGGGTTTTCGTCGCGCACAACGCGGGATACGATTGGGGCTTCCTGCGCGCCGAAATGAGACGAGCCGGGGCCGCCGTGCCGCGCGGGCCCCGCTTGTGCACCGTTCACCTGGCGCGCCGACTGCTGCCCGGACTGGATCGCCGCGGGCTGGACGCGGTCGCCGACTACTACGGGATCGAGATCCGGGAACGGCACCGTGCGCGAGGGGATGCGGTCGCGACGGCCCGCATCCTCGTCCGCATGCTGGCGGACGCGGAGCGGCGCGGGTGGACGACCTGGCCGGCGCTGCGGCGTGCCCTGGCCCGCCCGTCGCGACGCAAGCGGCCGCCGGACGCGAGCGGGCCGCCCGACGAATCCCATACGGGAGGGAAAACGACCGACCATGGATGACCATATGGACAGAGACAGGATCCCGGTGATCGTCTCCGCCGCGCGGCTCCCCACGGGCCGCTTCATGGGCGGACTCTCCTCGCTCGCGGCCCCGGATCTCGGAGGCCTCGCGATCTCCGCGGCCATCGACAGGGCGGGGATCGACCTCGCCGACATCGAGGACGTGATCATGGGCAACGTCGTACAGGCGGGCGTCGGACAGGCGCCCGCCCGCCAGGCGGCCATCCGGGGCGGCGTTCCGGAGACGGTCCCGGCGGTGACGATAAACAAGGTCTGCGGCTCGGGACTCAAGGCGGTCATGCTGGCGGCCCAGGCGATCAGGGCCGGGGACGCCCGGGTCGTGGTCGCGGGCGGGATGGAATCGATGTCGAACGCGCCCTACCTGCTGAGGGGGTATCGGGAAGGTGTGAAGTTCGGCGATCGGTCGATGGTCGACGGCCTCATCCACGACGGACTCTGGTGCGCCTTCGGGACCTGCCACATGGGCGGACACGCGGAGTACACGGCCCACAAGGCGGGCGTGAGCCGCGAGGATCAGGATGCCTGGGCCCTCGCAAGCCACGAGAAGGCGATCGGGGCGATCGACACGGGGGGGTTCGCGGCGGAAGTCGTGCCCGTGCATATCGAAACGCGCGGGGGCACCGTAACGGTCGATGTGGACGAACCGCCCCGTCGCGGCACTTCGCCGGAAGCGCTGGCGCGGCTGCGTCCGGCCTTCGCGGGCGACGCGCCCCCCGAGGTCAGCGAGCCGAGCGTCACGGCCGGCAACGCGCCGGGCCTCAACGACGGGGCCGCCGCGACGCTGGTCACCTCCGAGGCGTACGCCGAGGCGCACGGACTCCCGGTCCTGGGGCGGATCCGGGCCTACGCCGTCGCGGCGACCGCGCCGCGTGACCTGTTCTTCGCACCGGTCGCGGCCGTGGCGAAGCTGATGACGCTCGACGAGGCGGTGACGGCCGATTACGGACTGGTGGAGATGAATGAAGCGTTCGCGGTGCAGGTGCTGGCGGATGCCCGTGAACTGGGGCTGGATCTCGACCGGGTGAACGTCCGGGGCGGTGCGATCGCCCTCGGCCACCCGATCGGAGCGTCGGGCGCGAAGATCCTCACCACGCTCCTCTACGCGATGCGGGACCGGGACGTCGAACGTGGCATGGCGACCCTGTGTCTCGGCGGCGGGAACGCCGTCGCGATGAGCGTGGAGCGCGCGTAGCGATGAAGGAAACGGGCTGGGCGTGGGTCGGGCGACTGGCCGGGTTCGTCGCCCTGTTCGTCGCCTGCGCGCTCGGGCTCGGGCTGGTCGCAAGCCTGTTCACGGGCCCCGACGCGGCGGCCTCGCCGACGATCGCCTGGTGGATGGTGGTCCCGGTCCTGACCGCGTCGTTCGCCGCGACCTGGCTCCTTGCCGTCCTGGTCGACGGCCAACGGCTGTCCTGGCTCGGTCTCCGGGGCGGGATCGGGGGAGTGACGGAACTCGTCCTCGGGTCTTTCGCCGGGGTGGTGATCGTGGGGGTCCCGGTTCTCATCCTGGCGGCCCTGGGCTGGGTCTCGTGGACGGCCTCGGCGGAGTCCTCCTTCTGGAGGGGCATCGAGGTGTCTGCGCTCGTGTTCGGTGCGGCCCTGGCCGAGGAACTGCTCTTCAGGGGCTACCCGTTCCGGGTCATCCAGGCCCGGTTCGGGCCGGTCGCGGCGCTCGTCGCGACATCGACGGCCTTCGGCCTCGCGCACGGCGCGAACCCGGGGATCGGCCCGCTCGCGTTCCTGAACCTCGGCCTCGCGGGGGGGTTGCTCGGCGTCGTCTACTGGCGGACTGGGAGTCTCTGGTTCGTGGGCGGCGTCCATTTCGGCTGGAACTGGCTCCTGGCGGCTTCCGGCCTGTCCGTGAGCGGGCTGGACGTGTCAATATCCGGCCTCGACGCGGTGCTCTCGGGCCCGCCGCTGTGGACGGGAGGGGCGTTCGGGCCCGAGGGCGGCCTGCTCGTCACACTGGTGACCGCGATCGGAACCGTGTGGCTGTGGCGCATCGGCGGCTCGACCGGCGACGGCGGCCGATCGTCCGCGAGCCCGGACGCCGGCCCGCAGGACGGCCCTCGAGACGAGGAAGGAGAGATTCGTTCGGAAGATGATTCGAGCAGCTGAAGTCGCGCGCGTCGGCGTGGTGGGCGCCGGGACGATGGGGAGCGGGATCGCGCATGTCTTCGGGCTCGCCGGCTGCGCCGTCCGTCTCGTCGATGTGGACGCCGCGGCGCTCGAACGAGCCCACGCCTCGATCGAACGGAATCTCTCGCGACAGGTCGGCCGGGAACTGATATCCGGGGACGACGCCGAAGCCGCGCTCGGCCGGATCCGTACCGAACGGAACCTTGTTGCCCTGGAGGACGCCGAGGTCGTGGTCGAAGCCGCGAGCGAGGACCCCGCCCTCAAGTTCCGACTCTTCGAGGAACTGGCGGCGCGGGTCGGGGGGGAGACGCTCCTCGCGTCGAACACCAGTTCGATCTCGATCACCGGGATCGCCGCGCACGTCGGCAACCCGGCCCGCGTCATCGGGATGCACTTCATGAATCCCGTCCCGGTCATGCGGCTCGTGGAAGTCATCCGGGGGCTCGAAACCTCCGATGCGGCGACGGACCTGACCCTGGGGCTCTGCGAGCGGCTCTCGAAGACCGCGGTCGTCGCGAACGACTTTCCGGGTTTCGTCGCCAATCGGATCCTGATGCCGATGATCAACGAGGCCGTGTACTGTCTCATGGAAGGGGTCGCCGACGCCGAGGCGGTGGACACCGTCATGAAACTCGGGATGAACCATCCCATGGGGCCCCTCGCGCTGGCCGACCTCATCGGCCTCGACACCTGCCTGGCGATCATGCGCGTCCTGCACGCGGAGCTCGGAGACTCGAAGTATCGTCCGTGTCCGCTGCTCGCGAAGTACGTCGCCGCCGGCCGGCTGGGCCGCAAGACCGGGCGCGGCTTCTACCGCTACGAGAGCGAATGACGACGCACCGCCGGGCCTATTCGGCCATCGAACTCTCCTCCGAGGCGCGGCAGGTGCTCGATCTCGCGCGGCAGTTCGCGGAAGAGCGGTTGAGGCCGACTGCCGAAGCGCGCGACGCGAACGAGGACATCTTCGACGAGGCGATCCACCGCGAACTGGGAGATCTGGGGTTTCTCGCCATGCGGGTGCCGGAGCGTTACGACGGGCTGGGGCTGGATCTCGTCACCTATCTCTACGTGCTCGAGGAACTTGCGTGGGGCGATGCCGGGGTTGCGGTGTCCGTCAGCGTCCACAACTCGCTGCCCGTCTCGATACTGCTCCGGCACGGAAGCGAGGCGCAGCGGCAGGCCTGGCTCCCCCGCATGGCGAGTGGCGAAGTCCTCGGTGCCTTCTCCCTCTCCGAAGCCGGGGCGGGGACGGATGCCGCGGCGCTGCGCACGCAGGCCACCCGCGCGGACGGCGGCTGGCTCATCAACGGCGAGAAGATGTGGGTGACGAATGGCGCTTCGGCGGACGTCATCCTCATGTTCGCCCGGACGGATACGCCCGCGGATCGAAGGGGGACGAGGGGCATCGGCACCTTCCTCCTGCCCGCCGGAGTCGAGGGCCTCGCCGTGGGCCGGAAGGAGCGCAAGATGGGACAGCGCGGTTCGGAGACGGTAACGCTCGCGCTGAACGATGTGTTTCTCGGAGACGAACTCCTGATCGGAGAGCCGAACCGGGGCTTCTCCTACGCGCTTGCGGGGCTGGAGGGCGGGAGGCTCGGCATCGCGGCCCAGGCGCTCGGCATCGCGTCCGCGGCGGTGGACGCGGCGTTCGAGTACGCCCACACGCGGGAACAGTTCGGCCGGCGGCTGAGGGAGTTCCAGGGGTTGGAGTTCAAGCTCGGCGATATGGTGACCCGGCTCGAGGCGGCGCGCGGCCTCCTCGAGCGCGCGGCCGCGGCGCACATGACAGGTGATCCGCGGGCGCGGCGACTGTCCAGCGTGGCCAAGCTCTTCGCGAGCGAGACGGCGATGCGGAACGCCCGTGAGGCGGTCCAGGTTTTCGGCAGCTACGGGTATTCGCGGGAGTATCCCGTCGAACGCCTGTTTCGGGACGCGAAGGTCACCGAGATCTACGAGGGGGCGAACGAGATGCACCGCAGCCTGATCGCGCGGCAACTCTACAGAGAGGGGGGGTACGGGTGAGTTCGACCGCGGAACGAACGGCAATCGGCGCGCTGGATCCCCGCCCGCTGGCGGCGACCGACCCGGAGGTGGCGCGCGCGATCGATCGCGAACTCGAGCGCCAGCGGACGGGCCTGGAGCTGATCGCGAGCGAGAACTTCGTGTCGCGCGGCGTGCTGGAGGCCACGGGCAGCGTGATGACGAACAAGTACGCCGAGGGCTACCCGGGGCGTCGATACTACGGCGGGTGCGAGTTCGTCGACGTGGTGGAAGACCTGGCCCGCGAACGGGCGCGCGACCTGTTCGGCGCCGACCACAGCAACGTCCAGTCGCACAGCGGCTCCGGCGCGAACATGACCGCGCTCCAGGCGCTCACGAAGCCGGGTGCGACGCTGCTCGGGATGGACCTTTCGCACGGTGGGCACCTCACGCACGGGTCGCCCGTCAACTTCTCCGGGCTCTGGTATCACATCGTCCCCTACGGCGTGCGGCGCTCCGACCGGACGATCGACTACGAGGCCCTCCTGGCGACCGCCCTCGAGGTGCGACCGGCGGTGATCATCGCGGGGGCGAGTGCCTATCCGCGCAGGATCGACTTCGCGCGCTTCGCGGAGATCGCGGAGGCGTGCGGCGCCCGCGTCATGGTCGACATGGCGCACATCGCGGGACTCGTGGCCACCGGGCACCATCCATCGCCGGTCCCGCACGCGGATGTCGTGACGACCACGACGCACAAGACGCTGCGAGGGCCGCGCGGCGGTCTGGTGCTGTGCCGCGAGGAGCATGCGGCGGCGGTCGACAAGGCGACCTTCCCGGGGTTGCAGGGTGGCCCCCTGATGCATGTGATCGCGGCGAAGGCGGTCGCGCTCGGCGAGGCGCTGAAGCCCGGGTTCCGCGAGTACTCGGCTCTCGTATTGCGCAACGCGCGCGCGCTCGCGAGGCGGCTCGCCGAGCACGACTACGACATCGTCGGGGGCGGGACGGACACGCACCTCGTGCTCGTCGACCTCCGGACGACGGAACTCACCGGCAAGGATGCGGAGGCGCTCCTCGGCCGGGCGGGCATCACGGTGAACAAGAACACGGTGCCCTTCGAGACCCGCTCGCCGTTCGTGGCGTCAGGGATCCGGATCGGGACCGCGGCCGTTTCCACCCGCTCCATGGCGGAGACGGAAATGCGGACGATCGCCGACCTCATGGACAGGGCGCTTCGCTCGGAGGGTGACGAGGGGGTACTGTCCGCCATCGAGGCCGAGGTGCGCGGGCTGTGCGCCGATTTCCCCCTCTATGGCGGGACGGAGGGTGTCCCCTGAGGCCTCGCGGCTTGACGCCTTCTTTTTTCCCCGTCTAACTTCCGCCACGATGTGCCCTTGCGGGCAGCGCTCTCGGCGGTCGGGAAAAGGGGCCTGTGGCGAAGTGAACACAGCGGGCGCTCTGACGGGAATCAGGCAGCGCAATCCCAGGTATACGGAAGCCGCATACCTGTTTCTGCTCTCCGCGCTCAGGCGTCGGCTGTCGAGTCTCGCGTTGCCGCGTCACATCGGCGGCGCCGAAGTCGCCGACGCGGTGCGGGAACTCGCGCTGGAGCGATTCGGTCCACTGGCCCGGACGGTGCTGGAGCACTGGGGCGTACACGACACGACGGATATCGGCGAGATCGTCTTCGCGCTTGTAGAGTGCGGAGTACTGATCAAGCAGCCGGACGACTCGCGAGAGGATTTCGAGGGTCTCTTCACCTTTGACGAGGCCTTCGAGGACAGCTACCCCTGGAGCGCGTAGGGGAGGAACTCAGGGTCGACCACGCAGCCGTGGGGCGGCGGGGGACGGCAGGCGGCGGTGACGGGCCGGAAACGGGAAGACCGTCCAACAGCGGGGAGGGGTGATCGCGTGGCCGAGACGTTCACGCAGTGCTTGAGTTGCAGCAAAGGGGTGTTGCTACCGCTCTCGGATTACGGGCGCGACGGGGCACCGATCCGGTACAAGGCGTGGGTCTGTTCGAACCCCGACTGCGGGTTCAACATCCGGATCGACAACGGTGAGATCAGCTTCGGGCGCAGCGTGCAGCAGTCCTACAAATGAC
The DNA here is from genome assembly GCF_965216145.1 of Candidatus Palauibacter sp. GTDB lineage: Bacteria > Gemmatimonadota > Gemmatimonadetes > Palauibacterales > Palauibacteraceae > Palauibacter. The sequence goes on from NZ_OZ244149.1 coordinate 3,186,557, forward strand.
CTCACGGGGCGCGTCGGCCCCGTCCGCAGAGCGATTCCTCCCGAGCTGACCCCGCTCCTTCCGCCGGCGGACTGGTGGCGGGTGGCCGCGCGTGAAGTCCCGCTTCCCACCGCGGTCGAGATGGCGGAGATCGACCGCCTGGCGATCGAATCCGGGGCGATACCGGAACGCGCGCTGATCGAGAACGCCGGACGGGCGCTGGCTCGCCACCTCCATGAGAGATATCCGTCCGGACGCGTCGTGGTGCTGGCGGGGAGCGGCCACAACGGGGCCGACGCGCTGGTGGCCGGGCGCACTCTGGTGGCCTGGGGGCGCTCGGTCCGATTCGTCCAGTGCGGGAGCCGTCTCCCGAGCCCCGATGTTCTCTCGGGGTGGAATCTCCCCATCGAACCCGCGCCCGCGCTCGAGCGCGAACTCGCGGCCGCCGCGGTCGCGGTCGACGGCATCCTCGGGACCGGCCTGAGGACAGCTCCCCGTGTCCCCCAGGCCCGGATGATCGAACGCGTGAACGGGGCCAGGGTCCCGGTCGTCTCCGCGGACGGGCCGAGCGGAGTGGACTTCACCACGGGGCACGTGCCCGGAGCGGCGATCCGGGCGGATCTGACCGTGACCTTCGGCTGGCCGAAGATCGGTCTGCTGCGCTTCCCGGCGCGCGAGCGCGTCGGCGACCTGCTCTGCGTGGAGATCGGCTTTCCGCCTCCAGATCCTGCACCGCCGGCCCGCGCGGTCACCGCCTCCTGGGCGGCGGAGCTTCTGGGGGGACGTTCGGCGGCCGGGCACAAGGGGGATGCGGGCTATCTGGCCATCGCGGGCGGGGAGCCCGGCATGGCCGGGGCCGTGATTCTGGCGGCCCGCGCGGCGATCCGGGCCGGCATCGGCATCGTTCGCGTCGTGAGCGACCCGGCGAACCGGAACATCGTACAGACGAGCATCCCCGAGGCGGTGTTCGTCGACTGGACGGAAACGGACGCCCTGGAGGCGACGCTTCGCTGGGCCGACGCGGTCGCCGCCGGGCCGGGCCTGGGGACCGGGCCGGAGCGGGCCGAACTCGTCCGGCGGGTCCGGGGAGCGGGGACGGCCGCGCTCGTGATCGATGCGGACGGCCTCAACGTGCTGGCGGCGGGCGCGGCGGATGCCACCCGCGGCCCGGTCGCGCCGGGTCGCCCGGTTCTCCTCACCCCTCACCCCGGCGAGATGGCCCGGCTGCTGGGCTCGTCCGTCGCCGCGGTGCGCGAGGACCCCCCGGCGGCCGCACGACGTTTGGCCGACGCCGCGAAGGCGACGGTACTCCTCAAGGGCGCGCCGACGTGGGTGGCTCGGCCCGGAGGCGAAATGCGGGCGACGACGCTCGTCAGCCCCGGCTTCGCCAGCGGAGGCATGGGCGACGTGCTCACCGGCGTGTGCGGAGCGTACATGGCGGCGGGTCTCGGTCCGGCGGATGCGGCGACCGCCGGGCTTTCCGTGACGGCCCTCGCCGTGCTGCACGGGGTCGATGAGGTTGGCGGATCCGCCGCCGACGTGCCCGACGCGCTGGTGCCGGCGCGTCAGGCGCTCGGGACCGTGTGTCCGGGGGCGTGGCCGGGCGTGTTGCTCGCCCTCCCCGCGGTCGCGGAAGGACGCCCGGCCGGGGCGGCGCGATGACGCGCTTCGACGGACCGGGTCTCGCCGCGGGGCCCGAGACCGCGCGCATCGCGGCGTTTCTGGAGGAGGCGAGCGCGGGCGCCGGTCCGGCCGATCCGGCGGTCGCGATTACCCTGCCGCCCGGAGATGACGCCGCGGCCTTCCGCCTCGAGACGGACGAACAGGTCGTCGTGAGCTGCGACGCGAGCGTGGAGGGGATCCATTTCCGCCGCGCGTGGATGACGTGGGAGACGATCGGCTACCGGGCCGCCGCGAGCGCGCTCAGCGACCTGGCCGCCATGGCCGCCGCCCCGATCGGCCTCCTCGTTTCCGCCGCGCTGCCTCCGGAGCTGGGGATCGAGACGGCAGCGGCGCTCGGGCGCGGCGTCGGCGAGATCGCCCGTCGCGCGGAGGCCGAGGTGCTGGGAGGGGACCTCGTCGCGTCGCCCGGCCCCGTTTTTCTCGATGTCACGGTGCTGGGGCGCGCGGCAGACCCGAAAAAGCGCCGCGACGCGCGCCCCGGGGACGAACTCTGGGTCACCGGGGAGCTGGGCGCCGCCGCCGCCGCCCTGCGGGACCTCGAGCGCGGGCTGGAGCCGGATGGGACGGCCCGCGCGGCCTTCGACCGGCCACAGCCCCGAATACGGGAGGCGCGGTGGCTCGCGGAGCGGGTCGACCTCCACGCGGCGATAGACCTCTCCGACGGCCTCCTGCGGGACGCGCGGCATCTCGCGGCGGCCTCCGGGGTCGCGCTGAGGATCGATGCCGCGCGCGTCCCGGCAGCGTCCCCGCTGGACGGCTTTCGGCGGGCGCCGGTCGCGACGCGTCTGGTCCTTGCGGGCGGGGAGGACTACGAACTGCTCCTCGCCGTGGCGCCCGGCACGATGCGCGGTACGGCCCGGGCCTTCGCCGCCGCATTCGATCTCCCGCTCACCCGCATCGGGACGGTGAGCCGAGGGGAGGGCGTCCGCGTGGACGGACTGGAGGGGCCGGAAGTTCCCGCGGGCTTCGACCACTTTGCGTCCGATCCTTGATCAGGACCGCGCTCTTCTACCCCGTCCTTGTGCTGTCGACCGCGGTCTTCTCGATCCTGGCCGTCCTCCTGACACGGATCGGGGGCGGACACACGGTCGTCGACTGGATCGACCGCAACTGGGCGCGCTCGCTGCTGCTGGCTGCCGGCGTGCGGGTCAGCGTCCGCGGCCTCGAACATCTCGATCGCTCCGGGCCGCAGGTCATCGTCGCCAACCACCAGTCGTACCTGGATGTCTGGGCCCTCATGGCCGTCCTTCCTGTTTCCGTTCGCTTCATCGCGAAGCGGGAACTCGCCGGGATCCCGCTCCTGGGTGGGGCGATGCGCGCAGCGGGACATGTCCTCATCGACCGCAAGCGCCCGCGGAATGCGAAGGAAACCTTGCGGACGGCCGGTCGCCGGATGCGGGCGGAAGGGTTGACACTGGTCCTGTTTCCGGAGGGGACCCGCTCGCGCGACGGTGAACTGGGGCGTTTCCGGCGAGGTTCCTTCGCGATCGCGCTCGAGACGGGCGTCCCGCTCGTGCCCGCGGCGCTCGACGGGGGACGTCGCGCCTATCCGCCGGGGGCGAAGCGCGTCCGCCCGGGTCGCATCGTGGTACGGCTGGCCCCGCCGATCTCTCTCGAGGGAGTCGATCCTCCGAGCCGGGACGCGCTGATGCGGGAGGCGCGGGGGGTGATCGAATCGATGCTCGGGGAGGGCGGGGAGTCGGGCCCGCGTCCGGAGTCGCCCGGCCGCGCAACTTGTTCAGCCGGCAAGGGGTAGTATCTTCCGGCAGTCCGCGGTGGGCCGGCGGACGACCTGGGCGGAGGAGGAAGCGATCGGCCATCGATCGCCGGGTGGCGGGGGGGACACGCCTGCATGAACGCTCCTGCACATCATCGAAACGAGAGAACGCGGTGACCGCGATCGCGGAGGTCGTGGGCCGCGAGATCGTCGATTCGCGCGGCAACCCGACCGTCGAGGCGGACGTGCATCTCGAGGACGGAACGATCGGCCGGGCCGCGGTGCCCAGCGGCGCGTCGACCGGGGAACACGAGGCTGTCGAACTGCGGGACGGCGACGGGTCGCGGTACGGCGGCAAGGGTGTTCTCCGCGCGGTGTCGCACGTCAACGGCGAGATCGCCGATGCCGTCCGGGGCCGCGAGGCCGTGGACCAGCGGGGGCTGGACGCGGCGCTCATCGCGCTCGACGGAACGCTGAACAAGGGGCGCCTGGGCGCGAACGCCCTCCTCGCCGTGTCGATGGCGACCGCGCGCGCCGCGGCGGCCTCGGTCGGAGAGCCGCTCTTCCGTTACCTCGGGTCGGGCGACGCGCACCTGCTGCCGGTCCCCATGCTGAACATCCTCAACGGCGGGGCGCACGCGAACAACACGGTCGACATCCAGGAGTTCATGGTCCTGCCGGTCGGCGCGCCGAGCTTCTCCGAGGGGCTGCGCGTCGGCGTCGAGGTCTTTCACGCGCTGAGGCGGCGACTGTCGGCGGCCGGACACAGCACCGCGGTCGGCGATGAGGGCGGTGTGGCGCCCGATCTCGGATCGAACCGGGAGGCGCTCGATCTCATCGTGGAAGCGATCGTGGACGCGGGATACGAACCGGGCCGGGATGTGGTGCTCTCCCTCGACTGCGCGGCGTCGGAGTTCCATGACGCGGAGGCCGGGATGTACCGGCTCGCGAGTGCGAGGGAGGCGGGAGACCACGATGCTCAGGCGCTCGTGGCCCTCTACGCGGACTGGCTCGAGGCGTATCCGATCGTCTCCATCGAGGATGGCCTCGCGGAGGACGACTGGGGCGGCTGGGCGGCCCTCACCGCGCACTTGGGGGACCGCGCACAACTCGTCGGCGATGACCTCTTCGTGACGAACGTCGACCGCCTCGCGCGCGGCATCGCGAGCGGGGTCGGCAACGCGATCCTCATCAAGCTCAACCAGATCGGGACGGTGAGCGAAACGCTGGACGCGATCCGGATGGCGGCGGCGGCGAACTTCGGCGTCGTGATTTCGCACCGCTCCGGCGAGACCGCCGATACGTTCATCGCGGATCTTGCGGTGGCCACCGGCGCCGGGCAGATCAAGACCGGGAGCGCCTGCCGTTCGGAGCGGGTCGCGAAGTACAACCGGCTCCTCCGCATCGAGGAGCGGCTGGGTTCGTCGGCGGTCTATCCCGGCGCCACGATGTACGGAGGCTGAGTATGGCGGAGGCGGCGAGCCGTCGTTTGAGCCGGATCATCGCCTTCGTGGCGCTGGTCGCGGCCGGGTATTACTGGATGGTCGGAGGGGAATACACCCGGGCCGGGGTGTCCGGCCTGGAGGAGGAGACGAGATCCCGAGAAGCGGAGATCGCCGCGCGCGAAGCCGAACTCGCCGCCCTCGATGCCTGGGCCGACAGCCTGGTGGCCCATCCGTGGGCGATCGAGCGGGTCGCGCGTGAACGCTACGGATTCGTCCGCCCTGGCGAGATCCTCGTGCGGTTCGTCGAACTGGGAGACGAAGCCCGCCCCGGGACCGGACTCGCCGTGCGGCCCGAGGATCCGGCCTCGCGCTGAGGCGGCGGGTTGACCGGCGTGCGAGGATGTGTAGGATGCGCAGCCACAACGCGGCAGGGTAGCTCAGCCTGGTAGAGCAAGGGACTCATAAGCCCTGGGTCGGGGGTTCAAATCCCCCCCCTGCCACTCGTTTCCCGTGTCGCACCGGCCGATGTAGACTGTCCCCATGACGGCGAGACACGAATCATGGAACGGCGGCGAGCCCCGAGCGGGGACTGTGCGGGCCCTCGTGCGCTTCTCCGGCGAGCTCTCGATCAAGGCGCGACGCACCCGATCCCGCTTCCAGAAACAGCTGGCGCGGAACCTGCGTGACGGGTTCGCGGCGGAGGGCGTCGAGGCGAGATTGCGGTTGGAATGGAGCCGCTTCTACATCGAGGGGGCGGACCGCGGCTTCCTGGGGCCGCTGAGGCGGACTTTCGGCGTGTCCAGCTGTTCCGTCCTCGCCGGCGAGTGCGAAGCCGAGCTTGACGCCATCGTCACGGTCGGGGAGTCGCTCTTCGCCGACGCGGTGCGCGGCCGCAGGTACGCGGTGCGCGCGCGCCGTTCCGGCTCGCACGGCTTCTCCTCCTCCGACATCCATCAGCGTCTCGGGGCGGCGCTCAACCCCGGCGCGACCGTCGATCTGGACGATCCGGACGTGACGGTGTTTGTCGAGGTCCGCGACGGCCGGGCCTTCTTCTACGATGACAGCGTCCGGGGCGCATCGGGTCTTCCGCTCGGAGTGCAGGGCCACGCGCTCGCGCTCATCTCGGGCGGCTTCGATTCGCCCGTCGCGGCCTGGATGGCGCTGCGGCGGGGCATCCGCCTCGACTATGTCTTCTGCAACCTCGGAGGCCGCGCGTACGAGCGCATGGTCGTCGAGGTGACCAAGATCCTCGCGGATCGCTGGAGCTACGGGACCCGGCCCCGGCTCCATGTGCTCGAGTTCGGCCCGGTCGTCGAGGCGATGCGGGCGCGCGCGAAACCCGCCTACCTCCAGGTCGTCCTCAAGCGGATGATGTATCGGGCCGCGGCGGAGATCGCGGGGCGGACCGGAGCCGACGCCCTGGTGACCGGCGAATCGGTCGGACAGGTCTCGTCCCAGACGCTCCGCAACCTGCGGGCCATCGAGAACGCTTCCTCGCTCCCGGTCCTCCGCCCCCTGCTCGGGTTCCACAAGGAGGAGATCCTCGAAAGGGCGCGCGAGATCGGGACGCACGACCTGTCCGCGCGGGTGCGCGAATACTGCGACCTCGTACCCCATCGGCCCGTCACCGCCTCGACGCCGGCCGCGGCGGAGGCGCAGGAAGCGGCCGTGGGCTTCGAGGAACTGAACGGCGCGATCTCCGGCGCCACGACCTGCGACCTGCGCGAACTCCGTCCCGAGTCGATGGTGGGCGCCTCGCTGTACGTGACCGCCGTGCCCGAGAGCGCCGAGATCATCGACACCCGTCCGGCGCAGGCGTTCGAATCGTGGCACTGGCCGGGTGCGGTTCGTCGTGACCTGATGGAGCTCGAACGTGACTTCGCTGACCTGGACCGCACGGCGACCTACGTCCTCTGCTGCGCGGAAGGGGTGCGCACGGCCTACCTCGCCGAAGCGATGCAGCGGGCCGGCTACGAGGCGTATTCCTTCCTCGGCGGCGCGCCGCGCATGCGGCGGCTCCTCCGCCCACCCGCTTCAGGATCCCCCGATCGCAACGCGTTTTGACACCCCCGCCCACACGGCGCGAGCTTGGGGCGCATGAGCGGGGAGAGAAACGGGGCGACGGCCTCGCTGGAGGCCGCGAGAGAGGGCGAAGTGCCGACCCACGTCGCCGTCATCATGGACGGGAACGGCCGCTGGGCGAGGCGGCGCGCCCTGCCGAGATCGGAAGGACACCGCGCGGGGATGACGGCGGTGCGCGAGACGATCGAGGGGGCGGCGGAAGCCGGTGTGTCCCACCTCACGCTGTACGCCTTCTCTCACGAGAACTGGTCACGGCCGCCGACCGAAGTCGAGGCGCTCATGGCGCTGCTCGAGGAGTACGTGCGGAGCCAGGGAGAAGCCCTGGCGCGGCACGGGATCCGGGTCACGGTGTTCGGCGACCGCATGCGGCTGCCGGAACCGGCGCGCCTTGCGATCACGGAACTCGAGACTTCCACGGCGGGCGGGGCGAAGCTGGACGTCCATCTGGCGATCAGCTACGGGGCGCGGGCGGAGATCGCGGGTGTCGCCCGCGAGCTGGCCCGGAGGTGCGTGCGTGGGGAACTGTCCCCGGAAGAGATCGATGCGGAGCGCTTCGCGGCGGAACTGCTCACGCGCGACTGGCCGGACCCCGATCTGCTGATCCGGACCTCGGGGGAGCAACGGCTCTCCAACTTCCTCCTCTGGCAACTTGCCTACGCGGAGATCTTCGTCACGGCTGTGCTTTGGCCCGATTTCACCCGAGAGCACCTCTTCGGCGCGCTCGTCGACTACCGGCGACGGGAGCGGCGATTCGGGCTGGTGGAGACGTGATGGTCGCGATCTCGCCGTGAGTCCCAATCTCCGCAAGAGGCTGGCCGTCGCGGGCGTGGGCATTCCGCTCTGCGCGCTGCTCACCTATGCCGGCGGGTACGTGTTCGCGGCGGGTCTCGGCGTTGTCGCCGCGGTCGGATATCGGGAGTTCGCGGGGATGATGCGGGGGGCGGGGACCCGCGCGTTGGTCGTGCCGGGATCGATCGCGGCCTTCCTCTTTCCGCCGGTCGTCCTCGCGGCCGGGTTCGAGGGGGCCGCGCTCCTCGCGACGGGTCTCGTGCCGGGGTTCGCGGCCCTCGCGCTCGCGACGATCGACCTTGAAGACAGGCCGATCCGGAGCGCCGCCGTGACGACGTTCGGCGCGCTCTACGTCGGAGGTCTCCTCGCCTTCGGGGTCCCGCTGCGCGAGGGCTGGGTCCTCCTCCCGCAGGGGGGCGGGGGAGGCGGGCGGATCCCGGGGACGCTCCTCTTCTTCTTGCCGGTGGCCCTGACCTGGATCGCCGACACGGCCGCCTACGCCGGCGGCCGGACCTTCGGCAAGCGTCCGCTCGCACCTCGCGTGAGCCCGAACAAAACGATCGCGGGGGCCGTGTGCGCGCTCCTCGGGAGCGTGGCCGTGGCCGTCCTGTACCCGCGCTTCCTGCTTCCCGACGCCTGGACGCTGGGCCTGCCCCGCACGCTCGCCTTCGGGCTCGTGGTCGGGGTGCTCGCCATTCTGGGTGACCTCGCCGAATCGGCTCTGAAGCGTGAGTGCGGGGTCAAGGACTCTTCCCGCCTGCTTCCGGGACACGGGGGGATGCTGGACCGGCTGGATTCGGTGCTGTGGGCGCTTCCCGCCGCGCTCCTCTTCCTCGCCTTCGCGGCATGAGCGGCATGAGCGGAGGGGCCGCGTGAAGCGGGTCGCCGTCCTCGGCGCCACGGGGTCCGTCGGGGCGGGGGCCCTGGAGGTGATCCGTCGTCACCCCGACCGGTTCCGGGTGACCGTGCTGACCGCCCACCGGAACCGGGAGGCGCTCGACGCGCTCGCTCTCGAGTGGGACCCGGAGTTCGTCGTTCTCGGGACGCCGCCGCCGATCGGGTTTACGCCGCGCTGGTCCGGCGAGTGGCGCGTCGGCCCGGACGCTCTGGAGGATGCCGCGCGCTCCCCCCGCGCCGATCTCGTACTCAACGCGCTCGTGGGCTTCGCCGGCCTCGGGCCGACGCTCGCGGCGCTCGGGGCGGGGAAGCGGCTCGCGCTGGCCAACAAGGAATCCCTCGTGGCGGGGGGCGACCTCGTGCTGCGGGCGCTCAGCGAGGGAGGTGGCGAACTGCTGCCGGTCGACAGCGAGCACTCCGCGGTCCACCAGTGCCTCGCCGGACGCCCCGCGGCGGAGATCGCGCGCATCACCCTGACGGCGTCCGGCGGTCCGTTCCGGACGTGGCCGGCCGAGCGGCTCGCCGCCGTCCGTCCCGCCGACGCGCTGAAGCATCCCACGTGGGCGATGGGGTCGAAGATCACCATCGACTCCGCCACGCTCGCGAACAAGGCACTGGAAGTCATCGAAGCCCATACCCTGTTCGGCATCCCCTACGAGCACATCGACGTCGTCGTGCATCCGACGTCGATCGTCCACTCGGTCGTGGAGTTCCGCGATGGCTCCTCGCTCGCCCAGCTCGGGCGACCGTCGATGGAGATCCCGATCCTGTGGGCGCTCGGGTATCCCGAGCATCTGGACGACGCGCGCGTCGAGCCGGGTTTCGATCCCATACGGGACGGACCGCTGGAGTTCGAACCCGTGCGGGAGGATGTGTTCCCGCTCTTCCGGGCGGGGGTCGCGGCCGGAGAGGCGGGAGGCGAGTTTCCCGTGGCCTTCAACGCGGCCAACGAGGTCGCGGTCGAGAGATTCCTCGCCGGACAGGTCGGTTTCGAGGAACTCTCCGGAGTCGTGCTCCGTACCCTTGAAGGGTTCTCGTCGCGCGCCATCGAGTCGGTGGAGGACGTACGGCGGATCGACGCCCGGGCGCGCGGGATCGCCCGGGAAGCGCCGGGCGCGCGGAGTCGGCGAAGCCGGAATCGGGTGTCAACGAGTCGGGAGACCAACGAGTGATCATCACCATCCTGGTAACCGTCATCGTCCTCGGCGTGCTCATCTTCGTGCACGAACTGGGGCATTTCACGGCGGCCAAGAGCGTCGGCATCGAGGTGCCGCGGTTCTCGATCGGGCTGGGCCCGAAGATGGCGGGCTTCCGGCGCGGGGAGACCGAGTACGTACTGTCGTGGATCCCTCTCGGGGGCTACGTGAAGATGGCCGGCATGGCCGATGAGGAAGTCGCCGGGAAACTCGAGGGCGGGACAGCGAGTCCGCCCGGAACGGAGGAGCGCGGCGCGGCGGGAACCTCACCCCGCGACTTCGACGCGAAGCCGTTCTGGGCCAGGGTGATGGTGATCTCGGCGGGCGTCATCATGAACTGGCTCTTCGCCGTCGTGGCGTTCGCCGCGATCGCCATGGGGCAGGGCGTATTCGAGCCTCGGATCGTGGAGGTCGCGCCGGGTTCCCCCGCCGCCGAGGCCGGGCTCCGGGACAACGACCTCATCCGGCGGGTCGACGGGGTCTCGGTGCACGATCCGACCCAGGTCACGATGCGGATCGAACGGCGGGCCGGCGAATCCGTCGACATCGTCGTCGAGCGCGACGGGGAGGATCTCACCTTCGTCGCCACGCCGGACGCGGTCGAGCAGTTCTCCGACCTCACCGGCGACTCCCGCACGGTCGGGCGCATCGGTATCCGCCTCGGGGCCGATGGCGGGCGCGCGGGGCCGATCGAGGCGCTCGGACGGGGCTGGTCGAGCGCGACCTACTGGAGTGGCGCCGTCGTCCAGTTCCTGACCGATCTCGTCACGGGGCGGAGTTCGGCGCGCGAGATCGGCGGGCCGATCATGATCGGCGAGATCTCGGGGCGGGCGGCGCGCGCCGGGTTCTGGGAGCTGCTCGGTTTCATGGCGGTCATCAGCATCAACCTCGCCATCTTCAATCTGCTGCCGATCCCCGTCCTCGACGGGGGGCACCTCCTCTTCCTGGGGATCGAAGGCCTGCGCGGCGGCAGGGCCCTCAGCGTCCAGCAGCGCATGCGCTTCACGACGGTGGGGATGGTCTTCGTGCTCGCGCTCATGCTGTGGGCCGTCGGGAATGACGTGCTGAGGGTGATCCTCAGATAGACAGCGAGAGCTGCGCGCCATCGGCGCGGCTCCTCATGAGCTCGGCCACGTCGTATCGGGGACCGGGAAGGTCCTGTCCGGCGGTCTCCAGGAGTCCGCTGTATCGCGACGGTTCCAGTCCGATGGAGACCCTCTCGAGGGCCAGTTCCGGGTCGTTGCACTCGTGACTCAAGTGCGCGAGGAGGATGCCTCCCAGTCCGGGATGCGCCAGTTCGCGCGCGAAGTCGGCTGCGTGACGGTTCGACAGGTGCCCGCGGCTGCCCCCGATCCGTTGCTTCACGCGCCAGGGATAGGAGGCGGCTCGGAGCCGTCCTTCGTCGTGGTTTGCCTCCAGGACGAGGAATGCGCATCCACGCAGGGCGTGGCGGACGGGAGTGGTGGGCCTCCCGAGGTCCGTCGCGATTCCGGCGCGCAGTCCCGTGGGCCGGTGCAGGACCGTGATCGCCACGGGGGCTGCCGCATCGTGATGGGTCGGGGCCGCCTCGATCGCGAGGTCCCCCACCTCAAGGCCGGTTGAGGGGAGGTCCCGGCACACCTCGCCACCCCGCAGGAGTGCTCGGCAGGCGAGGTGGGTGGGCGCGTTCATGGCGAGTCGCCAGCCCCAGCGACGCGCCCCGATCCCGATCCCGGCCGAATGGTCCCGGTGCTCGTGCGTCACGACGACGAGGTCGATCGCCTCGGGCTCCACCTCGAGCGCCTCGAGCCGCCGTGCGAGCTGAACACCGGAAAAGCCGGCGTCCACGAGCACGCGGGCACGCCCCCCCTCGACGAGGAAGGCGTTGCCGCGGCTCCCGGTCCCGAGCGAGGCCACGGAGAACGTCATGGCCGGCAGGCCTCGTCCCACACGTCCCCGAGCCAGCCCCGGAACGGCGCGTCGGCCTCGAGGCCGCGTCGCGCGACGACCCGGGTCGCGGTGGCGATGAACGCCTCCCGGCGGCAGCGCTCCCGCGTCCGGCCCGGCCCCCAGGAGAAGGGCTCGACCCATGTGGGCGGCATCTCCGCCCCGAACAGGCTCGAGCCGGCGCCGACGACGGTGCCCGTATCGAGGCGAGCTCCGATCCCGGTCTTCACATGGTCTCCGAGGAGACAACCGAGCTTGACGAGCCCGGTGTCGGTCCGGGCTCCCGGAGGGCCGACCCGGACCGTTCCATAGGTGTGCTTGAGGTCGCTGTTCGTCGTCATGGCGCCCAGGTTGACCCAGCGCCCCATGTACGCGTGGCCGAGGTATCCGTCGTGCGCCTTGTTCGAATACCCAAGTGCGGTGACGCCGTCGATTTCCCCCCGCACGAAGGAGAAGGGTCCGCCGCTGAAGCGGGAGAGGGCGCCGCCGAGGAGCCTGGAGCGGGGGCCCGCGTAGAGGGGACCGGCCAGGCGGGCCCCCGTACGCACCTCGACGCAGGGACCCAGTTCGATTGGGCCCTCGCGCGCATCGAAGAGCACGCCCGGTTCGACCCGCGCGCCCTCTCCGAGTCGGATCGCCTCGCTGCCGAGCCGCCGGCAGCCGTCCGGCAGGTCCCGCACGCCCGTACCGATCGTCGCCGCCAGGTCGTCGGCCAGACGGGCCGGACCGGCGGACACGAGGTCCCACGGACGGAGCAGCCATTCGCCGGGCAAGGCGCGGTCGGCGAGCCCGGGCTCGGGGCGCGGGGCGGCGAACCAGTCCGGCCGCGGCGGCCGCCCCCCGGGCGCGAGCCGGATACCGGCGAGTTGGCCCGCGAGCCAGAGGTTGGCGGGCGAGCGGCCCCACGCCGCGTCGAGCGCCGGCACGGCCCGCGAACTCCAGTAGGTGGCGGCGTCGGGCAGCCGGTCCGGGCCGAGGCTCGCCGGCGCCCCGGCCTCGGCGTACCGACGCAGCCAGGGGCGGGTCACATGGCCCGTCACGCGCGTGCCGGCCACACGCTCAAGCCGCTCGCGTAGCGTCCAGCGTCCGAAGATGAGTTCGCCGCACGGCCGGGTGAGCGAAAAGGGGGCCCACCCGTCCGCGAGTTCGTCGTCGAACATGACGAGTGCGGTCAAGGCGGCTGCCCGGGGGGCGGCTCCTCCGCTTCGAGCCGGCGGAGGTGGGCATCGAGCGCCGCGGCCTCCTCCCGCGGCATCACGAGCACCTCTCCGTTCGCCTCCACGATCACGAGGCCGGAGACCCCGATGACCGTCGCGCGGCGCGCCTCCGTCCACACGACGTTGTCCGCCGCATCGAGCAGGCGGGCGGAGCCCGTGACGACGTTCCCGGCATCGTCGCTGGCTCGCGCGCGGGGAAGGGCGCTCCACACTCCGAGGTCATCCCAGGCGAAGCTCGCCTCGACCGTGGCCACGCGATCCGCGCGTTCCATGACGCAGACGTCGATGGCGGTCGCCCCGGCTCGCGCGAAGAACTCGCTCGCGTTCCCGTCCTCCAGTGCCGCCCAGCCGGCCGCCAGTTCGCTCGCGTGCGCCCGGGCGGCCGCCAGCAGATCGGCTGCCCTCCACACGAAGATGCCCGAGTTCCAGAGGAAGCGCCCGGATTTCACGTACTCCCGGGCGGTCCCGGGGCCGGGCTTCTCCACGAAGCGCCGCGCCTCGCGCGCGCCCGACGCCATCTCCCGGCCCACTTCCACATAGCCGAACCCGGTCTCCGGCCGGTCGGGCCGCACGCCCACGCAGCAGAGATATCCCGCCCGGGCGGCCTCCACGGCCGATTCCAGCGTATCCCGCAGCGCCGCCTCCGGCGCGATTCTATGATCCGCGTGCAGCGAGATCATCACGGCGCCGGGGTCTTCTCGCTCGATTTCGCTCGCCGCCCACACGAGCGCCGGGCCGGTGCCGCGCGCCCGCGGTTCAACGAGCGCGCGGATCCCGGAGTCCTCCAGAGCCGGCCGCATGAGCCGCACGAGGTGTCCGGACGCGAGGACCCGCACCCGGCCTGCGCCGACGAGACCCGTCGCCCGGGCCAGGGTTTCATCGAGAAGGGGTGTGGGACCGGCGAGGGGCAGGAACTGCTTGGGCCGGTCGGGGGTCGAAGCGGGCCAGAACCGACGTCCGATCCCGCCCGCGAGGACCGTGCAGTACGCGTCGAAGTGCACCGACAAGGACTCCTTCCCGTCCTCCGTTCCGCCCCCTCTCGCGCGCCGGGAGCCTCCCCGTCGCGGGCCGGCCACGCCGTCGCCAAGCTACGCCTGCCCCACCCCCGACGCCACGCCGGTATCCCGCTGCGCCGAAGCCCTTTTTTCTTGCCCAAGACACGACGGAACGCCAGTTTCCGCGCCATGCTCCCCCGCGACCGAAGCCCCCCCCCCGCTCTCCCGGCGGCGCTGATTCTCGTACTCGCCGTGGCCGCCTGCGACGATCCGTTCGCGGCCTTCCTCGGCGACGTACCCCTCACGCCCACGGAGACCACGCTGTTCGACTACCAGACGGCGCGTATCCAGGATCCCCCGGCCTTCGACATCGTGCGCGCCGTCCCGGCGCGCGTCGACCAGACGCTCCACTGGGATTTCCTGTTCCAGATCCGTGCCGGCGTGCCGGAACTCGTCCCGTTCTCGGCGGCGGCGGACAGCGTGACCGATTCGGGCCTCCAGGTGACGGACGAGCGCTTCGAGGAGGTCCTCGAGGCGCCGGAGGAGGGGTACACGCTCAACAGCCCCGTGCCGGTCCGCCCCGGCGACGTGCTCATCGGGCGCAGCCGGGTCGACCCGACCCAGTTCCTCGCCTGCAGCCGGTACGCGAAGCTCCGGATCCTCGATGTCGATCTGGAGGCGGGCACGCTCACCTTCGAGCACCTCGTGAACCCGAACTGCGGTGACACCGTGCTCGAACCGGGGGAGCACGGGTCGTTATGATGCCCGCCTCCGCGACGGGCCCTGCCTGACCATGCTCGACCTGAAGGCCATGAGAGAGGCTCCCGCCCTCGTTCTCGACGCCATGGCGCGACGCGGCGATGAGCGGGCCGTGCGGCTCGTGGAGGAGATCCTTGGGGCCGATGAGGCGAGACGACGCCTCATCCATGAGGTGGAAGTCCTCCGGGCCGAACGGAACGCGGCGTCGAAGGCGATCGCCGCGGCGAAGAAGGCCGGCGAGGACGCATCGGGGCAGATCGAGGCGATGAGGCGCGTGGCGGCGCGCATCAAGGCCCTGGATACCGACCTCGCCCGTACGGAGGCCGGGATTCGCGAGAACCTGCTCCGGATCCCGAACATCCCCGACCCCCGCGTGCCGCCGGGCGAGGAGGGGGAGGGGCCGACGATCGCGGAGTGGGGTCGCCCGCGGAAAGACGACATCCCGCCGCACTGGGAACTCGGCGCCACCCACGGGTACACGGATCCCGGCGGCGCGGAATTTCCGGGCGGGCGAACCCCCGCTCTGGACATCGAGCGCGGCACGAGGATCGCGGGCTCGGGCTTCCCGCTGCTCGTCGGGGGTGGAGCGCGGCTCTCCCGCGCGCTCATCCAGTTCATGCTGGACCTTCACGTCCGCGAGCACGGGTATCTGGAGGTGCTGCCTCCCCTGATGGTCTCTCGCGACTCGATGACGGGTACCGGGCACCTCCCGAAATTCGAGGACGACGCCTATCGAACGGATCCCGACGACCTCTTCCTCGTACCGACGGCTGAGGTCCCCCTCACGAACCTGCATCGGGGCGAGATCCTGGCCGACGCCGACCTCCCGCTCGCCTACGTCGCTCACACGCCCTGTTTCAGACGGGAAGCGGGCGCCGCGGGCCGGGATACTCGCGGGCTTCTGCGCGTCCACCAGTTCGACAAGGTCGAGCTTGTCCGCATCTGCCGGCCGGAAGAGTCGGAGGCGCAACTCGAACTTCTCACCCGCCACGCCGAACGGGTGCTCGAACTCCTCGAGATTCCGTATCGACGCGTGCTGCTCCCGCTGGGGGATCTCGGCTTCGCCAACGCGATCACGTACGACCTGGAGATCTGGGCCCCCGGCGTCGAGGCATGGCTCGAAGTGTCGAGTTGCTCATCCTACACCGACTACCAGGCGCGACGGGCCGACATCCGTTATCGGCCCCGGCCCGGTGCCCGTCCCGCCCACGTCCACACGCTGAACGGCTCGGCGCTCGCGCTGGCCCGGCTGCTCGTCGTCCTGCTCGAGACCGGATTCCGCCGGGGCGAGGGGGTCCTGCTCCCGGAGATCCTGCACCCCTACCTCGGCTTCGAGCGCCTCGAGCTCTGCCGGTGACCCGGTTCTGGACCCGTCGCGGGGCCGCTCTCCTCGTCGCGATCCTCTCCTCCGGCGTCCTCCTGTCGTTCGTCGTCTTCTCCCGGCAGCAGGCGGAGGAGCGCCGCCTCGACGCGGCCGTCTTCGGACGACTGCGAGCCATCAGCGTCGCCGCCGCCGCCGGCAACCTCTCGGTGGAGGAGGTCAACGCACTGTGGAACGGGGCCTCGGCGGAAGTCCTCGCCCAGGTCGAGCGACTCCAGATCCCCGTCGTGGTCACGGACACGCTGGGCAACCCGACGAGCTGGTCGCATTTGCCCGAAGACTTCCCGCTGGGCCCGGATGGCAAGCCCGACGAGCAGGCGCTGCCGTCTCACTTCGAGGCGCCCGGCCTGCAGGTGTACTTCGGCGATCCCGAGTTTCTCCGCCGCCTGGAGTGGATCCCGTGGCTGGCGGCGGCCGCGCTGGTCGTCATCGTGGGCGGCGGCGCGTGGCTGCTCTTCACCTCGTTCCGGAGCGAGAGAGAACGAATCTGGTCCGCGATGGCGCGGGAGTCGGCGCACCAGATGGGAACGCCGCTGAGTTCCCTCGTCGGCTGGCTCGAGGTGCTCGAGGATCGGTCTCGCCCGGAGGCGGCCCGGGTCGGCCAGCCCGATCTCATCGACGAGATGGCGGCGGATGTGAGCCGCCTGCAGAAGGTGTCCCGACGGTTCGAACTCATCGGACACAAGACGAAGCTGGAACCCGTCTCGGTGCGGGCGACCGTCGTCCATCTCAGGCAGTACTTCGAGGCGCGGCTCCCCGCTCTGGCGCGCGTCAGCAAGATCGAGATCGAGGTGAACATCGATCCCGAGGCCCCCGATGTGCTCGGGAACGAGACCCTCCTGGAGTGGGCGTTCGAGAACCTGATCCGGAACGCCGTGGACGCGCTGGCGACGGCGGGAGGACGGATCGAGATCTCCCATCTCGGTCCCAACGGGAAGCGGTCGGTCTATCGGGTGAGCGATACCGGGCCCGGGATCCCTCCCGCCCTCGGCGACAAGGTCTTCAACATCGGCGTCACGACGAAGGAACGCGGCTGGGGCGTCGGCCTCTCTCTCACGCGCCGCATCATCGAGGACATGCACGACGGGTCCATCCGGCTCGAGGACACACCGCGCGGCGCGAGCTTCCGAATCGAACTCCCGCGCCATCGCCCGCGGAAGCCGGGGCGGTGAGCGGGCTTCGGCTGAACCCCGAGCAGCGGGAGGCGGTCGAACACCCCGAGGGTCCGCTCCTCGTGCTCGCCGGCGCGGGGTCCGGCAAGACGCGCGTCCTCACGGCTCGGGCCGCTCGCCTGATCCGCGAAGGTCTGGCACCCGGCCGCCTTCTCGCCGTCACGTTCACGAACAAGGCGGCCGGCGAGATGCGGGAGCGGATCGAAGGCCTCATCGGCCGGACGACGCGCGGCCTCTGGATCGGGACCTTCCATTCGATCGCCGCCCGGCTGCTTCGCATCGAAGCGCCGCACACATCGCGCACGCACGCCTTCACGATCTACGACGAAGACGATTCCATCCGCACGATCCGGGACGTGATGTCGTCGCTGGGGCACGATCCGAAACGCTGGTCGCCCCGCGCCGTGAAGACCCGGATCTCCTCCGCCAAGAACGCCCTCGTGGGGCCCGCGGAATACGCCGCGGACGCGTTCGATCCGTTCGGGAAGATCGTGGCCGCGGTCTATCCTGCGTACCGGCGTGAAATCGAGCGGCGCAACGCCTACGACTTCGACGACCTCCTGTTCGAAGCCGTCCGGCTGCTCGAGGTGGAGGAGGGAGTCCGGGAGCGATACGCCGCCCGCTTCGTGCACGTGCTGGTCGACGAATATCAGGACACGAACCACGCCCAGTACCGGATCGTGAAGGCGCTGGCCGCCGCCTACCGGAACCTTTGCGTCGTCGGGGACGACGATCAGGCCGTGTACGGATGGAGGGGGGCCGACATCCGGAACATCCTGGACTTCGAGGCCGATTTCAGCGGAGCCCACGTCGTGCGGCTGGAGCGAAACTACCGTTCCACGGGGTCGATCCTAGAGGTGGCGAACGCCGTCATCTCGAAGAACTTCGCGCGCAAGCCGAAGCGGCTCCGCGCCCAACGGGAGATGGGCGATCCCATTGAGGTGGTCCGGTGCGGCGACGAGCGCGACGAGGCGGCGTGGGTTTCGTCGCGGATCGAGGGCGAGCGCGGGGATCGGGGACTGAACGGGTTCGCCGTGCTGTACCGGACGAACGCACAGTCGCGCGCGTTCGAGGAGGCGTTCCGGCGCGCCGGTATCCCGTACCGCATCGTGGGGGGCGTCCCGTTCTACGAGAGACGTGAGGTGAAGGACGTCCTCGCCTACCTTCGGCTTCTGGTCAACCCGGCCGACGGCGTCGCCTTCATGCGAGCCGTGGCCTGGCCGCGCCGGGGAGTGGGGGCGAAGAGCCTGGAGCGCCTGGAGGAGGTCGCCGGCCGGCGCGATGAGCCGCTCGCGCTGGCCGCGGAGCGGGCCGAGCGCGGCGACGGGATCCCCGCCGCGGCCCTGCGCGGACTTCGGCACTTCGTGGAAGGCCTGCGGCAGGTGCGCGCCTCGCTCGCGGACCGCACGGCGCGCGAGGCCATGGAGGCCTGCGTCGCCACGTTCGGCCTGGCGACGGCGCTCGCGGAGGAAGAGGACGGTGCGGACCGCCTCGAGAACGTGAGCGAACTGTTCGCCGCGGCCGAGGCGTTCGAGCGAGAGGATGCCGAGGATGCGGTCGACGAAGCGTCCGATCTCGAACTGTTCCTGCAGTCCGTGTCGCTGCGCTCGGACCTCGACGAGGCGGATTTCGAGGGCGAAGCCGTGACGCTGATCACCCTGCACAACGCGAAGGGCCTCGAGTTCCCGGTCGTCTTCCTCGCGGGACTCGAGGAGGGGCTCTTCCCCCTCTCCCGGGCGATCGAGACCCCGGAAGGGCTCGAGGAGGAGCGGCGCCTGTTCTACGTCGGCGTCACGAGGGCGATGGATCACCTGAGTCTGACCTACGCCGACACGCGCTGGAGGGCCGGGATGTCGAGCCAGTCGGCGCCATCGAGCTTCCTCGATGAACTGCCGGCCGAACACGTGCGGTCGCGGCTCGGGGCCGGGCTCGGATTCCGCGCCCGGCGACCGTGGAGCGGCGCGGCCTCCCGGCGCCGTTCCTTCGCGGGCGGCGGGGCGGCCACGCGCCCGGACGCGACGGGTGCGGACCGCTCGTACTCGTGGCGACAGGGTCCCGCGACCTCACCGGGTCGGGAAGGGGGGGGCGGCGAGGAGGGCGAACTCCGGTACGACTACGAAGATTCACAGGAGCCGCTGGCTTTGGCGCCGGGCGTTCGGGTCGTGCATCCCCGCTTCGGGGCGGGGGAAATCCTTCAGGTGCATGGATACGGGCGCGAGGCGAGGGTCGACATCGACTTCGACGACGCCGGCCGCAAGAAGGTCGTCGTCGCCTACGCGGGGCTGCGTCCGGCCTGAATCGGGACCTCAGCCTGGTGGGCGGTCCCCGATGGCGTGCGCCCCCGGCTTTTCGCCTGATACCTTGCGGCTTCCGCGCCGCAGCCCGCGCAGCAGCGAGGCCGTGGAGACGAAGGTCGCCTCCGCCTCCTCCTGGATGACCGCCACGAGCGCCGCGACCTCGACCACGCGTTCCTCGACCAGTTCCACCATGCGTCCGGTCGACTCGGTCGCGTTGCTGATGGCGTCGCTTACGTCGTCCACATCTCGTTTCAGGCGCGCCGCGATCAGTCGGGCCTGGTCGCTGGCCTGTTCGGCGTTGCGCAGCACCGGCCGGAGCCGCTCGTTGAGGTCGGTGACCGCGCCGGATACGCGTGCAAGCGGCTCGCGCACGTCGCGCAGCATCCGGATTCCGTACACCAGGATGATGAGGATCACCATGGCGAGGATGACCCATACCGCCATGCCGACAACGACCGCGATCTCGAAGGTGGACACCGCCACTCCTTATGGGGGAAGTTGGAGGGGAGTATAGGCCCGGCCCCCGAGGGGCTCAACATCGCTTGCCCCCCTCCGCCCGCCGGCTACTTTCCGCGCGGTCGAGGGACGGGTGGGAGGAGACGCGATGCACTTTCGGATCGAGGGCGGACACGCGCTGAGCGGCGTGTTCACGCCGGCCGGGAACAAGAACGCCGCCCTTCCGGTCCTTGCCGGAGTCCTCCTGACGCGTGAACCCGTCCGGCTGGAGAACGTTCCTCGCATCCAGGACGTGGAGACGCTGCTGGGCCTGCTCGAGGATCTCGGGGTGCGCGGCACCTGGGCCGGCCCGGGCGTCCTCGAGTTGAGCGCCGCGGACATCGCTCCGGGAGCCGCGCTCGACCCGGAAGTCGTCGGACGCATCCGGGCCTCGGTGCTTCTGGCCGGCCCGATGCTGGCCCGCATCGGCACGTTTCAGCTCGTCCAGCCGGGCGGCGATTTCATCGGCCGACGGCGCCTCGACACGCACATGCTCGCACTCCAGGCGCTGGGCGCGACGGTGGACGTCGGAGACCACTATCTGCTGCGGGCCCGTCGACTCCACGGCGCTTCGATCTTTCTGGACGAACCCTCGGTCACGGGGACGGAAAACGCCGTGCTTGCGGCGGTGACGGCGGAGGGGACGACGGAACTTCGCAACGCGGCGAGCGAGCCGCACGTCCAGGAACTGTGCCGTTTTCTCGTCACGCTCGGCGCCAGGATCGAAGGAATCGGGACCCCGCGACTGCTCATCGAGGGGGTGGACGCCCTCGGAGGCGGGACCTTTCGGCTCGGGTCCGACCACATCGAGGTCGGGAGCGTGATCGGTCTCGCCGCGGCGACCGGTTCGAACCTTCGTATCGCGGACGTGGACCGAGCCCATTTCGACCCGCTGCGGGTCGGATTCCAGCGTCTCGGGGTGGAGTTTGGCTGGCGCGACGACCACCTGCTCGTGCACGGGGCCGGGGAAATCGAGATCCGGCCCGACCTCGGCGGCCAGATTCCCAAGCTCGACGACGGACCCTGGCCGGCCTTTCCCGCCGACCTGGTCAGCATCGCCCTCGTGACCGCGACCCAATGCCGCGGCACCGTGCTCATCCACGAGAAGATGTTCGAGTCCCGGATGTTCTTCGTGGACAAGGTGATCGCGATGGGGGCCCGAATCGTCCTCTGCGACCCGCACCGCGCGGTCGTGGTCGGGCCGTCCCCCCTGCGGGGAGCGAGGCTGGAGAGTCCCGACATTCGCGCCGGGATGGCGCTGCTCATCGCGGCCCTCGCGGCGGAAGGCACGAGCGAGGTGCACAACATCGGCCAGATCGAGCGCGGATACGAGCGCATCCACGAACGACTGGGCGCGCTGGGGGCCCGGATCGAACGCATCGCGCCGGACGGCCCGTGACGCCCGGGCGGGTCGCGGCGGCGGGCGCCCCGGAGGAAATCATCGGCGCTCGGGCGCTCGATGGGCTCGAAGTCGAGGAAGTCTCGCGTGAGGGGGTCCTCAGGCTGACGCCGTGGGAGGCACTGGATACGAACATCGTGTGTGGCATCACGACGGCCGCCCGGGGAGATTTCGGGGTTGCGGCCTCGTCACCGGCACGGGTGGCGGAGGCCTACGGGACGCTGGCCCGCGGGCTCGGCTTCGGCCGCGTATCGGTGCCGACGCAGGTCCACGGCACCGCGATCCACGAGGTGCCGCGCCGTCCGGGCGTGGAGGGTGGGGTCCCCGTCGTCGAACGGGCGGGGCGCGTCGATGGCCAGGTCACGGGCGCCCGGGAGTGCCTGCTCGCCGCCACCGCGGCCGATTGCGTGCCCATCGCGCTCTGGAGTCGGGCGACGGGACGGATCGGCCTCGTCCACGCCGGGTGGAGAGGGGCCGCGGCGGGGATCCTTGTGCGCGCCCTCGCCGGTCTGTGGCGGACCGGCGGAGGTGCGCCCGGGGAGCTTCGCGTGCACTTCGGCCCGGCCATCTGCGGCGGCTGTTACGAGGTCGACAGGCCGGTGCTCGCGGCCTTCGGTTTCCCGGGAGGGCGCGGCCGCCTCGATCTGAGGGGCCTGCTGGCAGGGCAGGCCCTCGCGGCGGGAGTGGACCGCGCCTCGATCTCGAGTTCACGGCATTGTTCCGCCTGCGGTACGATCCCCCTGCACTCCCACCGCGCGAGTGGCGGCAAGGCGGGCCGGATGGCCGCGTTTCTGGGGCGCCGAAGGGACTGATACAACCCCCGCCGGGCTTGGTTGCCGCCGGTTTGCGTCCGCCCTATCTTGACAGCCGCAGGTCCACATACCGTCCCGCGCGGGCCCGGCGGGCGATGGCGTTACTCGAAGTGGGGAAGCTGTACGGGCCCCACTTTTTTTTGCTGATAAACGGTTACCGGGCGCGGCCGCGAGCCGCCGGAGGTCGACCATTCTGGACGTGGCGCACATCGAGCGGGCCGTCGAGGCCCTGGGGTTCGAGGTCGTGCAGCTGGAGCGCGGAGGCGGCCGCCGCCGGCCGCTGCTCCGGCTCCGGATCGACCGCCCGGACGTTTCGGCCGGCCAATCGGGCGTCACGGTGGAGGATTGCGCGGCGGTCGCGAGGGAACTCCGCGCCCGTTCGGCGGAAGCGGACGGGGGAGAGGAGAATTGGGTGCTGGAAGTCTCCTCCCCGGGAGTCGACCGGCCGCTGGTGAAGGCGGCGGACTACGCGCGCTTCGCGGGGTCGCGGGTCCGCGTGAAGGGGTACGTGCCGCTGGCGGAACGCGGACGGCGGCTCGACGGGACGCTCCTCGGGCTGGCCGCCGGGCCCCCGGAGGCGTTTGCGCTGGAGGTCGATGGGGATCGCGTGGAGATCCCGCTGGAGGCCGTTGCCTCCGCGCGTCTTGCATACGACTGGGACGCGGTGGAAGGCGGCGAGGGAGATAGAGGGAAGAGATGAGCGATCAGATCCCGGTCGTTGAGGCGTTCCGCATGATGGCGGCCAACAAGTCGCTGACGGAACTGGAGTTGCAGGGACTCATCCGCGAGGGGATCCATGCCGCGCTGGCTCGTCGGTTCGGAGGTCCGGTCGAAGCGGAGATCGACGTCACGGGCGAAGGAGAAATCTCGATCGTCGTGCTGAAGGAGGTCGTGGAGGACGTCGAGGACCCCGCGCGCGAGGTCACCCTGGAGCAGGCGCGTTGGGACGATCCCGACTTCGAGGTCGGCGACCTCATGGAGATCCCGGTCGATTTCAGGGAATTCGGGCGCAGCGCCGTGATGGCAGCCAAGCAGCGGATCATCCAGCGGATTCGCGAAGGTGAGCGCGACCGGATTCGCATGGAATTCAACGATCGGGTCGGGGATCTCGTGTCGGGCGAAGTGCAGGCCAGCGAGCGGGGCAAGCTTGTCGTGATGCTGAATCGTTCCCGGGAAGCGGAGGCCATCATCCCGTGGCGAGAGCAGAATCCCCGGGAGCGTTTCCGCCAGGGCGAGCCGATCCGCGCCGTGTT
Organism: Candidatus Palauibacter sp.; assembly: GCF_965216145.1. Taxonomy (GTDB): domain Bacteria; phylum Gemmatimonadota; class Gemmatimonadetes; order Palauibacterales; family Palauibacteraceae; genus Palauibacter. The sequence continues at coordinate 3,210,051 of NZ_OZ244149.1, forward strand.
GAAGCTGCTCGAGGAGACGTCTCGAGGTCCGCGGCTCATCCTGTCGCGTGCGGACCCGCAGTTCGTCGCGTCCCTGTTCGCGCTCGAAGTGCCGGAGATCTACCAGAATATCGTGGAGATCAAGGAAATTGTCCGGGAAGCCGGGGGGCGCACCAAGGTGGCCGTCGCGTCCCGCGACGAATCCGTCGATCCGGTGGGAGCGTGCGTCGGCCTCAAGGGCTCTCGCGTGCAGGCGGTCGTTTCCGAACTGAGTGGCGAACGCATCGACATCGTCCCCTGGCACCCCGATCCCGAGATCTTCGCTCGCCGGGCGCTGGCTCCGGCCCGGGTGGCCAAGGTGATCTCCGATCAGGAGCGCCACGTGATCACCGCGATCGTCGATGAGGACCAGCTGTCGCTCGCGATCGGACGCAACGGGCAGAACGTGCGCCTGGCGTCCCAGTTGATCGGGTGGCAGGTCGATCTCTACTCCAGCCGGGACTGGATGGAGCGGGGCGGCCGGAGCGGCCTGTTCGGGGGCAGCGAGGACTACGAGATCTCCGATTTCCCGCTCTCGGAACTGGAGGGAATCGCGCCCGCAACGCTGGCCGCGCTCGAGGCGGCGGGAATCGGCAGCTTCTATGGCCTGCTGGACATGGACCGGGCGGATTTTCTCCAGGTCCCCGGGATCGGAGGGGATGAGGCGGATACGCTCGAGGCGCTGATCGACGAGCTGACCGTCGTCGACGAGACGCCCGCGGCCGCGGCCGCGGGCGGGAAGGCGGCGGAAGAGGCGGCTGGCGAGACGGCCGACGTGGCCGGCAGCGAGATGGCCCCGGAGGCCCTGGACAGGGCGGCGGCTTCCGGGGAGGCGACCAGCTGAGGCGAGGCGGCCCGCGATGACGGTCGCGAACGGGAGGCTCGGTCTGCTCGGGATCGCGATGCGGGCGGGCCGCGTGGCGCTCGGCACCCGCGCGGTGGATGGCGCGGCGCGGAGAGGGCGGCTCGCGTTGCTCGTGGTGGCGTCGGACGCCTCACGACATGCGCTGGGCCGTTTGCCGCCCGAAGCGCGCGCGGCGTCGCGCGTCACGGTCGCAAGCCGGGAGGCGCTCGGACGGGCGCTCGGAAGGAACGATGTCGCCGTAGCGGGCGTCACGGATGTGGCGTTGGCCGCGCGGATTCTCGAAGCGGAGTGTGCTCCCGCGGGGGGCGATCACAGCTCCGGGTCGGCAGGAGACCCGGAAGAGCAGGTGCCTTGACAGAGAAACGTGTTTTCGAGGTCGCGGAGGAGTTGAGACTCGAGACGAGTCACCTCATCCAGCTGCTTCGCGAAATGGATGTGCCCGTGCGGAGCCACATGTCCACCGTGGATCCGACGAACGTGGCGCGCCTTCACGCTCGGCTGGAGCGCGAACGGCGCGGCGAAGCCATGGCGGGAACCGCGACCCGTGTGCGCCGCCGTCGGCGTCGTCGCCGCGCGACGCCCCCCTCGCTCACACCGTCGGACACGTCCGCGACCGAGGTCGCCGACGCGGTGGAGCCGTCCGCCGATCCTGCGGCCGATCCGGTTCCTGCCCCGGACACGACGGAGGTGGCGGTGGTCGAGCCGCCGGTCGAGGCCGTCGTGGAGGTCCCGGAGGCCGTCGATTCCGTGGTCGAGATCCGGGAGGCCGTCGAAGCCCCGGCCGTGGAGGAGATCCCGGAGCCGGAGCCCGAGGCGATCGTCGAGCCGGAGGAGGAGTCCGCGGACGAGGAGCCTACCGAGCCGGTCGAAGCGGAAGTCGACCAGGCCGATGTCGCCGGGGACGCGCCGGAACCCGCTGCGGAAGAGCCGACCGCACCGTCCCGCCGCGCGCGCCGACCCAAGCCGGTGCGACGCGACATGCCGGCGGACGCGCCGCCGGGCGCCGCGTCGGGGCCGACCGCCTCGGCCGGCGCGGGAGGCAAGGTGAGGATCTCGGCCGCGGGCTACACGGTCGACGGCCGTCGCAAGGCCAGGGGCGGGGAACGGAAGAAGCGCCGTCGGGTGGACCGGAACGCGGTTCAGCAGAACTTCAGAAAGACGCTCGCCGCGATGGGTCAGTCCCCGACGCGGAAGCGGCGCCGGGATACGCAGCAGCAGCAGCGCGAGGCCGAGAAGGAGCAGCGCGAAATCGAGCGGGAGGTGGAGAAGGCCACGGTACGGGTCAATGAATTCCTCACCGTGTCGGAACTCGCCGATCTCATCGAGGTCGCCCCGCAGGTGATCATCACATCTGCGTTCAAGAACCTCGGTCTGATGGTGACCATTAACCAGCGCCTCGACTTCGAGCAGATCGAGCTCATCTGCGAGGAAGCCGACTACAGCGCGATCCGGGAGGAGGCCTTCGAGGCGGACCTCGCCACCGTCGACGAGGACGACGCCGACGAGGAGGGCAAGCTCGCGCCGCGGCCCCCGATCGTGACCGTCATGGGTCATGTCGACCACGGAAAGACCTCGCTGCTGGACCGCATTCGCAGGACCAACGTGATCGCGGGCGAAGCGGGCGGGATCACGCAGCACATCGGCGCTTATCACGTGAAACTCCCGGAAGGACGCACGATCACGTTTCTCGACACGCCGGGTCACGAGGCCTTCACCGCCATGCGCGCGCGTGGCGCGGAGGTGACGGATGTCGTGATCCTGGTCGTCGCGGCCGACGACTCCGTGATGCCGCAGACGATCGAGGCGATCAGCCATGCCAGGAACGCGGGCGTACCGCTCGTCGTGGCGGTCAACAAGATCGATCTCCCGACCTCCGACGTGAACAAGGTGAAGCGGGAACTGCTCGCGCATGAAGTCGTGCTCGAGGAGTTCGGAGGCGACGTCCTGAGCGCGGATGTGTCCGCGAAGACGGGTGTTGGACTCGAAGACCTGATGGAGAAGGTTCTCCTCCAGGCCGAGTTGCTCGAGCTGGGGGCGAACCCGGATCGTGACGCCCGCAGCACCGTGGTCGAGGCCCAACTCGACAAGGGCATGGGGGCCGTGGCGACGGTCCTGATCCAGAGTGGCACGCTGCGGGTGGGTGCGGACTTCGTGTGCGGGCTGCACGCCGGACGGGTCCGGGCGCTGCTCGACGAGCGCGGCCGGAAGGTGAACCGCGCGGGGCCCGGCATCCCGGTGCGGGTGCTCGGACTCGAGGGCGTTCCGCAGGCCGGTGATTCCCTCGTCGTCCTTCCCGCGGCTCGCGTCCGCGAGATCGTGAGCCGACGCCAGCAGCTCGAGCGTGAAAAGGACATTCGCCGCAAGGCCACGGGGACGCGTCTCGAGGACGTGTTCGAGGCGGTCAAGGCCGGCGAACGCGCCCGGTTGAACATCGTCATCAAGGGCGACACCGACGGATCCGTGCAGGCGCTCTCCGACAGCCTCGAGCGCCTCTCGACGGACGAAGTCTCGGTCGAGGTCATCCACCGGGCGGTCGGCGGCATCAACGAGTCCGACATCCTGCTCGCCTCGACCTCGCAGGCGATCATCGTCGGCTTCCATGTACGTCCCGACGCGGGCGCCGCGGCCACGGCCGAGCGCGAATCGATCGAGATCCGGATCTACAACGTGATCTACGAGGCGGTCGAGGAGATCCGCCTCGCCCTCGAGGGTCTGCTGGTGCCCGAACAGCGGGAGATCACGGTGGGGATGGCCGAGATCCGGGAACTCTTCCGCGTCCCCAAGGCGGGGACGATCGCCGGCTGCTACGTCCAGTCCGGCGAGATTCGGCGCAACCTCCCCATCCGCCTGCTCCGCGACCAGATCCAGATCTACCAGGGGCGGATCGAGAGTCTGAGGCGGTTCAAGGAGGACGTGCGTCAGGTCAGGGGCGGGTACGAGTGCGGCATCTCCATCGAGAATTACAACGATATCAAGACCGACGATGTGATCGAGTGCTTCGAGGTCGTGGAAGTCGCCCGCACCCTCTCCGGAGCACCGGCCGGCTGACGCCGCGCGAGGTGTCGTGGCCGTCATCGGGGTGGGTCGCTGGGTCTTTCACCTTCCGGGCTGCCGGTCGCTCAAGATGAAGCGTTCGGTCATCCGTGGCCTTCGCGAGCGGGCGATCGGGAAGTTCCGGGTCTCGGCCGCGGAGACCGGCCTGCAGGACCGTGCGTCGATGGCCGAGATCACGGTCTCCGTCGTCTCCGGTGATCGCCGCCACGCCGAGTCCGTGCTGGGCGGCGTGGACCGCTTCCTGCGCTCGGACCCTCGGGCGCACGTCGTCGAGTCGGACAGGGAGTTCCTTTGATCCGGCGGCGTGAGGCGGGGGCGGGGAAGTGAGCCACCGCCACCGGGGCGAGCGCCTGGGCGAGCTGTTCCGGCGGGAGTTTTCGCGGCTGCTCATGGGTCCGCTGAAGGATCCCCGGCTGGATGGCGTGACGGTGACGGACGTACGGGCGACGAGGGACCTTTCCTTCGCCACGGTCTATGTGCGGTCCGATGGTGATGTGGCGGAGGGTATCGAGGGCCTGGAGCACGCGATCGGCTTCATTCGCCGCGAACTCGGGCGGTCACTCCGGCTCCGGAAGATTCCCGAATTCCGCTTCCTGCCGGACGAGACGCCGGAACACGCCAGCCGGATCGAAGCGCTCCTCCGCCAGGTGCGCGAGAGCGACGGGCCGAGTGAGGCCTGACGCGGGTCTGCTTCTGGTGGACAAGCCGGCCGGCGCCACGTCGCACGACATCATGCTTCGGCTGCGGCGCGCGCTCGGCGTCCGCCGGGTCGGCCACACCGGGACGCTCGATCCCTTTGCTACCGGGCTGCTCCTGGCGCTCGTGGGAGCGTTCACGCGGCTCGCGGACTTCTTTCACGCCCTCCCGAAGTCGTACGAGGCCACGCTGGAACTCGGACGGGAGACCGACACGGACGACCTCACGGGGGTGACCGTTTCGGAGAGCCGCGCCTGGCGGGACTTCGAGGGAGAGCGGGTCCGAGCCGCCTTCGCCGCCCGTGTGGGGAAGGGACGTCAGGTGCCGTCCGTGTATTCGGCGCGTCGCGTCGGCGGCGAGCGTGCCTACGATCTGGCCCGTCGCGGAGACCGGCCGGCCCTGGAGGCCCGCGAAGTGGTCTTCCACGAACTCACGGTCACGGAGGTCGACTTGCCGCGCGTCCGCTTCCGCGCCCAGGTGTCTACCGGCACCTACGTGCGTGCGCTGGCCCGCGACATAGGGCGGGACCTCGGCGCCGGCGCGCACCTGACCGCGTTGCGCCGCACCGGGATCGGTCCCTTCCCGCTGGCGGAGGCGGTAGGCCCCGAGGAAGCCGCGGACGCGGTGACCTCCGCGCTTCCGGCCTGGCGCCCGGGTCTCGGAGCCCTGCCCTGGTTCCCCCAACGCCGGTTGAGCGGCCGGGAAGAGGCCGAGGTGCGCAACGGACGGCCGGTGGGACGGGGCGATCTGCTCCCTCCGCTGTGGAGGGGCCTCACGTCCGCGGAGCCCGAGGCGGGCCCGGTGGCCCTAGTTGCCGGCGACGCTCTCGTGGCCATCGCGGAAGCGCGCGACGATCGGCTCCTCCCAAGGAAAGTGTTCCCGGCGTGAGCGGCGTGAGCGGGCTTCCGGCGCACGTGCACACCACCGTCGTCACCGTCGGGACCTTCGATGGCGTCCACCTCGGCCACCAGGCGATCCTCCGACAGGTGCGGAGCCGGGCGCAGGCGCGCGCGGGCTCGTCCGTGCTCCTTACGTTCGATCCGCATCCGCTGCGGGTCGTCCGCCCCGACGCGGCCCCGCAACTCCTCACGCTGCCGAACGAGAAGAAGGAGATCCTCGCCCAGTTCGACCTCGATTACGTCGCGTTCGTCACCTTCACGACCGAGTTCTCCCGGTATTCGCCGGAAAGGTTCGTGGAAGAGATCCTCGTGCGGCGGCTCCGCGCGTCGGAACTCGTCATCGGACACGACCACGGGTTCGGGCGCGGACGCGCCGGCGACGTGAACGTGCTCGAGCGGCTCGGGGCCGTGCACGGGTTCGATGTTGCCGTCGTGGGCGGTGTGCAGGTAGGCAGCGGGGCCGTCTCTTCCACCCGCATCCGGCGCGTGGTGGCCGAGGGCGACATGGAGGCCGCGGCCGCGGGACTGGGCCGTCCCTACTCGCTGCGTGGGACCGTGATCCACGGCCTGGGGCGCGGCCGGACGCTCGGCTTCCCGACCGCCAACCTCACGCCCCCGCCGCCGGACAAGCTGCTGCCCGCCGAGGGGATCTATGCGGTGCGCGCGAGTGTAGGCACCGAACTGAGGGAGGGGCTGCTGCACCTGGGCCCGCGTCCGACCTTCGCGGGTTCGCCCCCGACGATCGAACTGTTCCTGATCGACTTCGAGCGGGACATCTACGGCGAGCGGGTCGTCGTGGAGTTCCTCCACAGGCTGCGGGAGGTGCGACCGTTCGCGACGCAGGCTGGACTGATCGAGCAGATGCGACGAGATCTGGAGGCCGGGCGCGAGTTCTTCGCGCGACGTTGAGCGGCATGGATAACGGTGATGGGTAGTGATGGGTAATTGTCGATGAGATCTCATGAGATGCTCCTGGCCACGCTGGCTGGAGCGAGCCTGCTCGCAATGCCGGGGGTTCCGGCAACCGCTTCCGCCCAGGAGCTGATGTCCATTTCGACGGATCCTCCGGATTGTGCCGTCGGGTTGCGCGAGGTTCTTCGCCTCGGCGAACTGGAAGACACGGGAACGATCGGAGTGCGTCCGGAGATCACGCGCACCCGGGACGGAGAGTTCGTCGTCGCGAGTCCGGAGAACCGGGGGGAGCTGCTGGTCTACGATGCGGAGGGGCGCTTTCGCCGCACATTGGGGGCAGCGGGCGACGGCCCGGGAGAGTACCGGCTGCCGGGGCGCATCCGCCTCGGCCCCGATGGGAGCCTGCTGATTCTGGACATCCGCAACCGCCGCATCACGCGCGTGTCGGCTGGCGGCGAGGTGCTGCAGACCGTGGAAATACGCACGCTTCAGGTCCTGGACTTCGTCGCCCTCGATGGAGACGCCCGCTTCTTCGTGTCCGGCTTCGGGGTCGGCGACGGGGGGCTGAGCGTGGTGACGGAGGTGGTCGATGGCGAGGGGACGACGCTCGCGCGCCTCGGGTCCGTGTCCGCGGAGCCGTGGACCGCGAACTTCTTCCGCGGGCCGGTGGGTCTGGACGGCGGCGGCCGGTTGTGGTCGGCGCGGCCCGGAGGGTACGCGTTCGAGGCGTGGGAGGCGGACGGGGACCGCGAGCCGGTCCTTCGTCTTACAGGCGAGGCCGGCTGGTTCGATCCCGGCCCACCGCAGCCGGGCGCGCCGATCACGGCGCCGACCCCGTCGGTCGTGATGAGCCTCCGTTTCGCCCAGGGCCTGCTGTGGATCGCGACGTGGGTCGCGGACGAGAACTGGCAGGAGAACGCCGACCTGAATCCCGCCGAGCTCCGGCTCAACCGCGTGTTGGACACGGTGCTCGAGGTCGTCGACCCGGCGAGCGGAGAACTCGTCGCGCGGTCGCGGCACGAGGAAGCGCTGCGGATCACGGGCGACGAGGGACTCGTGTTCGGCGTTCGCGAGGACGACGTGGTGCCGCGCGCGGTGCTCTACGCGCCATCCCTCGAGGGCCCCGACTGCCGTTCGCCCGATCGCCCCGGCATGTGAGCGAGGCCGGGCAGGCAGCGGCCAGGCCGGTCTTCGCGGCGGAGGGGTTCGTGAAGCGTTTCGGAGAGACGGAGGTGCTCAAGGCGGCGTCCGTCCATGTCCGGCCGGGGCAGGTGACCGTGCTGCTGGGGCGCAACGGGTCGGGGAAGAGCACGCTCGTGCGCTGTGGCCTGGGGCTCGAGGCTGCGCAAAACGGGAGCGTGATCTGGCGGGGCGGCGCGACGCTCCGCCCCCGACTCGCCCGCATGGCGCGCGAAGGCCTCTTCTTCCTCCCCGACCGCGGCCTCGCGGTGCCGCGGCAGCGCGTGGAGACGCACCTCGAGACGTTGCGGGCGGCGTTCCCGCGGTCCGAACCGCCGCCGAATCAGGATCCGCTCGATGTGGCTCCCTTCGTGCGCTCCCGGATCTGGCAACTCTCGGGTGGAGAGCGCCGACGCGTGGAGTTCACCCTGGCCCTCCTTCGTGATCCCGTCTGCCTGATCGCCGACGAGCCTCTCGCGGGACTGTCGCCCGACCATCAGAGCCGAACCGCTCGAGCTCTCCGCGAGGCGGCGCGGCGGGGTGCGGCGGTGCTGGTGACGGGGCACGAGGTCGAGTTGCTGCTGGCCGTGGCCGATGAAGTCGTGTGGATCGTCGCCGGCGGGACGCGCGTCCTGGGGTCTCCGGAGCAGGCCTGGGAGCATCCCGAATTCGTCGGCCAATACCTCGGCCGTCGCCGACCTCGCGACTCCCCCCTGAGTGCCGCAGCCTCCGCTCCGGCCCCGGTCGCGGCGAGCCTCGCCCGCCACGCGCCGGTCGGCGTTCCGCAGCGCGGGGCGGCGTGGCTTCGGCGCGCCGTACGGGTCCCGCTGCCGGTCGCGGCGTCGGTGGCCGTGATCTGGGTCATGCTCCGGGTCGTGCTCGCGGCGTTGCGCGGCGCCGTCCCGTTGCCGGAAGAGGGCGGCGCGACCGGATCGGTGCTCGTGGGCGAAGTGTCGCTGCCCCTCGTCGCGGTCTGCGTCTTCCTGGCGTGGATCGACCAGCGCCGCCGGGGCGAGGCCTCCTGGCTCGCCAACCTGGGAATCGGACCGCGAGGGGCGCTTCTCCTCTGGGCGGGCACGTGCCTGAGCCTGGAGATCCTCGCGGTCGTGACTTCGGCGTGGCTTCGGTGAACAGGCCATGCGGGCGCGGCGCCGCGTAAGCGTGTACCTTTACAGCGACGAGCGCCGAATCTACACTTATGGACTGTATCTGAAACGCCCCGGATGGGCGGCCGGCAAATTCTCCCGGCTCCTCCGCGCAATGAGGGGCAGGGACCGAGGGATATCGAACGACGTGAAAAAGACGACGAAGCAGGGAATCATAGAGAAGTTCTCGCGGCGCGAGAACGATCAGGGGTCGGCGCCGGTGCAGGTCGCGCTGCTTACGGCTCGTATCGAGGAGTTGACCGGGCACTTCCGGAGCCACCCCAAGGATCATCACAGCCGCCGGGGACTCCTGAAGATGGTCGGCCGTCGCCGCCGACTGCTCAACTACCTTCGCACGACCGATCTCGACCGCTACCGGTCGGTCATCGAGGAGCTCGGACTACGCCGTTGAGGCGACGTCCGGCCCCCAGGCTCTCCGCCGTCCGCCGCCGACGGCACGCTTCATCGGGCCACCCGCCGTTTTTCCCTCGTCTCGGGCCGCCGGAGCCGAGTCTCACCCCTCCGCGCCCGTTGCGCTGACGCAAGAAGCTGATGCAAGGACACGAAGACGCGCCATGAGACCCGCGACCGTCGCGGGCCGGCGCGGCGCCCGGAAAGCCCGTGGCGCCACCGAAGACAAGACAAGAGAAGAGAAGAAGAGAATGACGCACAGAATCGAAACCGAGTTCCATGGTCGGCCCCTCATCCTGGAAACGGGCCGCATGGCCCGCCAGGCGGACGGCGCCGTCTACGTTCAATACGGAGAGACCGCGCTGCTGGTCACCGCCACCGCAGACCGCAAGCCCACGCACCTCCCCTTCTTCCCGCTCACGGTCGAATACCGGGAGAAGACCTATGCCGCCGGAAAGTTCCCCGGCGGCTTCATCAAGCGGGAGACACGCCCCGGCGACAAGGAGACGGTGTCGGCGCGGCAGATCGACCGCCCGCTTCGACCGCTGTTTCCCGCCGACTATCGCAACGATACCCAGGTCGTCTGTTTCGTGATCTCCGCCGACCAGGAGAACGATGCCGATGTGATCGGTCTGCTGGGAGCCTCGACCGCGCTTCTCCTCTCGCCGATCCCGTGGGACGGGCCCATCGCGGCAGTGCGCGTAGCCCGCATGGAGGACCGCTGGCTCGTCAACCCGACGTTCGACGACCTGGAGATGTGTGACTTCGAGATTGTGGTCGCGGGCTCCGAAGATTCGATCGTGATGGTGGAAGGCGCCTGCCTCGAGGCCACGGAAGAGGAGTTCCTGGAGGCGATGCGCGTCGGACAGGAAGCGATCGTCGAGCTCATCGGTCTCCAGCGCGAGCTGGTGGCGATGGCCGGGGCGCCCGAGACGTTCGAGTACGAGCCCGTCGGACCCGATCCGGAGGTCGTCGCGAAGGTCACCATGGACGCCGCCGGCCGGGTGGGCGACGCGCTGAAGATCGCGGACAAGGACGAACGCGGACGTGCACTCTCCGCGTTGCGCGGCGACATCACCGGGCGCCTCGAGGAAGAGCACCCAGGCTGCGGGAAGGATGTCGGCGCGGCCCTGCGGAAGCTGGAGAAGGAGATCATGCGCCGTCGCATCCTCGATGACGGGGAGCGGATCGATGGCCGGGGCGTGAACGACATTCGCGACATCACCTGCGAAGTCGGCTTGCTGCCGCGAACCCACGGCTCGGCCCTGTTCACGCGTGGGCAGACGCAGGCGCTCGCCGTGGCGACCCTCGGGACGGTGAGAGACGAGCAGCGTATCGACTCGGTGGACATCCGCGAGCAGACATCGAAGTCCTTCATGCTCCACTACAACTTCCCCGGCTTCGCGACGGGCGAGGTCCGAATGTTCCGGGGGACGAGCCGTCGGGAGACGGGTCACGGGCTGCTGGCCGAACGTGCGCTCCAGGCGCTCCTCCCGGCATACGAGGACTTTCCGTACACGATCCGGGTCGTGTCCGACGTCCTCGAGTCGAACGGGTCCAGTTCGATGGCCTCAGTGTGCGGCGGCTCGATGTCCCTCATGGACGCGGGTGTTCCGATGCGAGCCCCGTGCGCGGGCATTGCCATGGGGCTCATCAAGGAGGGCGACCAGGTCGAGATCCTGACCGACATCCTCGGTGTGGAAGACGCCCTCGGCGACATGGACTTCAAGATCGCCGGGACCGAGCGAGGCATCACCGCCGTCCAGATGGACATCAAGGCCGACGGGCTGTCCGTTGACACGATGCGGGAGGCGCTGGCCCGCGCCCGGGACGCGCGGCTGCGCATCCTGGCCGTCATGAACGAAACGCTGCCTGCGGCCCGCGAGGAGATGTCGCCGCACGCGCCGCGGATCGTGACCGTCCAGATCAACCCCCAGAAGATCGGCGAGGTCATCGGGCCGAAGGGGAAGACGATCCGGATGATCCAGGAGGAGACGGGAACGGATGTGAACGTCGAGGATACCGGGGTGGTGACGATCGCGGCCCCCACGGGCGAGGGCGCCGAGCGCGCGCGAGAGATGGTCGAGGCCATCGTGCAGGAGCCCGAGGTCGGACGCATCTACCGCGGCGTGGTCAAGAACACGACGGACTTCGGAGCGTTCGTGGAGATCATCCCCGGCGTCGAGGGGCTGTGCCACATCTCCGAACTCGAGGAAGGGCGAACCGACAAGACCGAGGATGTCGTGAAGCCCGGCGACGAAGTGAAGGTGAAGTTGCTGGCGGTGGATGATCGCGGACGCATGAAGCTCTCCCGCCGCGCGGCCCTCGCGTCCGCGGACAAGGGCTGAGCACGATCCACGCGGGCCCGCGACCGCACGGGCCCGCCGGGAGCGCGCAGCCGGTCGCGGCGGCCGGCGGAGACCCCCACCCGGGCCGTGCGGGGTCGGAGCGGCTGGACCGGGCGGTCCACCGGACCCGTCTGCCGAACGGGATGACCGTGCTGAGCGAGCGCATGGACTCGGTTCGCTCGGTGGCTCTCGGTCTCTGGGTGCGGCAGGGGCGTGTGCACGAGGACCCGGCCGAGAGTGGCGTGTCGCACCTGCTCGAGCACATGGTCTTCAAGGGGACGCGCCGCCGCTCCGCGCGGGATCTCGCCTGGGAGCTGGAACGCCTCGGGGGTGCGCTCGACGCGTACACGACGCACGAATCCACGGCCTTCCAGGCCAGGGTGCCGGCCGGCGAACTGGATGTCGCGCTCGACGTGCTCTGCGACCTCGCCTTCCGGCCCCTCCTCGACGAGCGCGATCTCGAAGTGGAACGGGACGTCGTGCTCGAGGAGATCGCGGCGGCAGCGGAGGTCCCCGAGGATGTCGCGTTCGAGGAGCACGCCCGCCTCCTGTATGGAGGACACCCGTATGGCGAGCCGATCCTCGGGACCCGGGCGTCGGTACGGTCGCTCCCGGCGACCGCGCTCGCGGCGGCGCACGGGCGCGCATACCGCCCGGACAACGTGGTCGTCGTGGCGGCGGGAGCGGTCGAGCACGAGGCTCTGGTGGCCGGGCTTGCGCGCTGGCTCCCCGACCGGGCGCCTGGATCGGCCCCCGAGGATCCCCCCGCGCCGGTCGGCGGGACCGGCTTCCGGCGCCTCCGGAGCCCGGGTGGCGGGCAGACGCACATCGTGATGGGCGGACTCTCGATCCCGTACCGCCACCCGCTGCGCTACGCGATCTACGTCACGTCGACCGCGCTCGGCGGGGGCATGAGTTCACGGCTGTTCCAGCACATCCGCGAAGAGCGCGGGCTCGCGTACTCCGTATACAGCTTCCACGCCTTCTTCTCGCGGGCGGGGCACGTGGGCGCCTACGTCGGCACCCGGCCCGAGACGGCGGACGAAGCGCGGGAGGCGTTGACCGGGGAACTGGCTCGTCTCGCGCGGGAGGGACTGACGGAAGCCGAGCTGGACGACACCCGGAGCCAGCTCAAGGGCCAGTTCCTGATTTCACTTGAATCACCCGTCGCGCGGATGAGCCGACTGGCAGGCATCGCCCTGTACGGGCACCGCTATCGTACACTCGATGAGGTGGCCTCCCGGCTCGACGCGGTCGACCGGGACCAATGTCGCGAAGCCGCCGCCTACTTCGCCCCCGACCGGCTCGCCACGCTCGAATTGGCGCCCGAGCCCGCCCTCGCGGGATCCGCACCGATCGGAAGGTGATCCTTCGCCCGGAGCGAACAAGATGATCGTCGGCGTGCCGAAGGAGATCAAGACGGACGAGAACCGGGTGGCGCTCGTCCCCGCAGGGGTCCAGTCGCTCGTCTTGTCCGGCCACACGGTCTGCGTCGAGAGCAACGCGGGTCTTGGCAGTGGCTTCCCGGATGACGTCTACAGGGCCGCCGGCGCCCAGATGCTCGACTCGGCGTCGGACGTGTGGGCACGGGCGGAGCTGATCGTCAAGGTCAAGGAGCCCATCGAGGTCGAGTACGATCTCATGCGGCCGGAACAGGTCATCTTCACCTACTTCCACTTCGCGGCCGACGAGCGGCTCACGCAGCGGACGATTGAGAGCGGCTGCATCGCGATCGCCTACGAAACGGTCCAGCTCCCGACGGGCGAACTGCCTCTCCTCACGCCGATGTCGGAGGTGGCGGGGCGCATGGCCGTTCAGGAAGCGGCCAAGTACCTGGAGCGGACCTCGGGCGGATACGGGATCCTGCTCGGCGGGGTGCCCGGCGTGCTCCCGGCCGAGGTCGTCATCCTGGGGGGCGGGGTCGTCGGATCCAACGCGGCCACGATCGCGGCCGGCTTCGGCGCCCACGTGACGGTCCTCGATGTGAGCCTGCCGCGGCTCCGCTACCTGGCGGAGGTGATGCCGGCGAGCGTCGATACCCTGTACTCGAACCGGCACTCGATCCTCGAGCAGATCGAGCGCGCCGATGTCGTGATCGGAGCCGTCCTCGTCCCCGGCGGGAAGGCGCCGAAACTCGTGCGGCACGACGACCTGCGGCGCATGAAGGACGGCTCCGTGGTCGTCGACGTGGCGGTGGATCAGGGTGGTTGCGTCGAGTCCGCCCGCCCCACGACGCACAACGACCCGACGTATACGGTCCACGGGGTGATCCACTACTGCGTGGCCAACATGCCGGGGGCCGTACCGCGGACGTCTACGCTGGCGCTCACGAACGCCACGTTTCCGTACGTCGCCAGGCTGGCGGAACGGGGCTGGGAGGCCGCCTGTCTGGTCGACCCGGATCTTGCCCTCGGCGTGAATGTCGCCCGCGGAAGCGTCACCTATGGCGCGGTCGCCGACGCCTTCCACCTCGAGCATACGCCCCTCGATGCGTTTCGGGGCTGATCGCCGGTACGGTGCCCCGGAATGCCCTGAAAACCGACTTTCCCGCACCCGACAGCACCCATACATTGCGGCGTCTGGCGCCCTCCTGCGGGGCGCTCCCCATGAGACCCGCCACTTCGGAGGCCCGCCTCCCGTGTCCCGCAGTCGCGCAACCTCGAAACTCGTCCAAGGTCCGAACTCCTAGATGGGAAAGTGGTCGCTGCGGAGCAGTCTCCTCCCGGTCAGCAAGATCGGAGTGGATCTGGGCACGGCGAATACGCTCGTCCATGTGGAAGGCGAAGGGATCGTCCTCAACGAACCGTCCGTCGTCGCCGTCCGGAAGGAAACCGGGCGGATCGTGGGCATAGGCCTCGCCGCGAAGCGGATGCTCGGCCGGACCCCGAGCGGGATCGAAGCGGTCCGACCCTTGAAGGACGGCGTGATCGCCGACGTGGACGTCACCGAGATGATGATCCGCTACTTCCTCAAGGAGGTGATGACGTCGCGGTTCTTCAAGATCCGGCCGCTCGTGGTGGTGGGTGTGCCCTCCGGGATCACGGAACTCGAGCGCCGGGCCGTCCGATCGAGCGCGCATGCGGCCGGTGCCAAGGAAGTCTACATGGTCGCCGAACCGATGGCGGCGGCGGTGGGCGTCGGACTGCCCGTCGAGACGCCGACCGGCAACATGATCATCGACGTGGGGGGCGGAACGAGCGAGATCGCCGTGATCGCGCTCTCCGGTTCGGTCGCCGACACGTCGATTCGCGTGGGGGGCGACGAACTCGACACGACGATCGTGTCCTTTCTCCGCAAGAACTATAATCTCCTCATCGGGGAGCCCACTGCGGAAGCCGTCAAGATCCAGATCGGATCGGCCTATCCCACGGACGAGGACCGGGAGATGCTGGTGAAGGGCCGCGATCTCGTGTCCGGGATTCCGAAGACCGTCCGGGTCCATTCGGCCGAGATCCGCGAGTGCCTCCAGGAACCGATACAGCAGATCGTGGCCGCGGTCAGACGCGCGCTCGAGATCACGCCGCCGGAACTCGCAGCCGATATCGTGGACCGGGGCGTCGTGATGACCGGAGGAGGGGCTTTGGTCCGCGGTCTGGATACGCTGCTTGCGGAAGAGACGGGGCTCCCGATCCACGTCGATGAGGAACCTCTCACGTGCGTGGTTCGGGGGTGCGGAAAGATCCTCGAGAATTTCGGGCGGTACCGTGGAGTGCTTACCAGTTAGCCGTGCCGTGAGGGCCGGAACCGGGATGCGGGACTCCCGGCGACCGTGAGCTACCCGGGCGCCCGTCCTCCGCGCCGCCGGCCGCTCGAAGTGGTCGCCCTTGTCGTCGTGCTCGGTTTGAGCGGAATCGCCGCGAGCCTTCCCCGGGAACAGCAGGGCCAGATCGAGTCCGCCGTCCGGGGGACGGTACTCTATCCGTTCCTCTGGCTCCATCGCGTCGTTTCGGAGCGCGGGCAGATCGAGCAACGCAACCGGGTGCTCGTCGCGGAGCGGGATTCGCTGACGGAACTGCTCATGCGATATCGCGCGCGGTCCGGCTCCGTCGGGGAGGCGCCTCCGGACAACGGGCGCGCGGCGCGGCGGATCGGATCCACGCTGCCCGCCGTCGTCTATCCCGGTCGACCTCTGATAGGGAATCCCGACGTCTTCTTCCTGTCGGGCCCTGATCCCTCGGAGCTGGACTTGCCCGTCGGCGTGTTCACCGGACTCGGCCTGGTGGGCGTCGCGAGAGCGCCGCAAGGGCGCGGGGTCAGCGGAGATTTCTGGAGCCACGCCGACTTTCGCGTCAGCGTGATGACGGAAGACGGGGCCGTGTCGGGATTCTTGAGGCCGATGCGCCTCGAGGGCGGACAGCCGCTGTTGCTGCTCGAGGGTGCGCCCTTCCAGGCCGAAATCCCCTCGGGAACGCTGCTCCTGACGACCGGGATCGGCGCCGTCTACCCGCCGGGCGTTCCGGTGGGGCACGTCCGGGAGCCGTCGGAACCCGAGGCGGGGTGGATGAAGCGCTACGTGGTCGAGCCGGCGGTGTGGCCACAGGAAGTCAGTGACGTCTTCGTCTGGGAGCGTCCCGATCTCCCCGCGGAAGAAGAGCCCGGGGTCGTAGGGGATCAGACGGAGACGGAGGGTGCGGCGGGCACGGTGGACACGTTGCCGGCCCGTCGGTGAGAGTTCGGAGAGAGTGGCTCACCGTCCTTCTGTTGCTGCTGCTGCACTTCGCTCTCCATCCGCTGTGGAGCCGCTGGCCGATCGGGCCCGATCTGCTCGCGGGCGGACTCCTGCTGGGTTCGTTTCTCTTGCGTTGGGGTCGAGCCGCCGTGTTCGGGTGTCTGTTGGGCCTGCTCGAGGCGTCGATCTCCCTCGGCCCCCTGGGCCTGACCATGTTTCTCTTTTCCATCTTCGCGTGCATCGGTGGCTGGCTTCGCCGCATCGTATATTCTGACTCGGACACCTTCGTGGTAGCTTCCATGTTCCTTGGGACGTGGGCCCTGCGGGCCTCGGTGGCGCTGCTGGTCCAGGGGGACGCCTCGATGGGCGCGCTTCTCGTGAACGCGCCGGCGTCGGCCGCGTTGACCACGGTTCTGTGCTGGCTGGTCGATCGCTTCGTCACGGCGGGAGCCTGACGCTTCGTCACGGCCGGTCGGGGAGGGGTTGAGATGAGGGGTGGTAACGGAGATCCGCAGTTCCGGAGACGGCGCGGGCGCGGGGCGGCCGGCGCGCTGTTTGTTCTCCTGCTGTTGCTGGCGTGGGGCTTTCTTCGCCTGCAGTTCTTCAGCGGGGATCGATACACGCTCCAATCGAGCGAGAATCGCCTCCGGAGCGTCACGGTTCCGGCGGCGCGCGGGACCATTTACGACCGCTACGGGCGCGCCGTCGCGGACAACGTACCGGGCTACGACCTTTCGCTCCTGCCGGGCCCGCGCGACTCGATTGCCGCCGGTCTCGACCGCCTCGCCGACCAACTGGAGCTCTCTCCCGAGTGGCGCACGGAGCTGCTGGAGCGGAATCGCGCCAGGCCCCACGAATCGCTGGTCGTGCGCGAGAACGCGAGCTTCGAACAGGTGGCCTTCATCGAGGAGCGCCGCCCGCAGTTCCGCCGCGTGACCGTGGCCCAGCGTCCCCGCCGGCGGTATCCGGCGGGCTCCGCCGTCGCGCACCTCATCGGGTATGTGGGAGAGATCAACGAAGAGGAGTTGGCGCGGCCCGACTACGTCGAATACGCCGCCGGCCAGGCAGTCGGGAAGGCGGGTCTCGAGGCGCAGTACGAGAGCCGACTCGCCGGACGAAACGGGGTCCGGTACGTGGAGGTGAATGCGCTCGGCACGATCGTTCGGGAGCTCGGCGTCGCGCAGGGGCTGAACTCACAACCCGGCGACGATCTGCACCTGGGCATCGACCTCGACCTGCAGCTGTTCGCGGACTCGATCTTCCCGGCGGACATGCGTGGGGCTGTGGTCGCCATCGACCCCGCCACGGGAGAGGTCGTCGTCCTCTACAGTCACCCCACGTTCGACCCCAACGCCTTCATCGGAGGAATCCCGCTCGATCTCTGGAATTCACTGCGCGAGCATCCCGACAAGCCGCTCCTGAACCGGGTCACCCTGGCCCAGTATCCGCCCGGATCGACCTGGAAGCTCATCATGTCCGCCATCGGGATGAAGACGGGAAACCTCACGATCGACACCTACCACACGCACACGTGCGCGGGCGGGCTCGCCTACCAGGGCCGCTTCTTCCGCTGTTGGCTGTCGCGTGGACACGGGCGGCTGGATCTGGCGGAGGCGATTCAGCGCTCCTGCAACGTCTGGTTCTACCAGGCGGGACAACGGATCGGGCTCGACACGCTCCTGGAGGAGGCGGTCAAGCTCGGCTTCGATCGCCCCGCGGGTATCGACCTCCCGTCCGAAATCCGCGGACGGTTCCCGGACTCCAGAGAGTGGTATGACCAGCGGTACGGACGAGGCGGCTGGTTCGAGTCCGTGATCATGAGCCTCTCGATCGGACAGGGAGAAAACGCGCAGACCCTGCTCACGATGGCGCAGTTCTACGCCGCCCTTGCGACGGGCGCGTCGCCGGTCCAGCCGCACCTCGCGCGCGACGAGTTGCTCGCGGAACGACGTGTGGACTGGACGCTCGATCTGTCGGAGACCCATCGGCAGCAGCTCGTCGATGCGCTCGTTCGCGTCGTCAACCAGCCCGGTGGCACCGCGTACGGCAGCCGCCTCTCGCGCTGGACGATGGCCGGAAAGACAGGGACTGCGCAGAATCCGCACGGCGAACCCCATTCCTGGTTCGTGGGTTTCGCGCCCGCGTATGATCCGCGGATCGTGGTCGCGGCCATCGTCGAGCACGGGCATCCCGACAACCAGCCCTCCCTCGCCGTGCCTCTGGCATCCCGAATCGTCGACCGCCATCTGGAGACCCTCGGCCTGCCGCCCGAAGCCACGCCCGGTGTCCGTCCCTCCGCGGAGGCCTCGGTCGAGACGGGCGGGTGACCGTGTCGCGCCGCATCCCCGGGATCGGAGATCCCACGCTCCTGGCCCTGATCGTCCTTCTGACCGCGCTGGGGATCGCCATGATCTACTCGGCCGGGCAGGTGGACATCCGGTCGCTGGCCACCGGTATCTGGCTCCGCCAGCTCACCTGGTTCGCCGTGGCGATCGTCGTCCTCGCCGTGACATCCCGCTTCTCGATCCGCTTCCTGGAATGGCTCGCGCCGCTGGCCTACACGGCGTCGATCCTGCTTCTGCTCCTCGTGCTCGTCATCGGGACCGGCCCCAGCGGGAGCTGGCTGGAACTGGGACCCGCGCGTGTTCAGCCGGCGGAGGTGGCCAAGCTGGCGACGATCCTGATGCTGGCCCGGGTTCTGGGAGGCGACCGCGGTGGATACGACCGGCTGGTGATGCTCTGGAAACCCCTCCTGCTCGTCGTCATTCCCCTCGGTCTCGTGTTGCGGCAGCCGGACCTGGGGAGCGCCCTCGTCTTCGCGGTCATCCTCATCGCCGCGCTCTTCTGGGCCAGCGTCCCGCTGTTCAGGATCTTCCTGCTCGTGACGCCGGGTGTCGGTCTGTTGCTCGGCTTCAACTGGATCGTGTGGGGCGGGTGGTTCCTGATCGTCGCGACGTGTCTGTACATCGACCGTCCCTACCTGCCGGACTCCGTGGGCGTACTCCTCGCGAACGCCGCGGCCGGGGCGCTCACCCTCCCGGTCTGGAACTCGCTCGCCGACTACCAGCGGAACAGGCTTCTGGTCTTCCTCGACCCGGAGATCGATCCTCTCGGTTCGGGCTGGCAGCTGGTCCAGTCAAAGGTCGCCGTCGGGTCGGGAGGTCTGCTCGGTGCGGGGTTCGCGCAGGGCCCACAGAAACGCCTCGCCTTCCTCCCGGAGCAACACACGGACTTCATCTTTTCCGTCGTCGCGGAGGAACTCGGTTTCGTCGGGGTGGCGGTGTTTCTGGTGCTCTTCGCGCTGCTCCTGTACAGGGTGCTGCAGACGGCGGTCGATACGGAAGACGATTTCGGAGGCTCCGTGGCCTTCTGCGTTTTCGCCGTACTCTTCGCGCACCTGGCCGTCAACCTCGGGATGACTATTGGGATGCTGCCCATCACGGGGCTGCCCTTGCCGCTCGTCAGCTACGGCGGGAGCTTCCTCGTCGTTCTGTACGCAGGGTTCGGGATGGTGCAGCGGGTGGCCTGGGAGAAGTAGCTTGTTCGCCGCCCATCATGCGGCGGGCCCCCGGGCCGCCGTAACCGACACGCCGGAGGCAGGGTGTCCTGGTTCAGCAAACCGAAGCGGAAACTCGTCTCCCAGAAGCGGGAGCTTCCGGGCGACATGTGGGATCGATGTGCCGGCTGCGGTGAGATCCTGTACAGCGGCCGGCTCGAGGAGAGTTTCCACGTCTGCCCGAACTGCGGTCATCACTTTCGCATCACCGCGGAATCCTACGAGGCGCTGCTCCTCGATGGAGGCGGCCTCGAAGTCCTCTACGACCAGACGCTTCGCTCCGCGGATCCGCTCGGGTTCGTAGACTCGAAGCGCTATGTGGACCGCGTGCAACAGGCCGAGAAGCGCGGAGGGGACCAGGACGCGATACGCACCGGGCGCGGCCGCATCGAGGGGAGGGACGTGCATCTCGGGACCATGGACTTCCGGTTCATCGGAGGTTCGATGGGATCCGTGGTGGGCGAGAAGATCCGGCGCCTCGCGGACCGGTCGCTCGCGGCCCGGACGCCGCTCGTGATCATCTGCGCCTCCGGCGGGGCGCGGATGCAGGAAGGCATCCTGTCCCTGATGCAGATGGGCAAGACCGCCGCCGCCCTCGCACAGCTCTCCGATGCGGCCATCCCCTATCTGAGTGTCCTCACGAACCCGACCACGGGCGGCGTCACCGCCTCGTACGCCATGCTGGGGGACGTGATTCTCGCGGAACCCGGCGCGTTGATCGGCTTCGCCGGGCCGCGAGTCATCAAGGAGACGATCCGGCAGGACCTGCCGGAAGGATTCCAGACCGCGGAATTCATCGCGGAACACGGGATGATCGACCGCATCGTCCCACGGGCCCGGCTGCGGGGCGCGATCTCGACCCTTCTGGACCACATGTGCTGAGCGGAGGCGAGGGGGCGCTCGCGGCCCTCCTCGACCCCCGTCCCATCGCCGCGGTGCTCCCGGGTCTGGACAGAATCGAAGCCCTCCTGGAACAGCTCGGATGTCCGGAGCGGACGTTCGAGGCTCTCCACATCGCGGGGACGAACGGAAAGGGTTCGACCGCGAGTTGCACCGCGGGCATCCTGGAGGCGGGCGGGCTGCGCACGGGTCTGTACACCTCCCCTCACCTCGCCGACATCCGTGAACGCTTTCTCGTGGACGGGGCGTGGGTCGAGGAGCCGCTGATCGAGGCGGCCGCGGCCCGGATTATCGCCTGCGAGGCGAGCGACGCGTGTACCTACTTCGAGGTCACGACCGCGCTCGCCTTCATCTGTTTCGCGGAGAGCGGGGTCGATGTCGCGGTCGTGGAGACCGGCCTCGGCGGGCGTCTGGACGCCACGAACGTACTCCGCCCCATCGGAGCCGCCATCACGCCGGTCGGGCTGGACCACACGGAGCTTCTGGGCCCATCGCTGCCGGCGATCGCGGCGGAGAAGGCCGGGATCTTCAAGCGGGATGTCCCCGTCAGCCTCGGGCGAATGCCCCGCGAAGCGCGCGACACGCTGGAGCGGATCGCGCGCACGACGGGGTCGCCCGTCGCCCGCCTCGGCAGGGAAGCGGAGGTGTCGGATGTGCGCATGAGCCCCGCGGGGACCCGGTTTCGCTATGCCTCCCGCGACCGGCCGAAGGGCCTCTCGCTCGCCACCCGGCTTCCGGGCCGTCACCAGGCCGACAACGCGGCGCTTGCCCTGCTCATGCTGGACCGGTCGGGCTACGCGTACGATGAAGCGCGCGTGAGGCGAGGCGTCGCGGGTGCTCACCTGCCCGGCCGCTTCGAGACGTGGCGGGAGGGCCCCGGCGGGGCGACATTGGTTTTCGATATCGCGCACAACCCGGCGGCTGCGGAAGTCCTCTGTCAGACCGCTGCCGGCATGGCCCTCGCGCGGCCGCGGATCGCGGTCGTCGGGATGCTTGCCGACAAGGACTGGAGGGCTGTGCTCTCCCGTCTCGCGCTTGACATGGACGCTATGATCCTCGTCAGGCCGGTCGCCGCCGGGGGAAGGCAGTGGGACCCGCACGAGGCGCAGGCGTGGCTGTCCCGGGAGCTTGACGTGCCTGTCGAGGTATGCGTCGACGTGGCGGAGGCGGTCGTCCGCGGGTGTGCGCTCGCGGGTTCGGGGACCCTGCTGGTGACGGGGTCCGCCTACACGGTGGGAGAGGCCAGGGCGCTGCCGGAACTGGCCGGGGCGCGGGTGGCAGAACAGAAAGCGAATCATGCTTTACGATCCGAGATTGGTACAGCCGATGAGGGACGAACTGACGCGCCTCGGTGTGCGTGAGTTGCGGACCTCCGGCGAAGTGGATGAAGTGCTCGACGCCGAGGGGGACACCCTGGTCGTCGTGAACTCCGTGTGCGGCTGCGCGGCCCGCAACGCCCGCCCGGCCGTGGCGCTGGCCATGCGCCACGAGGTGCAGCCCGACCAGGTCGTGACGGTCTTCGCGGGACAGGACGCTGAAGCGACGGCCCGGGCGCGGCAGTACCTCGCCGGCGTGCGGCCGTCGTCGCCGGCGATCGCGCTGCTCTCCGGCGGGGAATTGCAGTTCATGCTCGAGCGGCACCAGATCGAGGGACGCGAGGCTTACCAGATCGCCGCCGACATCACGAAGGCGTACGACGAATTCTGCGCGACCTCCTAGCAGTCCCGGGGTCGTGAGTTCGGGGGAAATCCGGGGCCTCCCCGGCTTCAGGGACTTCTTCCCCGAGGCGTTCGCCCTTCGCCGGCACATCTTCTCCGCCTGGCGTCGGGTCGGCGCGCGCTACGGGTTCACGGAATACGACGGGCCGCCCCTCGAACCGCTCGAACTCTATACGCGCAAATCGGGCGAGGAGATCGTCGGGCAGCTGTACGCATTCGAGGACAAGGGAGGACGCGCCGTCGCGCTGCGGCCGGAGATGACGCCGACCTTCGCTCGCATGATGGCGGCGCGCGCCGCGGGGCTCCCCAAGCCAGTGCGCTGGTTCTCGATCCCTCAGCTGTTCCGCTACGAGCGGCCCCAGCGGGGACGGCTGCGCGAGCACTTCCAGCTCAACATGGACATCGTCGGCGAGACGGATCCCCTCGCCGACGCCGAAATCATTGCGGCGGGCATCGACGCGCTGCGCGAACTCGGGCTCGGGGCGGCCGACATCGTCGTCCGCGTCTCGGACCGGCGGCTCGTGGCGGCGCTCCTCGACGCCCTCGGCATCCCCGTCCGCGACCACCTCGCCGTGTTCGCCGCCATCGACCGCCTCGAAAAGGAGGGGGAAGACCCCATCCGGGGCCGGTTGGCCGCGGCCGGCGTGGACGGAAAGCGGGCGGACCGGCTGTTCGAGGCGCTGAGGCTCCCGCTCGGGGAGATGATGGCGGCGCACGGCGGAGAGGGGCCGCTGGAGGAGGCGGCCGCGGGTCTGAAGACCGTGTTCTCGCACCTCGACGCGGCGGGCTTCGGCGACTTCGTGCGCTTCGACGCCCGCCTCGCGCGCGGGCTCGCCTACTATACCGGCACCGTGTTCGAAATCTGGGACCGTCGCGACGAACTGAGGGCCATCTGCGGCGGCGGTCGCTATGATGATCTCCTGCGGGCACTGGGAGGCGTGGACCTTCCGGCCCTGGGCTTCGGGATGGGGGACGTGGTTCTGGCGGAGTTGCTCCGGGACCGGGGTCTGGTGCCCTCGGAGCTGCGCCGCGTGGACGACTACATCATCTGCGTGTCCGAGGACGAGCGCCCCACGGCGCTCCGTCTGGCGCGGGCGCTCCGGGACCAGGGGCGCCACGTCCTGTACGACCTGCGCGGACGCGGCGTCGGACGCCAGTTCAAGGCCGCAAACCAGGCGGGGGCGGCGCGGACGATCGTGCTCGGCCCGGAAGAAGTGGGACGCGGCGTCGTCTCGCTTCGCGACATGGCGTCCGGCGCCGAGCGCGAAGTTGCGATCGAAGCCCTGACGCGCGCGGCCGAGGTGGAGCGGGCGTCCCCCGAGAGCAGCGAGTGAAGCAGCGAGTGAAGGGCGAGGAGGTTTGGTGAGTCGCGTACTCATCCTCGATTTCGGGTCCCAGTTCACCCAACTCATCGCGCGCCGCATCCGAGAGGAGGGGGTGTACTGCGAGGTTCACCCGCCGACGCGGAGCTCCGGGTGGGTCCGGGCGTACGAGCCGGCCGCCATCATCCTCTCCGGGGGGCCGGCGAGCGTGTACGAACGGGGGGTCCCCAGGGCCATCCCCGAGATCCTGACCATGGGGGTTCCGATCCTCGGGATCTGCTACGGGATGCAGCTCGTCGCGGACCTCGCGGGGGGAGAGGTTCACGGTGCGGACCGCCGCGAGTACGGACGGGCGGAGCTGCGGGTCCGGTCGACGGACGGACTCTTCGAGGGTTTCTCGGAGGACGAAACCACGCAGGTCTGGATGAGCCACGGCGATTCCCTCCGGTCGCCGCCCCCCGGTTTCGACGTGCTGGGGACCACGGAGAACTCCATCGCGGCGATCTGGTCCGAGGAACGCCGGATCTGGGGTGTCCAGTTCCATCCGGAGGTCGCCCACACCACGCGCGGCGGAGAGATGCTCCGGAACTTCGTGTTCGGGGTCGCCGGCTGCGACACGAGCTGGAATGCGGCCAACATCATCGACCACCAGGTCTCCGCGATCCGGGACGCCGTGGGGGCTGCGGAGGTCATCTGCGGCCTCTCCGGCGGGGTGGACAGCTCCGTGGCCGCGGTCCTCGTGCAGCAGGCGGTCGGAGACCAGCTGACCTGCATCTTCGTCGACACCGGCCTGCTGCGGAAGGACGAACGCCGCTCGGTGGAGGCCGTGTTCGGAGAACACATGGGGATGCGGCTCGAGGTCGTCGACGCGGCGGATCTCTTCCTGGAGCGGCTCGCCGGGGTGGCGGAGCCGGAAGAGAAACGGGTCATCATCGGCCACACCTTCATCGACGTGTTCGAGGAGGCGGCCGGCCGGTGGGGGGATGCCCGTTTCCTCGTGCAGGGGACGCTCTATCCCGACGTGATCGAGTCCGTGTCCGTGTGGGGACCGTCGGTCAAGATCAAGTCGCACCACAATGTGGGGGGGCTGCGGCCCGACCACCCGTTCCAACTCGTCGAGCCGCTGCGCGAGCTGTTCAAGGACGAGGTGCGCCAGGTGGGTCGCGAACTGGGCCTGTCTGAGGAGATCGTCGGTCGCCACCCGTTCCCCGGGCCCGGCCTCGCGATCCGCATCCTCGGCGACGTCACGCGGGAGAAGCTCGACACGCTGCGGGAGGTGGACGCGATCTACCTCGAGGGCATCCGGGAGGGCGGGCTCTACGACGAGATCTGGCAGGCCTTCGCCGTCCTGCTCCCCGTGCAGTCCGTCGGCGTGATGGGCGATGCGCGCACCTACGAGAACGTCGTCGCGCTCCGGGCCGTGACCTCTCTCGACGGAATGACGGCGGACTGGTTCCAGTTCCCGCACGACATGCTGGGCCGGATCTCGAACCGCATCATCAACGAGGTGAAGGGGGTGAACCGGGTGACCTACGACGTCTCCTCGAAGCCGCCCGCGACCATCGAGTGGGAGTAGCGTCCGTGGCGACATCTCGCGCCGGGAGCCGGGCGGCCTGCCGGCAGGTCGCGGCCTGGATGGACGATCTCCTGCGCGTGGCGGAGGTCGAGGACTACCCCTTCGCGCTCAACGGACTGCAGGTCGACGGACGCCGCGAGGTGGCCCGCATCGGGGCGGCAACGGACGCCTGCCGGGCGACGATCGACCTCGCGGTCGAGGCGGGGTGTGACCTCCTCCTCGTCCACCACGGGCTCTTCTGGGGCGGCCTGCGCCCCTTCGTCGGCCCCCTCTACGAGCGCTTCCGCCGGCTCGTGGAGAGCGGGATGGGCCTGTATTCGGCGCACCTCCCGCTCGATCTGCACCCTCGCATCGGAAACAACGCCCTCCTCGCGGCCGAGTTCGCCCTCGAGGGGGTGGAGCGCTTCGGGTCGTTCAAGGGAAACGAGGGGATCGGCGTCATCGGGACCGTGGATGCGTCGCGCGCGGAAATCGCGGCCCGCGCGGAGGCCGTGTGCGGTCAGTCTCCGGTCGTCATCGCCGGGGGACCGGAGCGCGCATCGCGGCTCGCGATCCTCTCGGGCGGGGGTGGCTCGCAGATCGAGGCCGCGGCCTCGGCGGGCGCCGATACGTTCCTCACCGGCGAGGGCAGCCACCACACGTATCACGAGGCGCTGGAACTCGGCATCAACGTGATCTACGCCGGCCACTACGCCACGGAGACCCTGGGCGTCCGCGCCCTCGCCCGCCGCGCGGCGGGCCACTTCGGAGCCGAGCACCTCTTCTTCGACGTACCCACGGGCCTCTGATCCGGCGGCACGCGCCCCTCGGCGCGTCGCCCCCGCACCCTCCGCCGGCCCGTCCGCTAGAAGACGGAGATCTTGATGTCCTCCAGATAGCGGTCCGGCCGCTCGCGCATGTCTCGCATCAGGAGCCCGAACTCCTCGCCGGCGGCGCGAAGCGTCTCCAGCGTCTCGATCAACCCGTCGTGCACGGCGTCCTCGCCGAGCAGCTTCCCGAGCGTCCCTTCCCCGGCCTCCAGCCGGCGCGTGATCTCGGCGAGCGACCTGCCGGTGGTGGCGAAGTCGTCGCTCGCCCCCGCCAGGCGGGACGAGAGCGTGTCGAGGTTGGCGAGCGTGCGGTCCACCTCTTCCGATCCGGTCAGTCCCGAGAGCCGGCCCGAGAGCGTATCCATGTTCGCGAGCATGCCGCCGATGGAACTGCGCTCGGCCTCGAGGAGCCCCGCCAGCTCCCTCATGGCGAGCGTGAGTGCTTCCGAGCCGGCGGCCACGTTCTCGGCGAATTGCTCGGTGAGGATCGCATCGAGTCGCTCGATCAGCCCGCCGGTCTCCTCGCCGAAGCTGGAGGCGAGCGATACCAGGTCCGACGCGCGGTCGAGGGAGATGGTGTCTCCCTCGGCGAGGGCCCGCGTGCCGGCGCCGGGCATGAGTTCGATGAGCTGCTGTCCGAGGAACCCGGAGGGCCTGACGGTGCCCCGCGTGTCGGCCGGGAGCGGGATCCGCGTGGAGATCGTCATCCCGATCACCGCGCGCTCCGCCTCCAGTCCCACCTCGTCGACCGTCCCGATCTCGACGCCGCGCAGGAGTACCGGCGAATCGGGGGTGATCTGGCCGGCGTCGCCCACGACGCCCCACACGCGGATCGTCGGTCCCCGGAAGGGCGAGTCGGCGATCCAGAACAGGCCGGCCACGGAGACGACCGCGGCCAGGATGAGGAAGATGCCGACCCGGATCTCGACGCCGCGGTCGCGGAGGCCGGGATCCCTCATGCGCCTCGCACTCCGGTCCCGGGGGCCGCGTCGAGGAACTCGCGCACGGCCGGGTTGTCCGTGACCCGCAGTTCCTCGGGCGTGCCCTCCGCCTGGATCACGCCCTCGGACAGGAGGACGATCCGGTCGGCGAGGAAAAAGGCGGACGTCACGTCGTGCGTGACGACGATGCTGGTGGCGTCGACTTCGTGGCTCACGTGCGCGATCAACCTGTTGATTCTCGTGGCGTTGACGGGATCGAGCCCCGTGGTGGGCTCATCGTACAGTACGTAGCGGCGTTTGCCGATGATCGCGCGGGCGATGGCGACCCGTCGCTGCATGCCCCCGGAGAGTTCCGCCGGGTACAGCGCCAGCACGTCGGGCGCGAGGTTCACGTAATTCAGTGCGGTCCGCGCCAGCTCTTCGCACTCTGCCATGCGGTCCTGGTAGGAGCCCGGGGGGAGTCCCATGAGGAGGTTGCCGCGCACCGTCATCGAGTCGAAGAGCGCGGAATTCTGGAAAACGTAGGCGATCTTCGCGCGGATGGCGGCGATCTCCTCCCGGCTGGAGGACGGCACCGAGATGCCGTCCACGATGATGTCTCCGGCATCCGGGTCGAAGAGGCCCACGATGTGCTTCAGGAGCACGCTCTTTCCGGTCCCCGAGGGTCCCATGATGACGAGCGTCTCCCCCTCACGGACGTCCAGATCGACGCCCTCCAGCACGGGTCGGCCGCCGAGGCTCTTGTGGACCCCGATGATCTCGATCACGTCAGCGCCTTGTAGACGGGTCCGAGCACGGTATCGAGGACCATGATCGAGACGATGATCGCGACGACCGCCCGCGTGGCCGTGCGCCCCACGCCCGCCGCCCCGCCACTCGCCCGCAGCCCGACGTAGCTGGCGATGAAGGTGATGGCGAAGCCGTACGCGACGGCCTTCACGAGCGAGAAGAGGAGCGCGCCGTGGTGGTAGTAGCCCTTGGCCCCGTCGACGTACTCGCCCGACGTGAGCCCGAGGATCCCGACCGAGGTGACGTAGCCGCTGAAGACGCCCATGACGTTCGCCAGCATGACGAGGGGGACGAGGATGAGCGTCCCGGCGACGACCCGGGGGACGACGAGTTCGAGCACGGGGTCACGGCCCATCGTGAGGAGCGCGTCGATCTGATTCGTCACCTTCATGGCCCCGAGTTCGGCGCCGATGCCGGCCCCGACGCGTCCGGCGAGCACGACCGCCGTGAGCACCGGCCCCAGCTCGGTGAGCATGCCGCCGACCACGCCGCCCGCGACGATCTCACGTGGCAGACCCGGTGAGAGCTGGTACATGGTCTGCTGGGCCATGACCGCGCCCGACAGGGCCCCCATGAGGAGCACGAGCGGCAGGCTCTCGACCCCGATGTGTTTCACGTGTCCGATCGTCTCGCGCAGATAGGCGCGCGGGCGGCCCAGCGAACAGAACGTGGCCCAGCCGAGGAGCCCCATCCGGCCGGCGTGAAGCGCCGCGGACCGCGCCTGGCGTCCGGCGGCGGCAAGGAGATCGGGCGGTCTCACCGGCCTCCCCGCCGCTCTCCGGGACGGTTCCCCGCATCGTCCGCCTGTGACTCGGGCGGCTGGACGCCGTGCAGCACCTCGACCTCGCGTCGAATCCGCTCCCACAGCCGGTTCATAAGCTGGGGATCGCTTCCGTGGCGTGACGTGAACTCCTCGACCTGCGGGCCGGAAACGCCGAACTCCTCGAGGACCGCGGCCCGGGCGGAGTCGTCCTCGGCCGTGTTCGCATAGCGCTCACGGGCGTAGTTGAGGTGGGCCATGACCTGGACGTAGGTGTCTTCGTCGAGGCTGCCCGCCCTGTCGCCGCAGCCGCCCGCCAGGAGGCTCGCGGCGAGCAGCACGAGGATCGCACGCCCCCTCCGCGGCCCGGGGCTCATCAGCCGGACGAGCGAACCGATACGCGGTAGAGCCAGCATGTGAATCCCACCGCCGCCGCCCCCCCGATCCAGCTCGCGATCGTCCCGAAGCCCTCCGGCGCGAGGCTGAGTACGTCCGTGCTCTGGAAGGCCGCGAACGGGATCGCGAGGAGAATCCCCACGAGCGCCTCCCCCGTGATGAGGCCGGAAGAGAAGAGCAGACCGCGCTGGCTCGCCCGTTCCACCTCGGCCTCGCCGTCGCGGCGGCGCACCACCCGGCTCACGAGCCACGCCACGATGCCTCCGACGAAGATCGGCACCTCGAGTTCGATCGGCAGATAGATGCCGACCGCCACCGCGAGCACCGGAACCCGGAGGTTCGAGCCTCGCGCCTTGAGGATCTGGTCGAGGGTGATGACCGCGGCGGCGATCAGCGCCCCGATCGCGATCATCCCCCAGGGCAGGTTCCTCGAGAACACGCCGTCGGCGACGGAGGCCATGAGGGTCGCCTGCGGCGCCTGCAGCATCTCGTTCGGGTCCATCCCCTCGCGCGGAAGGACGCCGCCGAGGCCGTACGCCTGGTACAGGAGCCCGAGGATGGGCGCGATGACCAACGCCGCGGAGACGACGCCGATGACCTGCATGATCTGCTGGCGGCGCGGCGTGGCCCCGACGATCCTCCCGGCCTTGAGGTCCTGCATGTTGTCGCCGGCGATCGCCGCCGCGCACGCGACCACCGCGCCCACGAGGATCGCGGTCGCCGCCGCCGCGAGCGCCTGCGCGCCCGAGACCGTGAAGTCGATCTGTGATCCGAGCAGGAGATAGAGGATGAGGGAGATCGTGAGGATCGTCGCGATCGTGACGCCCGAGATCGGGTTGTTCGAGGAGCCGACGAGACCGGCCATGTAGCCGGCGACCGAGGCGAACAGGAACCCGGCGACCAGTGCGAAGACCGTCCCCAGCGCGAGCACGATCCAGTAGAGGCCGGGCGTGATCCCGAGTGCGGATCGGTCGATCACGAGCACGAACACGGCGAGGATCGGCGCCGCGAGCGCGACGGTGCCCACCGCGACGAGGTTGATCGGCATGTCCCGCTCGGTGCGGGGGACTTCCGGGCCTCCCTCCGCCACTCGGGCGGCGCGGAGCGCCTCGATCGAAGACCGCACGCCGTCGCGGACGGCGCCCAGGAGCGAGACGAGCGCCCACACGCCGCCCACGACCATGGCGCCGACGCCCATGAAGCGGATCTGTGCGCTCCAGATCGACTGCGCCGCGGCGTAGCCGGTCTCGCCGCCCACGACGCCGGCCACCGTCGCGGGGTCCGTGACGGCGAGGTAGATCGGGATGGCGGCGAACCACGAGATCGCGCCCCCCGCGAGGACGAGGCTGCCGACCCGGGGCCCAACGATGTACCCGACGCCGAGCAGGGCGGGCGAGAGGTCGCTCCCGATGCCGAAGATCGAGCGGCCGGCCGCAATGGATCCGTGCAGGGAACCCTCGGCGATCTTGAACCCGGTCTGTGACAGCTTGAGCAGCGCGGCCGCCGCCCCGCCGAGCGCGATCAGCTTGGCGCCCGAGCCGCCCGTGGCCCCCGCCTTCAGCACTTCGGCCGTCGCGACCCCCTCGGGGAAGCGCAGGTCGGCTTCGATGATCAGTGCCCGGCGCAGCGGGATCGTGAACAGCACCCCCAGGACCCCGCCGCAGAGCGCGATCCCCATCGTGGGCAGGAAGGGGAACCCCGCCCAGTGCCGCAGGAGGATGAGGGCGGGGAGGGTGAAGATTACGCCCGCGGCGAGCGACTCACCGGCCGACGCGGCCGTCTGGACGATGTTGTTTTCGAGGATGTTGTGTTCGCGGAACATCCTGAGGATCGCCATCGAGATTACGGCGGCCGGGATCGACGCGGACACCGTGAGCCCTACCTTGAGCCCGAGGTACGCGTTCGCACCGGAGAGGACGGCCGAGAGGAGGATGCCGAGCACGATCGCCTTGACCGTGATCTCGGGCAGCGACTGCGAGGCGGGGATGTAGGGCTGGTGAGCCCGGGTGTTCGAAGCGCCCGCGACTTGGTCCGGCATGGGCATCCCTCCACGTGGTTCCGGGTTGCAACTCGGGCGGCGATCGAATCCTCGTGGGGCGGGATCGACCGTCCGGACGCTAGTCGCGCCTCCCGTGAGGGTCAACAGGGGACACCGCGGGAAAAACCTTTCTTCGCGGTCCCGGAGGCGCGCATCTGCCGAACTGGCGCGCGTCCGCCCGAATGGCAGGGGTCGCGCCGGCCGGATCCGGTCCGGGGCCCGCCCCCCGGCGAAGGCGGAGTCCGGCGCGCGCTCCGCTCCGGGCACGGGAATTGCACCGGGTTCCCGGTATCCCCCGGGGACGGCGAACCCGGCGTACAAGTTGAACGCAGTCGAACGAGAACGAAGCTGGCGGACAGAAGATGATCCCGACCGACCGACTCACGCTGAAAGCCCGCGAGGCGCTGGCCGAGGCGGCGCGCGCGGCGCGCCGGGCCGACAATCCGGCCGTGGAGGACACCCATCTACTCGCGGCGCTGCTCGCCCAGGAAGGCGGCGTCGCCGTGCCCGTCCTCCAGACGGTGGGCGTCGACCCTCGCGCGCTGGAGGCCGATCTCAAGCGGGCGGCGAATCGTCTGCCCCGGCAGAGCGGGGCTTCGCCGACGCCCAGCCGCGAATTCGAGCGCGTGCTCGATGACGCGGAGGCCGCCGCCCGGGAGATGGGCGACACCTTCGTGACGACCGAACACCTCCTCCTCGCCCTCGCCGGCCCGAAGGCGTCGACGACCGGCTCCTTGCTTCGCGGGACGGGGGCCGACCCGGAGCGGACGCGGCGGGCGGTCGAGGAGGTGCGGGGGCCGCATCGCGCGACGGACGAAGATGCGGAAGGGAAGTACCGTGCCCTCGAACGGTACGGTGTCGATCTCACCGCGGAGGCCCGGGCGGGGAAGCTCGACCCGGTCATCGGCCGGGATGCCGAGATTCGGCGCATCATGCAGGTCCTCTCCCGGCGAAGGAAGAACAATCCGGTCCTGATCGGTGATCCCGGGGTGGGCAAGACGGCGATCGTGGAAGGTCTCGCTCAGCGCATCGTCGCCGGGGACGTCCCGGAGTCCCTCCGGAACAAGCAGCTGGTGCAGCTCGACATCAGCGCGATGCTGGCCGGGGCCAAGTACCGGGGCGAGTTCGAGGAGCGCCTGAAGGCGACGCTGAAGGAGATCACCGAATCCGGCGGCCGGTACGTCGTCTTTCTCGACGAACTGCACACCGTGGTCGGCGCCGGAGCGGCGGAGGGCGCGGTCGATGCGGGGAACATGCTCAAGCCCCCCCTCGCCCGGGGGCAGCTCCGCATGGTGGGTGCGACGACGCTCGACGAATACCGTCTTCATATCGAGAAGGACCCTGCCCTGGAGCGGCGGTTCCAGCCGGTGCTGGTCGACGAACCGGGGCTCGACGAGACCGTGGCCATCCTGCGCGGACTCAAGGAGCGGTACGAGGTGCACCACGGCGTCCGCATCACGGACCCGGCCCTCGTCAGCGCGGTGCGGCTCTCGGACCGCTACATCGGAGACCGCTTTCTGCCCGACAAGGCGATCGACCTCGTCGACGAGGCGGCGTCCCGGCTCCGCATCGAGATCGACTCGATGCCGGAGGAGATCGACGAACTCGACCGCCGCGTCACCCAGCTCCAGATCGAACGGGAGGCCCTCAGGGACGAGGACGATGCCCGGAGCCGGGAGCGTCTCGCGGAGATCGAGGGCGATCTCGCCGCGGCGCGGGAATCGCTCGCGGGCCTCAACGCCAGCTGGATCCGCGAGAAGGAGATGATCGAGGCCGTCCAGCGCAGCAAGCGGCAGATCGAGGAACTCGGGGTGGAGGCCGCGCAGGCGCAGCGGCGGATCGATCACCAGCGGGCGGCGGAGATCCTGCACGGCGAACTGCCGAAGCGGAGGTCCGAGCTTGCGGCGGCCGAGGCGAAGCTGGCCGCGATCCAGGCGGAGGGCTCGTTCCTCAACGAGGAGGTGGGTCCGGAGGATATCGCCGATGTGGTGGCGAGCTGGACGGGCATCCCCGTGGCGCGGATGCTCGATGATGAGAAGGATCGGCTCGCGACGCTGGAGGCGC
Source organism: Candidatus Palauibacter sp. (assembly GCF_965216145.1). GTDB lineage: Bacteria > Gemmatimonadota > Gemmatimonadetes > Palauibacterales > Palauibacteraceae > Palauibacter. Next base: position 3,243,116 of record NZ_OZ244149.1, read on the forward strand.
ACCTGCACCGGCGCGTCGTCAACCAGTCACACGCGGTCACGGCCGTGTCGGACGCGGTCCGGCGCAGCCGGGCGGGGCTCCAGGATCCGAACCGTCCCATCGGGAGCTTCATGTTCCTCGGCCCGACCGGGGTGGGGAAGACCGAGACCGCGCGTGCGCTGGCCGAGTTCCTGTTTGACGAGGAAACGGCCATGGTGCGGATCGACATGTCGGAATACATGGAGCGGCACGCCGTGTCCCGGCTCATCGGCGCGCCGCCCGGCTACGTCGGCTACGAGGAGGGCGGCCAGCTTACCGAAGCCGTGCGCCGCCGGCCCTACACCGTGGTCCTGTTCGACGAGATCGAGAAGGCGCACCCCGAGGTGTTCAACGTGCTCCTGCAGGTCCTCGATGATGGCCGGTTGACGGACGGGCGCGGGCGGACGGTGGACTTCCGGAACGCGGTGCTGATCATGACGAGCAACATCGGCAGCGCCAGGATCCTGGCGCGTTCCGAGGCCGGAGACCCGTGGGCCGAGACCGAAGCCGAGGTCGAGAACGCGCTGCGCGGGCGCTTCAAGCCGGAATTCCTCAACCGCGTGGACGAGATCCTCGTATTCCGCCCCCTGAGCCGGGAACACCTCGAGTCGATCGTCGAACTCCAGGTCGCCCGGGTCGCGCGTATGCTCGCGGAGCGGGACATCCTGATCGACGTGAGCGCCGCCGCCCGGAGGCGGATCGCGGAGGTGGGATATGATCCCGCCTTCGGGGCGCGTCCGCTCAAGCGTGCGATCCAGCGGCTGATCGCCAACCCGCTCGCCATGGCCTTCCTCGAGGGACGGTTCGCGGAGGGCGACGCGCTGCGGATCGATGTCGATGCCGGGGGAGAAGAGCTTCGATTCGTGAAGATGGATCCGGCCGCAGCCGATGCGGAGGGGGAGGGGGGGACATGACCGGGCTCCGATGTCGAAAGCGCGCGTCGCTGTCCGTCCTGGCGGGCCTCGCCCTGATGGGGTGCGCGTCGGGGCGGGGTGCCGGGGGGGCGGGAGCCTCGCCGGAGTACGGGGCGCCATCGGCCGAGGCGGCGGTGGCACAGTTTCTCGACGGCGTGCGGGGGCGCGACTATCCGGCGATGGCCCGCCTCTTCGGCACGGCCGAGGGGCCGGCCGAGCGGCGCTGGGGCCGGGTCGAGACGGAGCAGAGGATGTTCGTCCTCGCGGGTCTCCTCGCGCACCGCTCCCGTACGCTGCGTGCGCAGCCGGTCGGAGATGCCGCCGGGACATCGCGCTGGATCGTGGAGTTGACGGGGACCCGTCACGGCGGCGCGACCGTGCCGTTCATCGCCGTCTCATATCGGGGGCGCTGGTTCGTGGAGCGGATCCTGACGAAGGCGCTCGTCGGTTCGTAACCGTCTACGGCGGGGCCCGGCGCTCGTGATAGCGGCTCAGGCGGCGCGGGTTCACGCCCGCCGCGAACGTCGCCCGGAGCACCCAGTGCCGCACGATTGTGCGCAGGAAGGCGCCTTCCCAGCGCCTCCTCGACGTGCGGGCCGCCTCGGTGAGCGGCTCGAACCGGGTGACGCGGCGCACGGCCCGGACGAACGCCACGTCCTCGAAGAGGGGAAGGGCGGGGATGCCGCCGCACGCGTCGTACGCGGCGCGCGAGGCGAAGATCGTCTGGTCTCCCGTCGCGGTCCGGAAGCGCCGGGTGCGCCAGTTCACGCCCCACTCGAGCACTCGGTAGCGCACCTCGCGTGCCCGCGGGTGCAGTGCGAACCGGAAGCACCCCGCGCCCGCGCCGGCCAGCACGGACTCCCGCAACGCCGCCGCGCTTCCCTCCGGGAGCCACGTGTCCGCGTGCAGGAACACGAGGACCCTTCCCGTCGCCTCCCGCGCCCCGGCCGCGAGCTGAACGCCCCGGCCGCGCGAGGCGATCAGGACCTTCCCGTAGCGCCCGGCGATTGCCCGCGTCCGGTCCCGGCTGCCGCCGTCGACAATGATGAACTCGGTGTCCGGCCCGAGCGCGCACTTCGCCCGCTGGAGCGTTTCTTCGAGTTGCGCTTCTTCGTCCAGGGTCGGGACGATGACGGAGTATTCCGGCCCGGCGTGTCCTCCCGTCCCGGCTTCCGCGGCGGCTCGCCCTCGATCCCGGGTCACCCGGCCGCGGGATCCTCCCGCATCTCCAGGAGGACGCCGCCGAGCGAGCGCGGGTGCAGGAAGGCGATGCGGGCCCCGCCGGCGCCGGTCCGGACGCGCGGCGGAATCACCTCGGCTCCGGAGCGCTCGGCCCGCGCGACGGCGGCCTCGAGATCCACGACCCGCACGCACAGATGGTGGATGCCGGGGCCGCGTCGTTCGAGGAAGTGGGCGATGGGCGACTCGCGCGTGAGCGGCGCGAGGAGTTCGACCCGGCCCGGCCCCTCGCCGAAGAAGGCGGCGCGGATACCTTCGGAAGGGACGGTCTCCTCTCCGGCGGGAGGTTCACCCAGGATGGCGGACCACCGCGCGGCGGCCTCGCGGAGCGAGTTGACCGCGATTCCGACGTGGTCGATTATGGTCGCTTCCGGAGACTCATTGCGGTCGTTCACGCGGCCGGGAACCCCTCCTTGTATCGCCTGGTACCGAGGTCGAGGACTCGGGCCGCCGAACCCGGGTCGGGGCGAGCGTCCGGGAACGTACCCGCGAGACGGAACCGGAGCCAGCGAGGCCGTGGTGCCGGGGCGGAGGCGGTCAGGGGGGCACGGAATGGACGAAACGAATACACGGACCCGGATGCCGGGGGGAGATCTGAATGACTGACGCAGGGAATGGCGGACCCGTCGAAATCACGGACGCGAACTTCGCGGACGAGATCGAAGCGGCCGAGGGGCTCTCTATGGTGGATTTCTGGGCGGAGTGGTGCGGACCCTGCCGTCTCGTCGGGCCGGTCGTCGACGAGCTGGCGCGGGAGTACGCGGGTCGCGTCAAGATCGGGAAGCTCGACGTCGACGCGAACCCGCAGACTGCGTTCCGTTTCAACGTCCGCTCGATTCCGAGCATCCTCTTCTTCAAGGGTGGGGAGGTCGTGGATACGATGGTGGGTGCGCACCCGCGGACCTCACTCGAGAACAAGATTCTCGAGCACGCCTAGCAGTCGTCGTCTTGCCGCCGCCGGCCGAGACCGGCTGCTCGCCGCACAGAGGAGACCTCGCGCCCCCCGCGGCCGGGCCTGGCTCCGGGGGGCGCGGGCGCGTCGGGCGGTGAACGGGAAGCGAGGAACGCGCGTCGTGACGGGAACCCTTTATGTGGTAGGGACGCCGATCGGCAACCTGGACGACATGCCGGGTCGGGCGGCGCACATCCTGCGCGCGGCCGACGTGTGCTACGCCGAGGACACGCGGCGTACCGGTACCCTGCTCGCGCGGCTGGAGGCCGACGTTCCCCTCCGGTCGCTCCACCGGCACAACGAGCGCTCCCGCGTGGACGAACTCCTCACACATCTGGAGGCCGGCCGGTCCGTTGCCCTCGTCTCGGACGCGGGGACGCCGACCGTGTCGGACCCGGGGCGACGCGCGCTCGCCGCGGTACGCGAGGCGGGGTACCACGTGTGCCCCATCCCGGGCCCATCTGCCATTCTGGCGGCCTTGTCCGTCTCCGGTATGCCGGCGGACCGCTTCCTGTTTCTCGGCTTCGCCCCGCGGCGGGGCAGAGCGCGCGCCGCGTGGATCGACGACCTCCGCGCGTGCCCCGACACCGCGGTCGTCTTCGAGGCGCCCGGGCGGGTCGGCGCCCTCCTGGCGGAACTGTCGCGCGCCGGCCTGTCGGAGCGGCACGCGGTCGTATGCCGCGAAATGACGAAGCTCCACGAGGAAATCACCGTCGGTTCGGTGGCGGAACTGGCGGCGGACTGGGCAAGCCGGACCGCCAGGGGTGAGGTGACGCTGGTCTTCGCCGGTGCGCCGGCGGGCAACGAAGGGCCCGATCTGGCGGTCATCATGGAACAGGCGCGACATTTGTCGCGCGCAGGTCTGCGTCGGCGCGAGATCGCCGACCGCCTGGCCGCGGAATGCGGGTTGAGCCGGAACGAGGCCTATCGCGTGAGCTTGCGGGTCGAAGGGACGCCCTCGGATGACTGACGGATTCGGCTTTGAACGGCTGGCCGCCGTGTGTCTGGCGGCACGGGCGCGCGCGGTCGCGGCCGCCGCCGCCGCCGCGATCACGCTGGTCGGGTCACTGGTCCTCGTGCTGTCCATGTTGCCTGCCTCGGTGCGCGAGGGTCGCGGGTCCCTGGTTCCGCTCGCGCTCGCGCTCGTGCTGTGGGCCGGCGTGGCGGCGCTTGCCTGGCTGGGCCGCAGAGCATGGCTCGCGCTCTACCCGCGCGAGGTCGCGGAGGAGGCCGATGCGGCGGCCGGCCTGGGGGCGGGCGACGTGCGCGTGGCGCTCGAACTGGAGGGCTCGGTGCGGCGGGGCGGGAGCGGGCTCGCGGCGCTCCACCGCGTCCGCGTGTCCGGGGCGCTGGGGCGCGTCGCGCCCCGGCGGCTGCTCCCGGTGACGGGGCCGGGCTGGAGTCGGCGAGCGCGCCGGTCGGGCCTCGCCGTGGCGGTCACGCTCGTCGCGCTCTCGCTGGCCGGGCTCCTGCGGCCGCAGCCGACGCTCTCCGCCGCCCTCGCGCTGGGTGCGCCCTGGCGGACAGCCTTTCCGGCTCCGCTGCCGCCGCTCGGCCTGGACGGCGCGGCGGGGGTACCGCGCGGCGAACCCGCGACCGTCGTCATCTCGGCCGTGGGGCGGGACCGCGTCACCCTGGTGTGGCGCGCCGCCGGCCGGGCGCTCGAGCGGCGGGTGCTCGAGGTTTCCGCGGCGGGTTCGGCCGAGGGCCGCACCGACCCCGTCGTATCGCCCGTGACGGTGTGGGTCGAGGACGACGACGGTCCGTCGCGCGACACCCTGCACGTCCGGCCGCTGGAGCCGCTCCTCGTGCAGGACCTCCAGGTCAGCCTCGAGTATCCGGTCTATCTGGGCCGCGGTTCGGAGACGTACCGGGGCCAGGTCCCGCCGCTCGTGGTTCCCGAGGGGACGCGGTTGCGGCTGAGCGGAGAAGCGAACCTCCCGCTCGACGGAGGCGCCCTCCTCTGGCAGCCCGCCGCCGGGAATGAAGAGGAGGAGGGCCCGCGGATCCCCCTCGACGTGTCGGGACCCCGCTTCGCGGCCTCATGGGTGCCGGAGCGGACGGGTGCCTGGGCGTGGGAGATGCGGGCCTCCTCTTCGCTCGGGGAGCAGATCGTCCCGGACCCGATCCGGGTGCTCCTCGTCCCGGACCTCCAGCCGCGGATCCACCTTCTCTACCCCGCTCCCGACACGACGCTGGGCTACGAACGGGTGATGCCGATCATCGTCGACATCGAGGACGACATCGGGCTCCAGCGGGCGTTCCTCGGAAGTTGGCGTTCGGGGTTGGGCGAAGAGGTCGCGGAACGGCGGGAGCCGCTATCCCCGGAACCGGCCGGCGCCCAACGATCGGTCTTCCGCCATCTGCTCGACCGGAGTGCGGAATCCTTCCTCCCGGGGGACACCCTCTTCTATCGGTTCGAGGCCTTCGACGGACATCCGCGGCGGGGCCCGGCGGTGTCTGACACCTTCCTGCTGCGCGTACCGACCTTCACGGAGATGCGGGACGAGCGTGCCGAACAGACGGAGGCGCTGTCCGACGCCGCGCAGGAGCTGGAGGAAGCCATGGAGGCGCTGGCGGAGGCCGCCGCGGATGCGGCCCGCCAGACGGACGCCGCCGGCGACGACAGCGAGGACGTCCGCTTCGAGGCCACGGAGGAGGCGCGAAGCGTGCTCGACGAGGCCCGGCGCTCGGAGGAGGAACTCGGGGAGTTTTCGGAGGACCTCGAGTCGTTGCGAGAGGAGTTGGAGGCCTCGCCGCTCTCGGACCCCGCGCTGCAGGAGCAGCTGCAGCGGCTGGCGGAACGGTACGAGGAACTGACCGAGAGCGGGCTCGACGACCAGATCGAAGCCCTCGCCGAAGCGCTGCGTGACCTCGACCCGGAGGCAGTACGGGAGGCGCTCGAACAGCTGGCCGACGACTACGAGGCCCTCCGCGAACAGGTGGACCAGACGCTGGGCATGCTGGAACAGGCCGCGCTCGAGCAGGCGATGAAGTCCGCGCAGGCGAATGCGGACGACCTGGCCCGCGAACAGAGGGAAGTGGCCCAGGAGACCGACGCCGAGGCGTTCCAGCGGGAACAGGAGGCGCTGGCCGAGCAGGCGGAGGCGCTGGCGGAGCGTCTGCAGGAGCTGGAGCAGGAGCTTTCCGCGGCCGAACGGGAGGCCGCCGCCGACTCGGCCCGTGCCGCCGGGGAACGGACGGAGGAAGCGCTCGGGAAGATGGCCGAAGCGCAGAACCAGTCGGCGGAGGCCCGCGATGGCGGCCGGAGCGAGGTCGGCGAAGCTGAGCGGCAGGCGGCGGAAGAGGCCGCCGAAGCGCTCGAGCAGGCGGCCGGGGCGCTCGGATCTTCGCAGCAGGAGATGAGCGGCGAGCAGGGAGAGGCTGCGGTGGAATCGCTGGCCCGCGCCCGCAGCGAGGCGCTCGGGCTGGCCGAGGAGGAGGGCCGTCTGTCCGAGGCGACGCGCGGGGAGGACACGGCCGATCCCGAATCCTGGCGGGGGCAGCAGAACGCGGTCCGTCAGGGGCTCGAGAACCTCGTCGAGCGGCTCTCCGAGGCCGGGAACGAGGCCGCCATGCTCGACCAGCGCACCGGGGCGGCGGCGGGCGAGGCGGCCGAACTGATGGATGAACTGCTGGAGCGGCTGGCTGAAGACGGCGCGCGACGTCTGCCGGCGCGCGCCGAGGCCGAGGCGATCCAGGAGTCGCTGAACGAGCTTGCTCGACACCTGCTCGCGAGCGAAGAGGCGGCGCGGGCGGCGCAACAGCAGTCGGCGGGGCAGGACGCGGCCGAGCAGATGAACCAGCTCGCCCAGCAACAGCAGTCGGTGACGCAGCAGACGAGTTCGCTCCTCGTGCCCGGTCCCCGTCCGGCGGGGGAAGAGCGCCGCCGGGAGGAGGTGGCGCGCCGCCAGGAGGAGATCGCCGAAGAACTCGGACAGCTGGAAGACCCGGAAGGCGACCTGCTGGGGCGCCCCGAAGAGCTGGCGGAAGAGGCGGCGGAACTCTCCCGCGAGCTCGAACTGCAGGGGCCGTCGCAGGAGACGCTCGATCGCCAGCGGGAGCTCTTCCGGCGCATGCTGGACGCGGGCCGGTCGCTCGAGGACGAGGACCTCGACCCGAACCAGAGAGAATCGAGGGAGGCGACGGCGGAGCCGCGGGCGCCCCCGCCGATCGATCCCGAGTTGCTGCGGGGGCGGCGCTTCCCGCTCCCGGCCGAGGCGCTTCTGCGGGAGCTGCCGCTCTTCTACCGCTCGCTGATCTTCGAGTATTTCGACCGGCTGAACCGCGTTCCGCCGGCGGACGGCGGAGCGCGACGGGATCCGTGACGTGACCGGCGGGACCCTGCGGAGTTTCGGCGTCCGCGCGGGCGTGGCTTTTCTGGCTTTCTCGGCGGGCCCGGCGGCGAGCGGAACCGCACTCGCCGCGCAGGCGGCCGCGGCGTCCGAGCAGCGGACGGTGGCCCGCGCCGAGAGGCTCCGGGATGCGGGGCGGCCCGCCGAGGCTGCGGCGGCGCTGCGCGAACACCTGGACCGGGTCCCGGCCTCGCCGGCCGCCCTCGCGCTGCTGGGCGAAATCGCGCTCGAGGCGGGGGAGGCGAGGGACCTCGTGACCTACGCGGAAGCCGCGGTCACCGCGGCGCCGGACGACGAGGTGGCGCGGTTCTGGTGGGCCCGTGCGTTGACCGGGGCGGGCCTGCTCGACTCCGCGCTCGCGGTGACGGGCCGCTGGCTCGAGCGGGCGCCGCAGGCCGCGGGGGCCCGGCTCGCCCGCGCGGATGTGCAACTCACGGCCGGCGATTCCGCCGCCGCGGTGCGCACCCTCGGCGATGCGGCGGCGCCTCCCGGGGAGGTGCTCGGCCGTCTCGCCGACCTCCTCCTCGTCATGGGCGATGCCGAACGGCTCGCGGCGGCGTGGGCCGGACTGCTCGCGCTGGATCCGCCAGCCACCGACGACGTGGAGCGGGGCCTCCGGGCGGCGGGCGAGGCCGGGGTGGCCTACTTCGACCGGCTGCGTGGCGAGCTCGGAGGCCGCACGGACGACGCGGCGCGCGCGGGGGCCATCGTCGCCCTCCGCGTGGGTCGAGCCGCGGCGGCGCGCGAACTGGCCGAGGGCGGGCGCGGGGCAGGCGAGGCCGAAGACGCGGCGTTCCTGCGGGAGTACGCGCGGGAAGCCGAAGCGGCCGGGCTCTCGAGCGAGGTCGCCTGGGCGGCGGGGCTCCTGGCCGGACTCAGCCCCCGTCCGGCGGACCAGTTCCGCTGGCGGGCCCTGGCCGCGGAGCAGGCGCTGGCGGCGGGCGACTCGGGTTCGGCGCGGCGGGCCCTCGAAACGCTGACGCGGGAAAGCGCGCCGGGTGACGCCCCGCATCAGGCCGCTTCGCGCCGGCTCTTCGGCCTCCTCTCCGGGGACCCCGCATCGCTCGGCGAAGCGACCGACGTGCTCGCCCGGTACCTGCGGCAGTACCCGGACTCGGCGGCGGCCGAGGCCGCGATGCGGGGCGAGCTTGCCATCGGCCACGCGCGCGCGGGGGATCTGGCGGCCGGGGAGGCCGTCCTCGCCGAAGCGCGTGAGCGGCTGCGCGTCGCCTGGACCGGGCCGCTCGACGCCGCGGCGACCCGGTTGTCGCTCTACGCCGGGCGTCGCGATTCGGCCCGCGAGCGGGCGAGGCGCAGCGTGCGCGACTCGGGAATCGATGCGGCCGAACGGACGCGCCGCCTCACGCTGCTCACGCTCGTGCAGACGGCGGACTCGGCCGAAACGCGCATCGTCGGGGCCGCCGCTCTCGGGCTCCTCGGCGCGCCGGAGGCATTCGATCCCGGGCCGGCCCTCCGGGAGCTGGCGGGCGCGACCGCGTCGGAAGGCCGGTCCGCGGCCCTCACCTTCCTGGCCGACGCGGCGGCGGCGGCCGGGCGCGCGGAAATTGCGGACGGGCTGCGCCGGCGGATCGTCGAGCGTCACCCCGGGAGCCCCGAAGCCCCCGCGGCGCTCCTCGACCTCGCGCGCGCGGCCCTTGGGGCCGAGGCTGTCGTATGGCTCGAACATCTCATCGTGGAGTATCCCCGAAGTGCGCTGGCGCCGGTCGCGCGACGGCTGTTGACCGAACTCGGTGGAGGCCTCTGATGCCCCTGACCCCCCTCCGGTGGACCGGTTCCGCACGCGGGCCCCGGCTGCGGAGCCTCCCGTGGCGCGTCTGGCTGGCCGGCCTGCTCCTCCTCGCGGCGCCGCCGGACATTGCGGGGCAACTCCTCGTCCCGATGGACCGGGAGCAGGAGAACCATCTCAAGGCGTACGGGTATGCGTTCGGCATCCTCTCGGAAGGCCAGTCCGCCGAGTGGCTCCTCAACTATCGGGCGGGGTCCTTCCTCGTGTCGGATATCCCCGCCAACCGCCGGAAGGCGGCCCTCATGGGCGTCACCGTGGAGACGCTCGGCGGTGCGGATGTGGCGAGGATCCGCCGCGAGATCGAGACCCGGAACATGGAGACCGTACCCCTGGAGAAGGCGCCGCTCATCGCCGTCTACACACCCCCGAACAGCTCACCCTGGGACGACGCCGTCACGATGGCGCTCGAATACGCGCAAATCCCCTACGAGCAGATCTGGGACCGGGAGGTGCTGTCCGAGGAACTCGAGAACTACGACTGGCTTCACCTGCACCACGAGGATTTCACCGGGCAGTACTCGAAGTTCTACCTCACGTACGCCTCGTCGGCATGGTTGCAGGAGGAGGTCACGCGTAACGAGACGATCGCGCGCGAACTCGGCTTTCCGAACGTGCCCGCGCTGAAGAAGGCGGTCGCCGCCCGCCTCCGGGAATACGTCGAGGGGGGCGGCTTCCTCTTCGCCATGTGCACGGCGACGGAGACGCTCGAACTCGCGCTCGCGGCCGCGGGAACCGACATCGCGGCCTCGTTCGCCGACGGGTCGCCTCCGGACGCGGCGGCGAGCGACAAGCTTCGCTGGGACGGCACGCTGGCCTTCCGCGACGCCGTGCTCGTCACGGACCCCACGCTGAGCGCCTTCAGCGACATCGACGGCCATCAGGTGAACACTCCCTGGCGCGTCGATCTCGGGAGCTTCTCGCTGTTCGAGTTCAGCGCCAAGTTCGATCCCGTGCCCGCCATGCTCACGCAGAACCACCGGCGCGTACTGCCCGATTTCTACGGTCTCACGACCACCTTCCGGGAGGAGCGTCTCCAGCCGGGCGTCACGGTGCTCGCCGAGGAAGAGGCGAGGGGACGGGTCAAGTACCTGCACGGAAACCTCGGGGAAGGCACGTTCACGTATCTGGGAGGACACGATCCGGAGGATCCGCGGCACCTGATCGGGGACGCCCCGACGGATCTCGACCTCCACCGGCACTCCGCCGGCTATCGGCTGATCCTGAACAACGTCCTCTTCCCGGCGGCGAAGAAGAAGAAGCTGATCACATGAACGGCGCCCCCGGCGCCCCCGGCGTGACGCGCCGGCGGCGCGAGCGCGACCGGCGGCAGCGCCGGACGTTCGCGGCCGGGTTCGGCGCGTCGATCCTCCTCCACCTGTTGTTCGTCCTCCTGGCGGGTGGCGTGCGGGTGGATCCGCTCGCGCTCACCCTCCCTCCGGTTGAGACCGTGCCGGCCCCCGACGCGCTCATCGTCGTCGAGATCGCGCCCGCCGAACTTACGCCCGCGCCGGAGGATCCCCGGCCGGAGCCGGTCCCTCCCCCGGAGGAGGCGACGCCGGATCGGGAGCCCGAACCGGAAGAACCCGAGGAGGCGGTCGAGGAGGCGGAGGAGCGGGATCCGCTTCCGGGCGTTCCCACCCTCTTCCTGCCCGGCCGCCCGTTCGAGGGGCCGCAAGGGGAGCGGGCGACGAACGCCTCGCGTCTCACGCTCCGCTTCAGCGACGCGCGCCTCTGGTTCGATCCGAGATCGCCGCGCCTGATCGGAGAGCGGCTTGTGCGGTTCGCGCGGGCCGACAGCGCGGTGCGCGCGATCCTGCGCGACTGGCTCGATAGCATGGCACTCGATGCTGACCTGGAGCGGCGGGCGCGGGATTGGACGTTCGAGCGTGACGGCGAGCGCTGGGGGATCTCTCCGCAGGGGATCCATCTCGGCGACGTCACGATCCCGATTCCGATCGGCTTTGCCCCCACTGGTCCGCAGCGACGCGCGTTCGAACAGGCGATCCGGGATCTGACCGCGATCCAGCTCCAGGACCTGCGGGCCGACGTGGAGGCCGCGGCGGAGGAGGCGCGGGCCCGCATGCGGGAACGGACCGAGGAGGAGCTGCGCCGCCGCCGCGGCGACACGCTCAGGGTCCGCGGACCTCCGTGAACGCGGCCGGCGGTGGGGAGCGGCCGCGGGCATGGGCCCGGTTCCGCACCCGGCCAACCCCCGTTAGACTGAGCCCCCGCCGTTCCGACGTTCTCTCGACGATCCGCAACCCCAGTGAGGAGCCGCCCCTTGGGTGACTCTCCGATACCGACCGCACTCTCTTCCCGCTACGATCCTGCCGGGCTCGAGGGGCCGATGTACGACCGCTGGGTCGAGGACGGCCTCTTCCACGTCCCGGCCGAGGAGGCCGAGCGGCCCTATGTGATCGTGATCCCGCCGCCCAACGTCACGGCGGCGCTACACATGGGACACGGACTCAACAACACGCTGCAGGACGTGATCATCCGGCGGCGACGGATGCAGGGGTTCGATGTCCTCTGGGTACCCGGGACGGACCACGCGGGGATCGCCACTCAGAACGTGGTCGAGCGCCAACTGGGCCAGCGCGGGCTCACCCGCTTCGATCTCGGTCGCGAGGCCTTCGTGGACCGAGTGTGGGAATGGGTGGAGGAGTACGGCGGGCGGATCATCGATCAGCTGCGCACCATCGGCTGCTCGTGCGACTGGGAACGGACACGGTTCACGCTCGACGAAGGGCTCTCCAACGCGGTGCGCGAGGTCTTCGTGCGGCTGTACGAGAAGGATCTGATCTACCGGGGCCGCTACATCATCAACTGGTGTCCGCGCTGCCGCACGGCGCTCTCCAACGAGGAAGCGGAGCACCGCGACCTGGACGGCAGGCTCTTCCGCATCAGATACCCCCTCGTCGCCGGCGGGCACGTGGACGTCGCGACGACGCGGCCGGAGACGATGCTCGGCGACACGGGGCTCGCCGTGTCGCCGGACGACGAGCGGTATCGCGATCTCGTCGGAGAGGAGGCGGAACTGCCGCTCGTCGGGCGCCGCCTGCGGATCGTGGCCGACCTGCACGTGGACCCCGCCTTCGGCTCCGGCGTAGTGAAGGTGACACCCGCACACGACCCGAACGATTTCGAGATCGGACGACGTCACGGCTTCGAAGCTCTCGACGTGATGACCGATGGGGGCGCCATGAACGACGCCGTGCCGGAGGCGTACAGGGGGCTCGACCGCTTCGAGGCGCGCGACCGTGTCGTGGCGGACCTCGAGTCGGGGGGCTGGCTCGTCGGAGTGGAGGACCACGCGCATTCCGTCGGCCGCTGCTACCGGTGCGACACCGTCGTGGAGCCGCGCCTGAGCCTGCAGTGGTTCGTCCGCATGAAGCCCCTCGCGGAACCGGGGCTCGCGGCGTACAAGAGCGGCGAACTCCGCTTCCACCCCGAGCGCTACGGCCGGGTGTACCAGAACTGGATGGAGAACATCCGCGACTGGTGCATCAGCCGGCAGTTGTGGTGGGGGCACCGAATCCCCGTGTGGTACTGCGAGGCTCCCGGCTGCGGCGAGACGGTCGTCACGACGGAAGACCCGGACGCCTGCCCCGCCTGCGCAGGCGAACTCCGGCAGGACGAGGACGTGCTCGACACCTGGTTCAGCTCCTGGCTGTGGCCCTTCTCGACGCTCGGCTGGCCGGAGGGAACGGACGATCTCGAGGCGTTCTATCCGACGGCGACGCTCGTCACGGCGCCCGAGATCCTCTTCTTCTGGGTCGCCCGCATGATCATGGCGGGGTTCGAGTTCATGGACGGGCTGCCCTTCTCCGATGTCCTCCTCAACGGGACGGTACGGGACCACCTCGGACGCCGGATGTCGAAGTCGTTGGGTAACGGTATCGATCCACTGGAAGTCGTTGATGCATATGGTGCGGATGCTATGCGCTTCACCCTGGTTCGAGGTTCGCCGCTCGGCACCGACATCCAGCTGGACTACGAGAATCTCGAGGCGGCGTTCCGCCCCGGACGCAACTTCGCGAACAAGATGTGGAACGCGGCCCGCTTCGCGTTGCCGCACGCCCGGGCCGACGTCTCACCGGAAGACCCGCCCGCGGGCGCGCTGGCGGACCGCTGGATCCGGAGTCGGCTGGCCGGACTCGCACGGGACATGGACGCCTCGTACGAGAACTTCCGACTCCACGAGGCCGCGGAGACCGGCCACGCGTTCGTATGGGGCGACTTCTGCGACTGGTATCTGGAACTCTCGAAGCGCCGACTGGCCGAGGGAGGAGAGGCGGCCCGGGAGGCGGGGCGCACGCTGACGCTCGTCCTGCGTGGCTGGCTTTCCCTCCTGCACCCCATCGTACCCTTCGTGACGGAGGCGATCGCCGATCGCCTCCCGGACGCCGGGGCCGCGGGTTCGCTCGTGACCGGACCATGGCCGGACTATCCCGACGACTGGTGCGACCCGGAGGCGGACGCGGCCATCGAGGCGCTGCAGGAATTCATCGGCGCGATCCGGATGCTGCGTGCGGAGTACGGCATCGCGCAGGGCGCGCGGGTGCCCGTCCGACTGACGGATCCGTCGCCCGGGCTCGAACGGGCGCTGGCCGAGGAGGAGGGGAGCGCCTCGCGCCTCGCGGGTCTGTCCTCCATTCGGCGCGGCCGCGTCGCGACCGGAGAGGGAGGGGTCGCAACGGAGGTGGGGGCGCATGCGGTGCTCCCGGCGGGCGGGGAACTCTTCATCCCTCTCGAGGGCGTGATCGATGTCGAGGCGGAACGCCGGCGTATCGGGAAGGAGATGGAGCGCGCGGTCAAACTCCTCGCGGGAAGCCGAAGGAAACTCGAAAACCGGGGTTTCCTCGACCACGCGCCGCCGGAGGTCATCGCGCGGGAGCGGGAGAAACTCGTCTCGCTGAATGAACAACGGGCACGACTCGAAGAAAAGCTCCGATCACTGGGGTCGCCGGTGTGACCCCCACCCGGCGAAGGCGATCCGTGGAGGGGCCGGGTGCGGGCCCGGCGGCGGGGAGGGCGCCTCGCGGGGTCCGGGGTCGGGTGGTGCGCGGCTGCGTGACTCTGGCGGTCGACGGCCGGGCTCCGGCCGGGATCCTGGCGGGGGTGATCCTGCTCGGTTGCGCGCGGGAGATGCCCCCGCCCGGTACGCACCCCGATGAAGTGCCCCCCGTCATCCTGCGAATCCGCCCGGCGCCCGACTCGGTCGTGGTCGATTTCGATGGGCGACTGGAGTTCCGTTTCGATGAGCCCGTCCGAATCCCGAACGACATCGCGCGGCAGATGTTCGTCTCGCCGATGGAGGTCTACGAGGTGGAGACCGGTTTCTCCGACCTTCGCCTCAGGCCCGAGGACGGCTGGAGGGACAGCGTCAGCTACTGCTATTCGATCCCGGCCGATGGAATCGCGGATCTGCTGCGCAACCGGATGGAGGGCGTGGCCGAGTTCTGCTTCTCCACCGGATCCGCGATCCCGGAGGCGCGCGTCCGCGGCTCGATCATCGACGGGCTGACGGGGCAGCCTCAACAGGAGGGGCGCGTGATATTCTGGGCGGAGCCGGACTCGATCCCGTACGGGGCCGTCACCGACAGCGTGGGAGAGTTCGTCGCGAGGGGGTTGCCGCCGGGAGAGTACGAGGCGTTCGGGTTCATCGACCGGAACCGGAATCTCGTCCCGGATCGTGAGATCGAGAATCACGACAGCGCTCTGGTGACGGCGAGCCCGGATTCGTTGCGGGAACTCCACTTCGTCGTCCTGCCGCCGGATACCACGCCGCCGCTCCTCGCGCGCGCCGTGGTCGCCGGCAGCGAGATCGTTCAGCTCGAGTTCGACGATTACCTCCTCAACCCCCAGCCGGGGGAGCCCGTGATCGCGATCCGCGACTCGGCCGCGGGCGTGGATCTCGAAGTCGTGGAGGCCGTGGTAGGCTCGGCTGATGCGGTCGCCTTCCCGTTGGACAGCGCGGCTCTGGACTCGGTCGCGGGCGAGGATTCCACGGCGGTGGCGGATTCCGCGGCGGTGGCGGATTCCGCGGCGGTGGCGGACTCTGCCGCGGTCGAACCGCCTGCGGGGGACTCCGCGGCGGCCGTGGCCGACTCGACGGAGGAGGAGCCGATACTCCCGTCGCGGTTCATCACCGTGCGGCTGGCGGCGGCGCTCGATTCCGCCACGTACCTGGTATCGGTGTCGGGCGTGGTGAATGTTCGCCGGCTCGTGGGGGGCGGGGACACGTCTTTCGTGGCCGAGCCGCTCCCGCCGCCCGCCGACTCGACGCCGACGGGCGCCGACTCGACGGAGGTGCCGGCGGAACTGGCCGCGGGAGATACGCTCGGGGCGGCGGTCGATCCCGCCGCCGCGGCGCCGGACACGCTGGGTGTGCCGCCGGACACGCTGGACCTGCCCCCGGACACGCTGGGTGTGCCGCCGGACACGCTGGGGCTGCCACCCGACACGCTGGGGCTGCCGCCGGACACGCTGGGCGCGCCGCCGGACACGCTGGGCGCGCCGCCGGACACGCTGGGTGCCCCCCCGGACACGCTGAGTGTGCCCCCAGACACGCGGGGCGTGCCGCCGGACACGCTGGGGCTGCCGCCGGACACCCTGGGGCTGCCACCCGACACGCTGGGGGCGCCGCCGGACACCGTCAGGGGGAACCCGCCGGACGGGAACGTGCCGGAGACGGCGCGTGACCGGCGGGTCGGGAGACGCCGCGCATGAGCGATCCGCGGCGCCGGCTCCCGTCCATGGACTCCCTCCTCAAGCGACCCGAGGTCGGGGCCTGGATCGACCGCTATGGCCGCGAGACCGTAAAGGCCGCACTGCGACGGGCGCTGGACGGTGCACGCTCGGCGTCCGGGGGGGGGCGGGACCGGCTGGCCGAGATCCTCGGTGCGGCGGAGGGTGATCTGGCGGCGCGGGCGCGACCCTCGCTGCAATCGGCGCTGAACGGGACGGGCGTCGTCCTTCACACGAACCTCGGTCGCGCCCCGCTCGCCGAGGAGGCCCGCCGCGCGCAGGCCGAGGCCGCGGGCTACGGCAACGTCGAATTCGCGCTCGACACGGGGCGGCGCGGCTCGCGCTACGACCACTGCGCCGACCTGCTGTGCGAGCTGACGGGGGCGGGCGCGGCCATCGTCGCGAACAACAACGCGGCGGCCGTGGCCCTCGTCGTGAATGAACTGGCGCGCGATCGGGAAGTGCTCGTGTCCCGGGGCGAACTCGTCGAGATCGGGGGGTCCTTCCGGATTCCCGATGTCGTGGCCCGAAGCGGCGGCCGGCTGCGGGAAGTCGGCACGACGAACCGAACGCGCGTGGCCGATTACGAGGCGGCGATCGGCGAAGGCACCGGCCTCATCCTCCGGGTCCACCCCTCGAACTACCGGGTGGAGGGGTTTGCCGCCCGGCCTCCTCTCGAGACGCTCGCCGCCCTCGCGAGGGGTCGCGGGATCCCGCTCGCGCACGACCTTGGGTCGGGGCTGCTCGACGCCGACCTGCTTCCCGGTTTCCCGCCCGGCCCAACCGTGCGGGGATCTCTCGCGGCCGGCGTCGATCTCGCGACGTGGAGCGGGGACAAACTGCTCGGCGGGCCGCAGGCCGGGATCATCGCGGGCGATCCGCTGCTGGTCTCGCGGCTTCGCGGAAACCCGCTCCTGCGGGCCTTTCGCGTGGACAAGACGACGCTGGCCGCGCTTGAGGCCACGCTCATGCTCTACCGCGATCCGGATCTCGCGGCCCGGCGCATCCCGGCCCTCCGGATGCTTCGCGAACCGGTCGAGGCGGTGGAGGCGCGGGCCGCGGCGGTCCGGTTCGAGGCCCCGGCCGGCAGCGGCGCCCGGGTGAACATCGCCCGGACCGAGGCCATGGTCGGCGGCGGCGCCTTCCCCGGCTTCGCGATCCCGTCGGCGGGCTGGATCGTCACCGGAGTGGACGTCGACCGGCTCGCCGCGGCGTGTCGGGCGGGCGCCCCCCCGCTCATCGGCCGCATCGAGCGCGCGGCCTTCATGGTCGACGTGCGCACCCTTCCGGGCGGAGACGCGGCCCGGGCCGCCGATGTCCTCCGGCGGGCGCTCGTGCGCACATCGGGAGGAGACGGTGGCTGACGTCGTCCGCATCGCGGTCCTCGCGTCCGGGGGCGGGAGCAACTTCCAGGCGCTCGTCGACCGCTTCCAGCGGGCGGAGGCGCCCGACCGCGAGGTGGTCGGCGTCATCGCGAGTCGGGAGGGCGCGGGAGTGCTCGAGCGGGCGCGCCGCGCGGGGGTGGCGTCGGCCGTGGTGCCGGCGGCGCGGAGCGACGAAGCGGACGCGACGTTCCTGCTCCGGACGCTGGCCGGCTGGCGGAGCGACATCGTCGTCCTTGCCGGCTACATGAAGCTCGTCCCGGAGGGGGTCGTGCGGGCCCACTGGGGACGGATCCTCAACATCCATCCGGCGCTGCTGCCGTCCTTCGGGGGCAGGGGCATGTACGGCGCCCGCGTCCACCGGGCCGTCGTGGACGCCGGCGCCCGCGTCACCGGAGCGACGGTCCACTTCGTCGATGAGGCATACGACCGGGGTCCGATCCTCTGCCAGTGGCCCGTACCGGTGCTGGAGGGTGATCCTCCGGCGTCCGTCGCGGCCCGGGTACTGAAGGTGGAGCACCGGCTGCTCCCGGCGGCGGTCGAGGCGCTGGCGTCGGGGACGGTCCGCCTGGCCGCGGATGGCCGGGTGCGCTGGTCTCGGGAATGGTTCGAGTCGGAGAGGTTCTTCAACCGGGAGGGCTGAGTGGGGAAGCCGATCGCGCTCGCGAGCGTTTCGGACAAGACGGGCATCGCCGAGTTCTGTGCCGGGCTGATCGCGCGCGGCTGGGGCATCGTGTCGACGGGCGGGACGATGAAGACCCTGCGCGAAGCGGGGCTCGAGGTCCGCGGCGTGAGTGAACTCACCGGCCACCCGGAAATGCTCGAGGGGCGGGTGAAGACGCTGCACCCGACGGTGCATGCCGGCATCCTCGCGCGCCGGCCCGTGGCCGCGGATGTGGCCCAGTTGACGGCCCACGGGATCGCGACGATCGACCTCGTGGTCGTGAACCTGTACCCCTTCCGGGAGACGATCGCGCGAGAAGGCGTGCAACTCGGGGAGGCGCTGGAGCAGATCGACATCGGGGGCCCTACGCTCCTCCGGGCCGCGGCGAAGAACCACCCCTCGGTCTGGCCGGTGTGCGATCCGGCCGATTACGAGCGGGTGCTCGCCGCGCTCGATACGGGGGATTCCGCCCGAGAGCCGGACTTGCGGCGCGAACTCGCCGCGGCGGTGTTCCGCCACACCGCGAGCTACGACGTGACGATCACGGACTACCTGTCGAGTGCGGAGTCCGCCGACGGCTCGGTGTTCGCATTCCCGGATGAAGCCGTCGCGTCGCTCGTCCGCGTGCAGACGCTGCGCTACGGGGAGAACCCGGATCAGGGTGCGGCGTTCTTCCGGAACGGATCAGGCCCGCCGCGCGGGATCCCGGCGCTCCGCCAGCTCCACGGGAAGGCGCTTTCGTTCAACAACATCCTCGACGTCGACGGCGCCCTCACCGCGATCGCGCCCTTCGTCGCCCGCGAACGCCCCGCGTGCGCGATCCTCAAGCACTCGACTCCGTGCGGACTGGCCATCGGGACGACCTCCCTCGAAGCCTACGAGAAAGCGCTCGCGTGCGACCCCGTCTCGGCCTTCGGATCGGTCCTCGCGTTCACGGAGCCGGTCACCCGGACGCTTGCCGAAGCCCTGTCCCGGAACTTCGTGGAATGCGTCGTCGCGCCCGGATACTCGGATGGCGCGCTTGGCGTCCTGCGGGAGAAGCAGAACCTCAGGATCCTCGAACCGGAGGGGGGAGCGGCCCTCGACGCGGCCGGCCACCTCCGGAACGGGGTCGAGATCCGCGGCGTGCGGGGGGGCGTGCTGGTCCAGACGGCCCCGCGCCCGGCGCGTGATGTGGACCGCGAGGCGCGGGTGCCGACGGAGCGGGCGCCGGCGGACGCGGAGTGGGACGACCTCGCGTTCGCCTGGTCCGCCATACAGAGCGTGAAGTCGAACGCGATCCTCCTCGCCCGCGACGGGGCGTCGGTCGGAATCGGCGCGGGGCAGATGAGCCGGGTCGACTCGGTGGAACTGTCGATCCGGAAAGCCCGGGCGCAGGGGCTGGACGTGGCGGGCGCGGTACTGTCCTCGGACGCGTTCTTCCCCTTCCGCGACGGCGTCGATGCGGCGGCGGAGGCGGGGGTGACGGCGATCGTCCAGCCCGGAGGGTCGAGACGCGACGAGGAAGTCATCGCGGCGGCCGACGAGCACGACATGGCGATGGTGTTCACCGGGCGACGACTCTTCCGCCATTGACCGCCGGTCTCACGGACGAGACGCCCTCCGGCTGGGTGCCGGTTGGGGGCCGGCTGGGGGAAGGGGAACCACGCGGACGCCAAATCGGTTATAGTGGAATGATGGGTGGTTCGAGGGCCCGCCGCCCGGGCCGGGACCATCCGGGCACGGAACGGAAACGGAGAAGCTCCATGGCGAACATCCACATCCCCCCCGGCTGGCGGCTCAGGGAGCGCGACGTGACCCCCGAGTCGATCTACCTCGACCGCAGGCAGTTCGTCGCACGCATGGGCGGCGGAGCGGTCCTCGCCGCCGCCTCGATCGCGTGCGGGCCCGGGCGCGGCGCGGCGGAGGTCCAGCGCGGACCCCTCGACAATATTCCGGACACGCCGACGGCCGACCTCTATCCGGTGGCGATGAGCGATCCGCGATTCACCCCCGGCGAGCGCCACGGGGAAGTGTCGCCCGAAGAGATCGTGGCCACGTACAACAACTTCTACGAGTTCGGCACGGACAAGGACGGGGTCTGGCGCAACGTCGCCCCCTTCGAGGCCCGCCCGTGGGAGATCGAGGTTTCGGGCCTGGTCGACAATCCCGGGGTCTACGACCTGGTCGAACTGGAGCGCGCCTTCCCGCTTGAGGAGCGCATCTATCGCCACCGCTGCGTGGAACGGTGGTCCGTCGTCGTCCCGTGGATCGGCTTCCCCCTGGCTCGGCTCGTCGAACGGGTGCAGCCGAGGAGCGACGCACGGTACGTCGCGTTCGTCACCTTCGACCGGCCCGAGCAGGCGATCGGCCGGAAGTCCATGACCTGGTGGCCCTGGCCGTACCATGAGGCTCTCCGCATGGACGAGGCGATGAACGAACTCGCTTTCGTGGTGACGGGGATGTACGGCCACCCGCTCCAGAAGCAGAACGGGGCGCCGGTGCGGATTCACCTGCCCTGGAAGTACGGGTACAAGAGTCCGAAGAGCATCGTCCGGATCGATTTCACGGCCGAGCAGCCGCCCACGTTCTGGAATACGTCCACGCCCGCGGAGTACGGCTTCTACTCGAACGTGGATCCCGGCGTGCCGCACCCGCGCTGGTCGCAGGCGCAGGAGGAGATCGTGGGCACCGGGACGCGGATCCCGACGCTGCCCTTCAACGGGTACGGCGAGTGGGTCTCGGACCTCTACGGTGGTCGGGTGACGCCGGTGGGAGATGTCCCGCACGCGCGCTGACCGCGGGGCGTTTCAGCGCCCGTTCCCTGCTGCGGGGCGGTCCCGCCGCCCCGCGACGGGGGCATCGCCGCGTCATGCTTGACCCGCCCCCGCCTCCCGGCTACCCTCCCGCGTGCGTTGCAGGATCGCAGCGCCCGATCCCGATCAGAACATTGCCCGAACGTATATAGATAGATCTTTGAGACGACCCGCGTTCGCAGCGGTCGTGCTTGTGCTGGGGGTGCTGGCCGTACAGGGCTGTGGAGGGGAATACCCGCAGTCCGCCCTGCATCCCAACTCGGACGCCGCCACACTCCTCGATCGCCTGTTCGACCAGATCTTCTGGTGGGCGGCAGGCGTCTTCGTCGTCGTGGAAGGCATCCTCGTCTACACGCTGGTCCGCTTCCGGCAACGGCCCGGCGGCCCGCGGCCGAAGGAGATGCACGGGAGCATCCTGCTGGAGGTGGCGTGGACGCTCGCGCCGGCGCTCATCCTCGTGGCCATCGCGATCCCCACCATGAGGACGATCTTCCTCGTCGACCGGTCCACCGACGACCCCGACGCGCTCGTCGTGGAGGCGATCGGGCGCCAGTGGTGGTGGGAATTCCGTTACCCGGAACTCGGAATCGTGACGGCCAATGAAGCGCACGTTCCGGTGGGGCGCACGGTCGATCTGCGGTTGAGGACGGCCGACGTGATGCACTCGTTCTGGGTGCCGCGGCTCGCCGGGAAGCGCGACCTCATGCCGGGGAGGGAGAACCAGCTCTGGTTCCGCCCGGACTCCGTGGGCGTCTTCCACGGACAGTGCGCCGAGTTCTGCGGAACCGCCCACGCGCTCATGGGGATGCGGGTGATCGTCGAGGAGCCCGGGGAGTTCGAGCGCTGGGCGCGGGCGAACGCTGCGGACGCGGTTACGCCCGCCGACGCGGAGGCGCGGGCGGGGCAGGGGGTGTTCATGTCGAACGCCTGCGTGGGCTGTCACACCGTGCGGGGAACGTCCGCGGCGCATCGGTTCGGTCCCGATCTCACCCACTTCGGGAGCCGGCTCACGATCGCTTCCGGCGTACTCGAGAACACGCCGGCCAACCTGACGCGGTGGCTCGACTCGCCCCAGCACGTCAAGCCCGGAAACTTCATGCCCGAGGTGGTGTTGAACCCTGCCCAGATCCGGCAGCTCGTCGCCTACCTCGGCGCGCTCCGCTGACGGCATGACGACGAACGCGGGCGCGGGCGCTCGGATCCTCGGCTGGTTGAGCACGGTCGACCACAAGCGGATCGCCGTCATGTATTT
This sequence comes from Candidatus Palauibacter sp., assembly GCF_965216145.1. Classification (GTDB taxonomy): domain Bacteria; phylum Gemmatimonadota; class Gemmatimonadetes; order Palauibacterales; family Palauibacteraceae; genus Palauibacter. Next base: position 3,265,244 of record NZ_OZ244149.1, read on the forward strand.
CGTGACGGCCTTCCTCTTCCTCCTCGTCGCCGGCTTCGAGGGGCAGATGCTGCGGCTTCAGCTCGCGGCGCCCGGGCGCGATTTCCTGGATCCGGATCTGTACAACCAGCTGTTCACCATGCACGGCACGACGATGGTGTTCTTCGCCGGCATGGGGCTCGTGGCGGCGTTTCTGAACTTCGTCGTGCCGCTGCAGATCGGGGCGCGCGATGTCGCGTTCCCCCGGCTGAACGCCTTCTCCTTCTGGGTCTTCCTCTTCGGCGGTCTTTTCCTGTACGCAAGCGTGCCGCTGCGGACGATGCCGGACGGCGGCTGGTTCGCCTACATGCCGCTGACCAACGCCGAGTACTCCCCGGGTCTCGGCATGGACTTCTATCTCCTCGCGCTCCTCATCTCGGGGGTGGGCTCGATCGCGGGCGGGGTGAACTTCCTGGTCACCATCCTCAACATGAGGGCGCCGGGCATGACGTTCATGCGCTTGCCCCTGTTCTCCTGGATGGCGCTCATCGTGGCCGGGCTCATCCTGCTCGCCTTCCCGCCGTTCACGGTCGGACTGATCTTCATGCTCTTCGACCGCCGCTTCGGAACGCACTTCTTCGACGCCGCGGCCGGCGCGGACCCCGTCCTCTGGCAGCACCTGTTCTGGGTCTTCGGGCACCCCGAGGTCTACATCCTCGTCCTGCCGGCCTTCGGCGTCGTATCGGACGTGATCCCGACCTTCTCGAGGAAGAGTCTGTTCGGGTACCCGATGGTGGTCTTCTCCGGGATCCTCATCGCGTTTCTCGGCTTCGGCGTCTGGGTCCACCACATGTTCTCGGTCGGGCTGGGGCCCGTCGTGAACGCGGTGTTCGGCGGGACGACGATGCTCATCGCGATCCCGACCGGGATCAAGATCTTCAACTGGATCGCGACGATGTGGGGCGGCCAGTTACGCTTCCGGACGGCGATGCTGTTCGCGGTGGGTCTGGTGGGGACGTTCATCATCGGCGGGCTGAGCGGGGTCATGCACAGTTCGCCCCCCACGGACCTGCAGCAGACGGACACCTACTTCGTGGTCGCGCACTTCCACTACGTGCTGATCGGCGGGACGGTGTTCGGGTTCTTCTCCGGCCTCTACCACTGGTTCCCGAAGGCGACGGGGCGGATGCTGCACGAGGGGCTGGGGAAGGCCCATTTCTGGCTCACCTTCCTGGCGCTCAACGTGACCTTCTTCCCGATGCATTTCGCCGGGCTCCTGGGCATGCCGAGGCGCACCTTCACCTACGCGGAAGGACTGGGGCTGGACACGTTCAACCTGATTTCGACCATTGGCGCGTTCATCTTCACGCTCTCCTTCGTGCCCCTGGTGTGGAACCTGTGGCGCGCGTGGCGGCGCGGAGAGGCGGCGGGACACAACCCGTGGGATGCGTCGACGCTGGAGTGGACGACCCCTTCGCCGCCTCCGCACTACAACTTCGCGGTGCTCCCGAACGTCGACCGGCGCGATCCGCTGTGGCATCCGTATGTGGAACGGGATCTGCGACGCGGACAGGAGGGCGAGGCCGGCGGCGTCGTGCCGCGCCGGCAGCCGGACGAGCCGCCCGAGCCCGTGCAAATGCCGGAGCCCTCGTACTGGCCGCTCGTCCTCGCGGCGGGGCTGCTCCTGATGGCGATCGGCGGGCTCGGTTCGCTCGGCCTCACCCTGTTCGGGCTGCTGGTGGCGCTGGGCGGGCTGTTCGGCTGGGCCTTCGAGCCTCCGTTCGGGGAGGGGGCGCACTGATGGAGGGGCCGACGGCGACGGGGATCCCGAATCGCAAGCTGGCCATGTGGACGTTCATCGCGTCCGAATGCATGCTCTTCGGGACGTTGATCGCGACCTACATGATCTACCGGGGCCGCAACGTCGTTCCGCCCTATCCGGAGGATCTGCTCAACATCCCGTTCATCACGGTCACGACCTTCGTCCTCCTCATGAGCAGCCTCATGATGGTGCTCGCGTTGGCGGCCGTGCAGCGGAACGACCTGCGCGGGACGAAGCTGTGGCTCGGGCTCACGGTGCTCTTCGGCCTCATCTTCCTCGGGGGCCAGTACTACGAGTTCAACCACTTCGTGCACGAGGGGCTCCCGTTGTCGCGGAACCTCTTCTCTTCGACCTTCTTCGTGCTCACCGGGACGCACGGCGTGCACGTGGCCGGGGGCGTGATCTGGCTGGGCACGCTCTGCCTGCGTACGGCGGCCGGGAAGCTGGACGCGCGCAACGCCGGGACGGTGGAGATCGCGGGTCTGTACTGGCACTTCGTGGACGCGGTGTGGATCGTCCTCTTTACGCTCATCTACCTGCTGCTGTGAGGCGCGCATGAGCGACCACTCCGGCGTATCCCATCCGGGCACGCGACGCTATATCTCCGTCGCGGTGATCCTCGGTGCGCTGACCGCGCTCGAGGTCATGGTGTTCTACATCGAGGCGCTCGCGCCCGTGCTCCTGCCGGTCCTGCTCACGATGATGGTGGCCAAGTTCGTGCTCGTCGCGATGTTCTTCATGCACCTGCGATCGGACGGGCCGCTTCTCACCGGCGTGTTCGCCTGGGGGCTGTTCATCGCCACGGCCATAGTGGTCGGGCTGCTGGCCATCTTCGGGAAGTTCGGGGGGTAGGCGCAGCCGCACGCCAGCTCGGCGCGGCTCAGCGGGAAGGGGTCGCGGAGAGCGCGTAGAGGAAGAGGTTCACGCCCATCCGGAGGGCTTGCTCGCGGATCTCCGGCGCGTCGCCGTGGACCCCCTCGTCCTCCCATCCGTCTCCCAGATCGGACTCGAAGCTGTAAAAGACGGCGAGTCGACCATCGATGAAGATTCCGAACCCCTGGGCGGGGTTGCCGTCGTGTTCGTGGATCTTCGGCAGACCCTCGGAAAAATCGTAGAAGACCCGGTAGATCGCATGCTCCCGCGGCACCTCGGCGAGGGGGATGTCGGGGAAGAGGCGGGCGACCTCCCGGCGGAAGGACTCGTCGAGCCCGTAGTTGTCGTCCACGTGCAGGAAACCGCCCCCGTAGAGGTAGGCGCGCAGCCGTTCGATTTCGAGGGAGGTGAACGACATGTTCCCGTGCCCGGTCGCGTACAGATACGGGTGGTCCGCGAGATCGGGGTCGGCGGCACCCACCTCGGCGGGTCGGTCGGCCACGTCGATCCCGGTCCGCAGTTCGATCTGCTCGAGCAGGTTGTCGAGGCTGGAGGGGTTCGCGTACCAGTCGCCCCCTCCGTCGTAGCGCAGGCGCGCGATCGTCGGAAGCTCCTGGCGCGGCGCCGTGACGCCCTGGCAGCCCGTGGCAAGACCCCGCGTCGCACAGAGAGCGGTGAGGCGCTCGCGTGACAAGGCGCGACGAGGGAGAATAGCAGCGCTATTTGACCGAGGAGCAACGATGAGCGAAGCGTTCACGCGTGATGGATCGCCGCTCGAATGCAGCGGGGCTCTTGCCACGGGCTGCTGGGCCTTGAGACCGGGGCACGACCCGATCGACGCCAGGGTGGCGGCGGCCACGGCCGCGAGGCCGAGGACGGTCTGCGGAAGCCGGTCCCCACGAGGTTGGCGGGCGCGGCAGTGCGGACACGCCCGGGTGGCATCCGGCACACGGCGTCTGCAGCGGCGGCACGGCTTCAAGCGGTCCCTCCCGTCTTTCCCCGATCTCCCGAACGTTATCGGTTCGCGCGCCCCGAGGCGAAGGTCGGGCCGTCCGTGGCGACGCCTCGCGTTGCGGCGTGAGCGGGCCGGCGCTTGCATGACAGGGCGCGACGAGGGAGCATAGCGAGACCTGTGCGGGTCCTCTCCCGCTTCCTCCCGCACGATGAGAACCTGAGCGATGCGTCGATACGCGGCCTACGATCCCCCCGAATACGTATCCTGGCGGCCGGACCGCGGGCTCATCGAGGAGTTCCGGGCGCGCGTGGAGGCGCATCCCGACCGCCATCGAGAGATCGCCGGGCTGACCCCCGAGGCCCACCTGGCGCTGTACCGGGGTCTGCTCCGCTTCCGCCTCGGCGACATCGCGCTGGCGCGCTGGGTGAAACAGGGGGTGATCTCGAAGGCGTGGCTCGCCACGGGAGAGGAAGCCGTGACGGTGGGGGCCGTGCACGCGCTCGACCGGCGCGGGGCGGAGGGGGACATCGTCGGCCCCATGATCCGCAACCAGGGGGCCAACCACGAGATGGGCGTACCCTTCGTGGAACTCTTCCGGACCTACCTCGCGACACCGGATTCCCCCACCGGCGGACGGGACCTTCACCTGGGGGATCTCCGGCACGGAGTCTGCCCGCCGATCAGCATGGTCGCGACGCTGTCGACGGTGATGAACGGTTTCGCCCTCGCCTTCCGGATCCGCGGCGAACGCCGCGTGGCGCTCACATGGGTGGGCGACGGGGCGACGAAGCACGGCGAGGCGCACGAGGCGTTCGCCTTCGCGGCCTCGCTCGCGCTGCCGATCGTGTTCATCATCCAGAACAACCAGGTGGCGCTGGGGACGCGGCTGGACCAGCACCACGTGCAACCGGATTTCTCGGATTGGGGGGCGGCGTACGGAATCCCTTCCCGGACCGCGGACGGCAATCACGTCCTCGACGTCTACGCGGCGACGCGTCTCGCGGCGGAAAGCTGCCGGGCGGGCGGAGGGCCGCAGTTGATCGAAGCGCGCACCTTCCGCATGGGAGGCCACGCGACGCACGACGTACGCGAGGCCCGGGCCACCTTCGCGCCCCGGCTGTTCGAGTACTGGGGACGACGGGACCCGATCGGGATGTACGAGGAGTACCTGGCGGGCATGCACCTCGGGGCGCCGAGCGATGGGGACCTCCGGACCCGGAACCTCGCCCGCCTCGAAACGGTGGAGCGGGAGGTCGAAATGGAGATCGAGGAGGCCGCGAAGGCGGCGCTGGCGAGCCGCGAGATACCGCCCTCGCCCGGAGGCACCGCGGGGTTCGGCGTGTACGGGCAGGCGTCGGAATGAGCGGCGGGGCGCGCCGGCCGCGCCAGGAAGGTCTCATCGACGGTACCCCGTGGACGCTCTTCGACGCCGGACGGACGGCTTCGGGCCTCGGCCTGGGCTACTTCGTCCGCGACGATCTGGGCGCGGGAGACCGACGAGCGGCGCTCGCGGCGGAGGTCGAGGTCGGGCGGCTGGACGACGAGGCCTTCCGCCGGCTGTGGGAAGCGGGCCGCGGTCTCACGGCCACCGAGCGGCGGCTGGTCGACGACGGGGGCGGCGTGTGGCTGGCACAGGGCACGGGGCCCGTGTGGGCCGAGGGCGGGACCGCGGCGGGAGCCGTCGGCATCCGGCTGCGATGCGTCTCCGCGGAGCACCCGGTCGTCGAGTGGAACGGCGTGGCCCTCGCGGATACGCCGGATGCCGCCCTGGCCGCTCGCGTCGGCGGGTCCGAAGGAGTCGCGCCATCCTCCGACTGACGTTTCTCGGAACGGCTTCCTCCCGGCCGACGGTGTCGAGGAACGTCCCCGCGCTCGCGCTGAAGCGGGCGGGACGCACGTTCCTTCTCGATTGCGGCGAGGGGACGCAGCGCCAGATGATGCGCTACGGGGTCGGTTTCTCCGTGGGCGACATCCTCATTACGCACCTGCACTCGGATCACTATCTGGGACTGGCGGGTCTGCTCCGCACCATGAGCCTTCAGGGGCGCGAGGAGCCGCTCCGGATCTGGGCTCCGCGGGGTGCCGGGGGTGCGCTGCGGACGCTGCGGGACCTCGGGGGCGACCGGCTGGCGTTCGAAGCACCGGTCCGCGAGCTCCGCGCGGGCGATGCGATCGAGGGGGATGGATACCGTCTGGAAGCCTTCACAACCGACCATACGCGCGCCTCCCTCGGCTACGCGCTCGTTGAAGACCCTCGTCCGGGAAGGTTCGATGTCGGGGCTGCGCGCGCGCTGGGCGTGCCCGAGGGCCCGCTCTTCGGCCGGCTCCATGGCGGCGAGAGCGTGGAGCTCGAGGACGGCAGACGGGTGGACCCGACGGATCTCGTCGGACCTCCGAGGCCGGGACGGAAACTGGTCTATACCGGAGACACGCGGCCCTCGCCGCGGACGGTCGAGATCGCCGCGGGAGCGGACCTCCTGGTCCACGAGGCCACGTTCTCGGCGGAAGAAGCCCGCCGCGCGCGGGAGACGGGCCATTCCACGGCGGGGGGGGCGGCCCGCATCGCGGTGGAGGCGGGGGTCAAGCGGCTCGTCCTCACCCATATCAGCGCGCGGTACTCGGAGCGGCCGGCCCGACTCCTCGAAGAGGCGCGGGCCATCTTCCCGCGCACCGAACTGGCGCGGGACGGGTGGTCCGTGGAGGTGCTCTTCGATGACGCGGATTCGGGAGGTGCGACGCCTTGATCCGCGTACGCGTGCCTGGCGACAAGTCGATTTCGCACCGGGCCGCGCTCCTCGCCCCGCTCGCCGCCTCGGAGTCGGTGGTCCGGGGACTTTCCACCGGAGCCGACGTGCGCTCGAGTGTGCGCGCCATGCAGCGGCTCGGAGCCGCCATCGAGTGCGAGGAGGACGAGGGCGGTCTCACGATCCGCTGCCCCGGCGGCGGCCTCGCCGGGGGGGCTCCGCCGCGGCTCGACTGCGGGAACAGTGGAACGACGGCGCGGCTGCTCACGGGAATCCTGTCCGGCGGTGGCGTCGCCGCTGTCCTCGACGGGGACCCGTCGCTGCGGAGCCGGCCCATGCGGCGAATCGTCTATCCTCTCCAGGCCATGGGCGCCCGGATCGAATACGAAGGCGAGCCGGGGCGACTCCCGATCCGGGTTCGGGCGCGGGCCACGGGCCAGCTGAGACCGCTTCGCCACCGGGCCGGGGTCGCGAGTGCGCAGGTCAAGTCCGCCGTGCTGCTCGCGGGGGTCCTGGCCCGGGTTCGGGTCTCCGCGAGCGAGCCCGCGCTCTCCCGTGACCACACGGAGCGCATGCTCGCCGCGATGGGGGCGCCGATCGTGTTCGATCCCGCCCGGACGGGGGCGGGCGAGGCGGCCTTCGACCCGGCCGGGTGGGATGGGGAGCTGGACGGCCTCCACCTGACGGTCCCCGGCGACCCCTCCTCCGCCGCCTTCCTCATCGGCGCGGCGCTGCTCAGCGGACGACCCGTTCGCGTCGAGGACGTCGCGTCCAACCCGGCGCGCACCGGCTTCCTCGCCGTCCTCGAAGCGATGGGGGCCGGGGTCCGCCGCGAGCCCTTGCCCGACCAGGCCGGCGAACCGCGGGAGACGTGGACGGTCCGGCCCCCCGACCGGCTGCGCGCGTTTTCGATCGGAGGTGCGGCGGTTCCGGGACTCATCGACGAGATTCCGCTGCTGGCCATCCTCGCCGCCCGGGCGCGCGGCCGGTCCGAGATCCGCGACGCGGCGGAGTTGCGCGTGAAGGAGAGCGATCGGCTGACCGGGCTGGCGCGTACCCTCGAGTCGCTCGGCGTGAACGTCGCGGAACGCGCCGACGGTTTGACGATCGAGGGCCGCACGAGCCGCCTCCGGGGCGCCGTCGAGACCCGGGGAGATCACCGGATCGCGATGGCATTCGGGGTGCTCGACGCGGCCGGGGACGCCGACCTGGCGATCGACGATCGCGCCTGCGCGGGCGTGTCGTTCCCCGGCTTCCGGGAAGCCCTGGCGCCCTTCTCGAGCGGCGCGGCCTCCGCCCGGGGCGCGCCGGTCGCCCGGGCGCGCGGGCGGGTGGTCGCGGTGGATGGCCCGGCCGCCTCCGGCAAGAGCACCACCGCCCGCCGGGTCGCCGACCGGCTCGGGTTCGTGCACGTGAACTCCGGGTTGCTCTATCGGGCGATCACCTGGTGGGCCATCCGGGAGGGGATCGACGACGACGCGAAGGCGGTCGAGGACTCCGTGCACGCGCTGGCGCTCGAACTCGTCCCCGCGCCGGACGGGCTCGCGGTCGGCGTCGAGGAGGCCATCTCCGACCGGGCGCTCCACTCACCCGAGGTGACCGCGCGCGTGTCCGCCCTCTCCGCGCTTCCCGCTGTGCGCGCGGTCGTGCTGGACCGCCTGCGCCGGGCCGGCCGCCGGCACGAGGTCGTATGCGACGGACGAGACATCGGGACGACCGTCTTTCCTGACGCCGGCCTCAAGGTCTTTCTTGTGGCGGAGCCCCGCGAGAGGGCCCGCCGACGCCTGAGGGAGCGGGGTGCGACTCTCACCGAAGAGAACATCGAGCGAGAGGCCGCCGCCCTCGAGGCGCGCGACCGGCTGGACAGCTCCCGCTCGCTGTCGCCGCTGAAACGCGCGGAGGAGGCGGTCGTGATCGACACCACGGGAAGGGATCCGGGCGAGGTCGTGGATTCCATCGTACGACTCGCCGTCGAACGCCGTCTCGCCCGACCCTGACCGGACGTCGCCGGAACGGCCTCCCATTATGTTGACGGAACCCCGCGTCCGCTCTAGCTTCGCGTACTGTCCACGGATTGTGGCGGGGGAACGTGGCGCCCCGCGACGATCCCTGTAGAAACCCGAGATAAAGGTATCGGCCGGCAGCTGGGCGGAGGGGTGCGATGCCCGGTCAGGGTCGATCTTTTTTTGCCACAGAGGCCCGGTGGGACCGGAATCCGGCCCGCCCGGGACGATGACTTTCGATGCCTGACGACACGACCCCGCAGAACGACGTCCCCGAGAGCTCGGTCGACGCCGACGAGAACGGCGATCCCTCCCCGGAGGATGAAACGGTACTCGTCCCAGTGCCGGAAGCTTTCGAGCCCAGCCCCATCGATCTCGATCTCGATGCCGACCCGCGCGACGATTCCCAGCACGATGAGGCGGAGTACCGGGAACTCCTCGCGCTCTACGAAGACACCCTCAGCCAGATCACGGAGGGAGAGATCGTCTCCGCCCAGGTCATCGGCCGGACGGAGACCGACATCATCCTCGATGTCGGGTTCAAGTCCGAGGGGGCCGTGCCGCTGGACGAGTTCCAGGACCCGGACGCGGTGCAGCCGGGCGATTCGGTGGATGTCTTCCTGGAGAGCCTCGAAGACGACGAGGGGGTCGTCGTGCTGTCCAAGAAGAAGGCGGATTTCCTTCGCGTCTGGGAGAAGATCAAGGACGCCTTCGACAACGATCGTCCGGTCAATGGGCGCATCAAGCGCAAGATCAAGGGTGGCGTGACCGTAGACCTCATGGGCGTGGATGCGTTCCTGCCCGGATCCCAGATCGCGCTCCGTCGGGTACCGAACGTCGACGACCTCATCGGCGACGAATACGAGTTCAAGATCCTCAAGCTGAACAAGCGCCGCCGGAACATCGTGGTCAGCCGGCGAGTGCTCCTCGAGGAAGAGCGGGCCGGCAAGCGCGATCAGTTGAAGGAGGAACTCTCGGTCGGCGACGTCCGGGCCGGGGTGGTCAAGAACATCACGGACTTCGGCGCCTTCATCGATCTCGGCGGGATGGACGGCCTTCTCCACATCACCGACATGTCGTGGGGCCGGATCGGACATCCGTCGGAAGTCTGCGACATCGGACAGACGGTCGAGATCAAGATCCTCGACATCGACTGGGACCGCGAACGAATCTCGCTCGGTCTCAAGCAGCTTCAGGAATACCCGTGGAAGAACGTGGCCGAGAAATACCCGGTCGGAACGCGCGTGCTCGGGCGGGTGGTGTCGATCACCAACTACGGGGCCTTCATCGAACTCGAGCGCGGGATCGAGGGGCTCGTGCACATCTCGGAGATGTCCTGGACGCGCAACGTCCGCCATCCCTCGCAACTCGTGGGCATCAACGACAAGGTCGAATGCGTGGTGCTGCGGGTCGACGAGGACGCGCAGAAGATCTCGCTCGGCATGAAGCAGGTCGAGGAGGACCCGTGGCTCGCGCTTCCGGCGCGGTATCCCCCGGGGACGAAGATTCGGGGTCTGGTCCGGAACCTGACGTCGTTCGGCGCCTTCGTCGAGGTGGAAGCCGGGATCGACGGCCTCGTGCACATCTCGGACATGAGCTGGACACGCCGCGTACAACACCCGGCCGAGGTATTCCGGAAGGGGGACGAGGTCGAGGTTGTGGTCCTCTCGATCGATCCCGACCAGAAACGGATCTCCCTCGGACTCAAGCAGGTGCAGGAGGATCCCTGGTATCAGCTCGCCCAGTCCTACCAGCCGGGGCGAGAGGTCCCGGGCGCGATCAGCCGGCTGCTCGAGAAGGGTGTCGTGGTCGACCTCGGAAGCGATCTCGAGGGGTTTGTGCCGATTTCGCAGCTCGGCGTCGAAGAGCAGTTGGCCGAACCGGCCGAACACTTCGAGGAGGGGCAGAAGCTCGACCTGCGGGTTCTCGAGACGGACCCCATCAACCGCCGGATCGTCCTCGCCGTCGTGGACGCCCCGGATGTTCCCTACGATGCCGCAGAGGTGGAGTACGAGAACATGGCGGGGGCGCAGGCCGGCTCGTCGAATCGGGCCGCGGGCGAGAAAGCGTCCGGTGCCGATGATGAGGCGGAGGCGTAGGCGCTTCGACGCGAGGTGGTTCGCAGCGAGGAGGCGCGCCACCCTCGGCTGCCTGGCCACGCTGTTCGTCGCGGCGGGCTGTCTGTTCCGCAGCGACGGTCCCATCACCGACGCCACGGGGGCGAGTGCGATCGACCTCGAGGTGGCGGCGGGCGCGCTGCGGCTGTCCGAAGCGGACTATGAGCGGGGGGACTTCGCATCGGCCGGGGCCCGCGCCGACTCGCTGAACGCCGCCTGGGAGAGCCGCGAGACGTTGCGCGCGCTGGCCGACCGTGCCCTCATCCTGGCCGGTCGGGCGCTGGAGGCGCAACGACTCCCCGGCCCCGCGGCAGACCGCTACGGACGGCTTCTCGACAGGGTCCCCGAGGGTCCCCTCCTTGAGGAGACGGTGGAACGGCTCGTCCGTACTCTGTCCGAGACGGGCAGGGAGGGGGAGGCCGTCGCTGCCGTGCTCGCCCACCCCGGAACGCTGCAGGCGGTCGGCCCGGATGCGTTCCGCCAGTTGGCTTCCGCCCTCGACGTCGCGCAACTCCGAGCCCTCGCGAGCGAGAACCTTCCGGCGACCGAAGCGGCCGCCGTCGTCCACGTCCAGCTTGCGCGGCTGCTCATCGTCGCGGGGGAGGGGGAGGAGGCTCGACGGCTTGCCGCCGGCGTCCTCCAGGGGAGTCCCGCCGAGGCCGAACGGTCCGCGGCGGAGCTGATCGCGGCGGCCGAGACGGATCTGGGCAGCGCCCCGGCCCGGATCGGAGCGATCCTGCCCCTCACCGGTGATCTCGCTGGCGTGGGGGAGCTGCTGCGCGAAGGGATCGAGGTCGCCGTCGACCGCTACCGGCGCGCGCGTCCGACGGGATTCGAAGTGGAGCTGGTATTGCTCGACGACGCTTCGGACCCGGACAACGCGGCCGGACTCGTCCGCTCGCTGGAGAGCCGGGACGTGATCGCGATCATCGGCCCCCTCCGCTCGGAGTCGTTCGCGACCGCTTCCCGGGCCCGGCGCAACCCGCGGCTCCCCATCATCAGCCCCACCGCGACCGAGGTGCTGCGGCCCAGTCCGGGTGCCTACACCCTCTCCGATGCCGCAACCCTCGAGGCGGACGTGGCGGAGGAACTCGCCCGCTGGATCCTCGAGGAGCTGGGGCTCCGACGCGTCGCGGTCCTGGAGCCGGTCGGCGTGGGGCTTGCGGAGGCCGTGGGGACGTTCACCCGCGCGATTCTGGAGGGAGGCGGGGAACTGCTGGCGCGCCAGCGATACGATCCCTCGCTCACGACCTTCCAGGAACCCATCGAGGCCCTCGCGGCCTTGGAGCCCGATGTGGTCTTCGCACCATCGGCGTCGGCGTCCGGCGTACTGTCCGTCGCGCCTCAGCTCTTCTACTACGGACTCTACAACGCGATCATCGTGGGAAGCGCCGCCTGGGCCGAACCCGCCGCCCTGCGCCGCCTCGAGGAGTTCGCGACGGACCACCGGGTCGTGGGGCTCACGACGGATCGAGTGAGTGCCGGAACCGCGTGGCAGCAATTTGTCGCAGATTATGAGATGAAATATCGCAAATCGCTGCGCGATAACATGATGCCTGCTTTGGCCCACGATGCTGCAACGCTCGCGCTGGCGGCCCTCGAGGGAGGACGACTTCCGATTCCGGCCGCGCTCGCCGCATACCTCGAGACGGAACCGGAGGTCGAGGGCGTGACGGGGCGCCTGCGGCCCGACGCCGGGCGCTCCTCGGTGCGGCGTGCCACGGAGGTGCGCATGCTCGTCGGCGGCGTCCCCGTCGAAGCGGATCGGGGCGCGCTCCTGAGCTGGCTGGCCGGGGTGCGGGGAGCCCCGTCGCCCTTCGCTCCGCGAGATACGGTCGCGACGGACACGACGTTCAGGATGCCGTCCCCGTGAGCATGCGCGACAAGCTCGCCGAGCTCGAGGCCAGATCCGCCGAGGCGCTGCGCGGAGACCCGGAACGCCTCGCCCGGCAACATGCACGCGGGAAGCTGAGCGCCCGTGAACGCCTCGACGTCCTCCTCGACGAGGGGAGTTTCGTCGAACTCGACCGTTTCGTGGAACATCGCTGTACCGATTTCGGACTCGCGGACCGGCGGATCCCGGGGGACGGGGTCATCACGGGATACGGCCGCATCGACGGCCGCACCGTGTATGTGTTCAGCCAGGATTTCACGGTGTTCGGCGGGTCGCTCTCCGAGGCGCACGCCGGGAAGATCGTCAAGATCCTGGACCTCGCGACCAGGAACGGAACCCCGATCATCGGGATCAACGACTCGGGGGGCGCTCGTATTCAGGAGGGGGTCGCCTCTCTTGGGGGCTACGCGGACATCTTCCTGCGCAACACGCTCGCGTCGGGCGTCATCCCCCAACTGAGCGCGATCCTCGGCCCGTGCTCGGGCGGAGCCGTCTACTCCCCCGCCATCACCGACTTCGTCTTCGTCGTCGATGGCGTGAGCCACATGTTCGTGACGGGTCCGGGGGTCGTGAAGACCGTGACGCACGAGGACGTGACCTTCGACGAACTTGGCGGCGCGTCGGTGCACGCGGGGCGCTCCGGCGTCGCGCACTTCCGCTCCGCGACGGAGATCGAGGCGCTGGGGCTGATCCGGCGGCTCCTCGGATATCTGCCCTCGCACAACCAGGAGAATCCACCCTGGCGCGAGACCTCCGACCCGGTGGACCGGGCCGACGAGGCCCTGCTCGACATCATCCCGGACGATCCGAAGCTCCCGTACGACATGCTCGACATCATCGGCCGGATCGTCGATGAAGGGACGTTTCTCCAGGTCCACGCCGATTTCGCCCGCAATATCCTCACCGGGTTCGCCCGGCTCGGGGGACACGCCGTGGGGGTGATCGCGAACCAGCCGGCCGTGCTCGCCGGGGTCCTGGACAGCGATGCGAGCATCAAGGCCGCGCGTTTCGTCCGTTTCTGCGATGCGTTCAACGTCCCGCTCGTGACGTTCGAGGACGTGCCCGGCTTCCTTCCGGGCGTGAGAGAAGAGCATCGCGGCATCATCCGCAACGGCGCGAAACTGCTCTTCGCCTACTGCGAGGCGACGGTGCCGAAGTTGACGGTGATCACCCGGAAGGCGTACGGCGGCGCGTACGACGTCATGTCGTCGAAACACATCCGGGGCGACCTGAACCTCGCCTGGCCGAGCGCCGAGATCGCGGTGATGGGAGCGAAGGGGGCGGTGGAGGTCCTCTTCCGGCGGGAGATCGCGGCCGCCGAGGATCCGGCCGCGCGGACGGCTGAACTCGAGGCCGGGTTCCGCGCCAAGTTCGCCCATCCCTACCTCGCCGCGATGCGCGGCTTCATCGACGACGTCATCGATCCCCGCCAGACGCGCCGCCGTCTCGTGTCGGGGCTCGAGACGATGGCCGAGAAGCGGGACAGCAACCCGCCGAAGAAGCACGCCAACATCCCGTTGTGATCGTCCCGGAGGCCGCATGTTCGACCGTGTCCTGATCGCGAATCGCGGTGAGATCGCCGTTCGCATCATCCGCGCCTGCCGCGAAGCGGGGCTCGGGTCGGTCGCGGTCTATTCGGACGCGGATCGACGGGCCCCCCACGTGCTGCTGGCGGACGAGGCGGTTCGGATCGGACCGGCCGCCTCCGCGGAGAGCTATCTGGCGGTCGAGAAGCTCATCGCCGCCGCGACCCGGACAGGGGCCGGGGCCGTCCACCCGGGTTATGGATTCCTGGCCGAGAACGCGGGTTTCGCGCGTGCCGTGGAGGCGGCCGGGCTCGTGTACATCGGCCCGCCGGCCGGGGCGATCGAGATCATGGGCGACAAGACCCGGGCCCGGGCGCGCATGCTCGGGGCCGGCGTGCCGGTCATTCCGGGCACCGACCCGCTCGGTTCGGCGCGAGAGGCCGTGGCCCGCGCGCGGGAGATCGGCTTCCCCGTGATGCTCAAGGCGGCGGCGGGCGGGGGCGGGAAGGGGATGCACGTGGTCGAGGCCGCCGAGGAGTTGGAGGCGTTGTTCGAGCGCGCGGGGCGGGAAGCCCGGAACGCCTTCGGTGACGGCCGGGTGTTCGTCGAGCGCTTCCTGTCCCGCCCGCGCCACGTCGAAATCCAGATCCTCGCGGACGGCGCGCGGACCGTGCACCTCGGCGAACGCGAATGCTCGATCCAGCGCCGACACCAGAAGCTGATCGAGGAGGCGCCGTGTACGGCGATCGATGACGCGCTGCGCCGCCGGATGGGCGAAGTGGCCGTCCGCGCCGCGGAGGCGGTCGGCTATCGCGGCGCCGGGACGATCGAGTTCCTCGTCGAGGGGGAGGAGTTCTTCTTCCTGGAGATGAACACGCGGATTCAGGTGGAGCATCCCGTCACCGAGTTCGTGACGGGTGTCGACCTGGTCCGCGAGCAGTTGCGGGTCGCGGCCGGTCTCCCGCTGCTCGGGGGCGGCGAGCCTCCCGTGGCCCGCGGCCACGCGATCGAGTGCCGGATCAACGCCGAGGACCCGGCGGGGGGCTTTCTCCCCTCCACGGGGCGGGTCGACCGTCTCGAGATCCCCGCGGGGCCCGGCGTCCGCTGGGACGGCGGGATCCGGCGCGGCTCGGAGATCGGGCTCCACTACGACTCGCTGCTGGGCAAGCTGGTCGTGCACGCGGCGGACCGGGCGGCCGCGCTCGGGCGCCTGCGGGCGGCGCTCGAGGGCCTCACCATCGGCGGGGTCGAGACCACGGTCCCCTGGCACCTCGCGGTCATGGACGAGCCGGACTATCAGGCGAACGACATCTCGATCCGGTACGTGGAGGAGCACCCCGGCCTGGAGGCAGCCGCCGATCCGGAGTTGCGAGACGCGGCGATCGCCGCCGCCGTGCTCCTGGCCGACGACGCGCGGAAGGAGGTCGTCTCGGAGACGCGTGGCGAATCGCGGGACGGAAGACGAGGCCTTTCCGGCTGGGTGCGGGCCGGGCGCGGGTGGTGAGTCGGTCGCCGTGAAGTACCACGTCGAGGTGGGCGGCGAGAACTTCGAGGTCGAGCGCCTGGCCTCCGGCGTGCGGATGGGCGCGTGGGAGCCGGAAGCCGAACTGACCCGCCTCGCCGCGGGCGAGCTGCATCTGGTTCTGGACGTCGCGAACCACCGGGTGTTCGCACGCCGGACGGGAGAGGGGTGGCGGCTGACCATACGCGGCCGGACGTTCGATGTCGCGGTCGAGGACGAGCGCACCCGGGCGATCCGCAAGCTGACCGGCCGGTCCGGCGGCGAGGGCGGGCCGCGTGAGATGCGCGCGCCGATGGCGGGACTGGTCGTCCGTGTGCTCGTTGAGCCCGGAGAGCACGTCGAGCCGGGAGACCCGTTGGTCGTGATCGAGGCCATGAAGATGGAGAACGAACTGCGTGCGGAGGATCCGGGCACCGTGGGGGAGATCGCCGTGCGCCCCGGAGACATCGTGGACCGCGATCAGCGCCTCGTTACGCTCGCGACGGAGAGCGCATGAGCGAGCGAGATCGCTGGCAGCGCGAGACCCTCGGGCCGCACGTGTCGAAGCGCCCGGAGCGGCGATCGTCGTTCACGACCTCGAGCGGCATCGAGGTCGAGTCCGTCTACGACGGGGAAGGGGCGACGTCCGACCGGTCCTGCCCCGGCGAGTTTCCCTATACGCGCGGCGTCTACCCGACGATGTACCGGGGTCGGCTCTGGACCATGCGCCAATACGCCGGGTTCGGAACGGCCGGCGAGACGAACCGCCGCTTCCGCTATCTGCTCGACTCCGGCCAGACCGGGCTTTCGGTCGCCTTCGACCTGCCGACGCAAATGGGATACGACTCCGACGACCCGAAGGTACGGGGCGAAGTCGGGCGCGTCGGCGTGGCGATCGATTCGATCGAGGACATGCACCGGCTGTTCGAGGAAATCCCGCTCGCCACGGTGTCGACCTCGATGACGATCAACGCCACGGCGCCGCTTCTCCTGGCGATGTATGCCGGCGTGGCGGAGGAACGCGGCATCGCGCGCGCCGACCTGCGGGGAACCGTCCAGAATGACGTCCTGAAGGAGTTCATCGCCCGCGGAACCTACATCTATCCGGTGGAGCCGAGCCTCCGGTTCGTGACGGACGTGTTCGACTTCTGCGCGGCGGAGATGCCTCGCTGGCGCTCCGTGTCGATCAGCGGATATCACATCCGGGAGGCCGGAGCCACCGCGGCCCAGGAACTCGCGTTCACGCTCGCGAACGGGATCGAGTATGTGAGGCGCGCGGTCGAAAGCGGCCTCGACGTGGACGATTTTGCCCCCGGGCTCAGCTTCTTCTTCTCGGCGGACCGGCTCTTCTTCGAGGAGGCCGCGAAGTTCCGGGCCGCGCGGCGCATGTGGGCACGATTGATGCGGGACCGCTTCGGTGCGGCGGACGAGAGCTGTCGGCTGCGCTTCCACGCGCAGACCGCGGGGTCTTCCCTGACCGCGCAGCAGCCCCTCAACAACGTCGTTCGGGTCGCGCTCCAGGCGCTCTCCGCCGTGCTCGGCGGCGCGCAGTCGTTGCACGCGAACAGCTACGACGAGGCGCTCTCGCTGCCGGGCGCGGAGGCGGCGCGTCTCGCGCTCCGCACGCAGCAGGTCCTGGCCGCGGAGACCGGCGTCGGCGATACCGTCGACCCGTTGGGAGGCTCGTATTTCGTCGAGTCGCTCACCGACGCGCTCGAGGCGCGGGCCCGGAAGTACATCGCGCGGATCGACGAACTGGGCGGTGCCGTCCGGGCGATCGACTACATGCAGGACGAGATCCATCGGGCCGCCTACCGGCATCAGCGGGCGATCGAGCGCGGGGACCTCGAGGTCGTGGGCGTGAACGTCCACGACGATCCCGTGCCCGTCGAGACCCCGACGCCGCCCGACTACGCCCGCCTCGCGGAGGAACAGCGTCGGAGGCTGGCCGGGCTCAAGGCCGCCCGCGACGCCCCGGACGTCGAGGCGTCGCTGGCCCGGATCCGGCGAACCGCGGCCGGGGATGCTAACCTGCTCCCCGTCCTGATCGACGCCGTCCGGCGCCGGGTCACTCTGGGCGAGATCAGCCACGCTCTCCGCGATGTGTGGGGAGAGTACCGGCCGGGCTGACGGGCGGACGCGCCGCCAGGCTTCGAAACTCCGATCCGGGGACGCTGAATGCCGACGTACGAATATCGATGCCGGGGTTGCCGCCATGCGTTCGAGAGATTCCAGCGCATGTCGGACGAGCCCATCCGCGTGTGTCCGTCCTGCGGTGAGCGGCGGGTCGAGCGTCTCATCTCCGCCGGGGGCGGGATCGTCTTCAAGGGGCCCGGATTCTACGCCACGGACTACCGCCGGCCGGAGAGTGGAGACGAGAAGAAATCCGGATCGGAGGCCCCGGCCGACGCTGGCGATGGAGCGTCGAAGTCCGGTGCGGCCGGGGGCGACGGCAGTGGCAAGGCCGAGGGCGGCAGCACCGACACGAAGCCACGGCGCGACCGGGGCGCCGCCTCGTGACACACGACGCCGCGTTCGCCCGCCTCTCCGCGGCGCTGGAGTCCGCGCTCGCCGCGGCCGGAGCCCCGGAGGGCTTCTCGCCGACCCTCGAGCGGCCGCGGGATCCGTCCCGCGGGGACTGGGCGTCCAACGCCGCCCTCGTCCTCGGGCGGCGGCTCGGTCAGCCACCCCGCAGCCTGGCGGAGCGCGTGTGCGAGGTGATCGACCGGGATGCGGCCGGGATCGAGACGGCCGAGGTCGCCGGCCCCGGTTTCCTCAACTTCCGGCTCTCGGACCAATCGATCTGGCCCCGGCTGGCGGCCATCCTGGAGGCCGATACGCGTTGGGGCCGAAGTCGGGCCGTCCCGCCCCGGCGCGTGAACGTCGAGTTCGTCTCGGCCAACCCGACGGGTCCCCTGCACGTGGCGCACGGCCGCGGCGCCGCCCTCGGCGACGCGGTGGCTTCTCTCCTCGAATGGACGGGTCACGAGGTGACGCGGGAGTTCTACATCAACGACGCCGGGCGGCAGATCGAACTGCTGGCGGAGTCCGTCGAAGCCCGCTACGAGGAGTCGGCCGGCCGTTCGGCGTCCGTCCCCGAGGGCGGGTATCACGGCGAGTACGTGAGGGAGGTCGCCGAGCAGATCCGCGACACGGCCGGCGTCGACGTCCTCGCCTCGCTCGAGCCGGAAGGCCGCCGGGCCCGCTTCCGGCAGGACGCGGTGCGGCTCCTCCGTGAGCAGCAGGCGCGGGACCTGTCCGGGTTCGGCGTCGAGATGGACCTCTTCTTCTCCGAGCGGTCGCTGTACGACTCCGGCGCGATCGGCCGCCTCCTAGAACGCCTGGCGGCGCGGGGTCTGACGTACCGGGAGGAGGGGGCGACCTGGCTCCGGACCTCGGATTTCGGCGACGAGAAGGACCGCGTCCTGATCAAGAACGATGGCTCCTTCACCTACTTCCTGCCGGACCTGGCGTACCATCTGGACAAGGCGAGCCGCGGCTTCGATCTCGCCATCGACGTGTGGGGCGCCGACCACCAGGGGCACGAGAAGCGCATGCTGGCGGCGCTCGGGGGGCTGGAGCGCGCGGACCTGCTCGAGGTGCTCATCATCCAGCTGGTCACGATCACGCGTGGCGGGAAGGAGGTCCGGATGAGCAAGCGGGCCGGCCGTTTCGTCACGCTCGGCGAGCTGGTCGACGAGACCGGGCCCGACGTCGCGCGGTACTTCTTCCTCATGCGACGCCCCGAGGTACACCTCAACTTCGACCTCGATCTGGCCCTCGACACGTCCGACGCGAACCCCGTGTACAAGGTCCAGTACGCGCACGCCCGCATGTGCAGCGTGTTCAGGAAGGCGGGGATGCGCCCCGAGGATGTGGGAGCCGACTTCGAAGCGCCGACGGCCCCGGGGACCGGCGCGGAGCGTGGCGTGGCCATGGCGGTCCTCCGGCTTCCGGACGTCATCTCGGCGGCCGCGGAGAGTCGGGCTCCTCACACGGTGTGCGCCTACCTGGAGGAGACCGCCGGGCTGGTCAACGCGTGGTATCACCAGGGCAACCTGGACCCGCAGCTCCGGATCCTGGCCGACGTGCGGGAGCGGTCCGCCCGGATCCGGCTCGCTCGCGCGGTGCAGATCACGCTTCGGAACGGTCTTCGTGCGCTGGGCCTGTCGGCCCCCGAGGCGCTCTCGCGGGCGGCGGCGTGACGGCCGTGGAGAGTGCGGGGAACGGCGTCCACGTCGGGCCGGCACCGATCCTCGTGGTCGGAAGCGTGGCGCTCGACGAGATCACGACGCCGATCGGGCACCGCCGCGAAGTGGTCGGGGGCACCGCCGTGAACTTCAGCGCCGCGGCGTCGCTCTTCGCCCCGGTCCAGCTGGTCGGGGTCATCGGAGACGACTATCCGACCGCGGAACTCGAGTTCCTCCGGAGACGGGGGACCGACCTGACGGGTCTCGAGCGCCGGCCGGGCCGGAGCTTCCGCTGGGGCGGCGTCTACCACCGGGACATGAAGACGCGGGATACCGCATATACCGAACTGGGTGTGTTCTCGGAGTTCGAGCCCACCCTCCCGGCGTCGTTCAGGGGTGCCGGCTGGGCGTTTCTCGGCGCGATCGACCCCGCGCTCCAACTGAGCGTGCTCGACCAGCTCGCCGCGCCGCGGCTCGTCGCGTGCGACACGATGAACTACTGGATCGAGCGGGCGCCGGAGCGGCTGCGGGAGGTCATCTCGAAGATCGATCTCCTCACCCTGAACGACGAAGAGGCGCGGCAACTCTCCGCGGAGCCGAACCTCACCCGCGCGGCACGCTGGATCCAGCGGCGGGGGCCGCGGCACGTCGTGATCAAGAAGGGCGAGCACGGCGCCGTCCTCTTCTCCGGCGACGACATGTTTCTCGGCCCCGGCTTCCCGCTCGAGGACGTGGTCGACCCCACGGGGGCCGGTGACGCGTTCGCGGGCGGGCTGCTCGGGTATCTGGCCCGTTGCCGATCAGTTACGGATTCGGAATTGCGCCGTGCGATCGTGTACGGGTGTGCCCTCGGTTCCTTCGCGTGCGAAGCCTTCGGGGCGGGCCGGATTGCGCGGCTCACCGCGGCCGAGGTGGAGGAGCGGGTGCGAAGCTTCCGGGAGATGACGACATTCGACATGCCGGCTCGACGGGTGGAGACATGAAGGACGGTTTGACGTACCGCGACGCGGGGGTGGACCTCGAAGCGGCGCGCACGACGAAGGCGCGCCTCTCCGAACTCGTGCGCCGCACCCGGACCGACGCGGTGAGTTCGGATTTCGGTTCGTTCGGAGGGCGCTTCCGCGCGACGCCGGGCCGGGAGCTGGTCGCGAGCGCCGATGGCGTGGGGACGAAGCTCAAGATCGCGTTCATGGCGGACCGCCACGATACGGTGGGCGCGGATCTTGTGAACCATTGCGTCAACGACATCCTCGTCGAAGGAGCCCGGCCCCTGGTCTTCCTCGACTACGTCGCCTGCGGCGTCCTGGATCCGGACACCGTCACGAGTGTCGTGACCGGCCTCGCGGAGGCCTGCCGCGAGAACGGGTGCGCGCTGCTCGGCGGCGAGACGGCGGAGATGCCGGACTTCTACGCCGAGGGCGAGTACGACCTCGCCGGGTTCATCGTCGGCGAAGTCGCCTGGCCGGAACTCACCCGACGGGAGCTCTCGGCCGGCGATCGCCTCATCGGACTCGCTTCGAGCGGGGTTCACACCAACGGCTACAGCTTCGTACGCGCGCTCTTCTTCGGACGGCTCGGGCTCGGAGTGCACGACCCCTTCCCCGGGAGCGAGGCGTCGGTGTCCGAGGTCCTGCTTCGCCCCCATCGGAGCTATCTCCCGATCCTCGCACCGAGCCTCGACGCGGGCCGGATTCGGGCCCTGGCCCACATCACGGGCGGCGGGATTCCCGGCAACCTGGACCGGGTGATCGGCGGGGACCTGGACGCGGTCGTGCGTACGGACGCGTGGCGGCGACCCCACGAGTTCGAGGTCATCGCGCGCGAGAGCCTCGCGGACGAGGCGGAACTCTTCCGGATCTTCAACATGGGCGTCGGCATGATCGCCATCGTCGGGGCCGGAGATGTGGGGCCCGTGCTGGACCAGGCGCGCGCCTCGGGCTGCGACGCGTTCGTATGCGGCGAACTCGTCGAGGGCACGGGAAGGGTCCGGCTGGAGGGGGTGTGACCGTGCGCGGATTCGACCCGATCGCAGGTGCCCCGCCCAGCCGCACCGAGGATGTCCGGCATATACGCGAGGCGTTGGCCCTGGCCCGCAGGGGGCTGGGCCGGGTGTCGCCCAACCCCCTCGTCGGGGCGGTCGTGGCGCGGGGGAAGCAGGTCCTCGGGACCGGCTGGCACAGCGAGTACGGCGGCGATCACGCGGAGGTCGTCGCGTTGCGGGAGGCGGGCGCTCGCGCCGCGGGCGCGACGCTGTACGTGAGCCTCGAACCGTGCCGCCACACGGGGCAAACGCCGCCGTGCACCGCCGCGATCATCCGATCCGGCATCCGGCGCGTGGTGATCGCCTGCCGCGATCCCAATCCGGAGGCCCGCCACGGGGCGGAGGTACTGCGGCAGGCGGGTCTCGATGTCGAGATCGGAATCGAGGGCACCGCAGCCAAGCGGCTGAACGCGCCATTCCTCTGGTTCCACCAGGAGTGGGTTCCCTTCGCGTCGCTGAAACTCGCGCTCTCTCTCGACGCGAAGCTCGGGGCGGAGCGCGTCCGAACCCCCGTGACCGGGATACGGGCGCTCGACGAAGTTCACCGCCTGCGGGCCTGCCACGATGCGATCCTCATCGGGCGCAGGACGGTGGCGGTCGACGACCCTCTCCTCACGGCCCGGGGAGAGGAGCAGCCGCGAGTCCCCCCCGTGCGGGCGGTGCTGGATACGACCCTCAAACTGGATACGCGAAGCCAGCTCGTGCGCACCGTCGAACAGGCGCCCGTGTGGGTGTTCGCGGATGCCGCGGCGGAGGGCTTCGAGGAGCGGGCGGCGCCGCTCCGGGACGCGGGCGCCGAGGTGATTGGAGTGCCGCGGCGCGACGAGCACTCCCTGAGCGTGAGCGCGGTCTGGAACGAACTCGCCATGCGCGGCGTCCTCTCCGTCCTCATCGAGGGTGGGGGGCAGGTCGCCGCGGCGACGCTGCGCAGGGGCCACGTCCAGAGAATCCACGCCTTCCTGGCCCCCGTCTTCTTCGGGGATGGAGGGGTACCCGCGTTTCCGGGGCTCGGCCCCTCGTCGCCGGGCGATTGGCGTCCGGTCCAGCGCGAATCGCTGGGGCAGGACACCCGGATCGTGTTCGAGCACCGGCGACTCGACGAAGTACTGCGCCGGCTCTGAGCGGTCGAGGCAAGTGTTCACCGGCATCGTGCAGGCGGTCGGCGAGGTGGCGGACCGGGAGCAGCGGGCGGACGGCCTGCGGCTGACGATCGCCCGCGTCCCCTTCCTCGACGGACTGGAGCCGGGCGACTCCGTTTCCCTGGCGGGCGTCTGCACGACGGTGGTCGACATCCACCCCCGCGATGAAGCGTTCGGCGTCGATGTGGTGGAAGCCACGCTGGCGCGGACGACGATCGGCGACTGGCGGGTCGGCGACGCCGTGAACCTGGAGCCCGCGCTGCGGGCCGGAGACCCGCTGGGCGGCCATTTCGTGCAGGGACATGTCGACGGCGTCGGAACGGTCGCTGCGGCCTCGTGGGAGGGTTCATCCGGGAGTCTGGAGATCACCCTCCCCGGCGGGATCGAAACCGTGACCGTACCGCAGGGCTCGTTCGCGATCGACGGGGTGAGTCTGACGGTGAACCGCCTCGCGGGCGCCATCGCGCGATTCGCGATCATCCCTTATACATGGACCCACACCACTCTGGGGCGCCTCACTCCCGGCGCGCGGGTCAACGTGGAGGCGGACCTGATCGGCAAGTACGTCGCTCGCGCCGTCCGCCCGTACTCGACGCCGGCGGAGGGTTGAGGCCGGGCGCCACTTCGCATGAACCCGAAACACTGACTTCGGCTGACGGATATGCCTACAGACACCGTGGAAGCTGCGATCGCACGCATTCGCAGCGGGGGAATGGTCATCATCGCCGATGACGAGGATCGCGAGAATGAAGGCGACCTCGTCTGCGCGGCGGAATCGGCCACGCCCGAGACGATCAACTTCATGTGCACGCACGGGCGGGGGCTGATCTGCCTCACCCTGCCGGAGGAGATCGCCGACCGGCTCGACCTCCCGCTCATGACGAACGCCAAGCTCACCGACCCGAACAAGACCGCGTTCACCGTATCGATCGATGCGCGGCAGGATTTCGGGGTTTCGACGGGGATCTCGGCCCAGGATCGGGCCCGGACGATCCGCGTCGCGGTGGATCCGAAGACCCGCCCCTCCGATCTCATCCGGCCGGGTCACATCTTCCCCCTGCGGGCCAAGCCCGGGGGCGTGCTGCAGCGGGTCGGCCAGACCGAGGCCTCGGTCGATCTGGCGCGACTCGCCGGGCTCACGCCGGCGGGCGTCATCTGCGAGATCCTGAACGCCGACGGAACGATGGCGCGCCGCCCGGAGCTCGAGGCGTTCTCGGCCGGGCACGATATCCCGTTCATCACGGTCGCCGGCATCGTCTCGCACCGGCTGCGCACGGAGAGCCTCGTGAGGCGCATCGCGGAAGCCGAACTCCCCACGCCGTGGGGGGACTTCCGGATCGTGGGGTACGCGAACGATGTCGATGAACGGGAGCATGTCGCGCTCATCCGCGGCGACGTGGCGGGGAAGGCGGACGTGCCCGTTCGCGTCCACTCCCGGTGTCTCACGGGGGACGTCTTCCACTCCCGCCGCTGCGACTGCGGAGGTCAGCTCGAAGCCGCGATGCGCCTGGTGGTCGAATGCGGAGCGGGGGTCATCGTCTACCTGGACCAGGAAGGACGGGGGATCGGGCTGCTGAACAAGCTCCGGGCCTACGAATTGCAGGACGAGGGGCACGACACGGTCGAGGCGAACGAGGCCCTCGGCTTCCCGCCCGATCTCCGCAACTACGGCATCGGCGCGCAGATCCTCGCCGATCTCGGCCTTCATTCGATTCGGATCATGACGAACAACCCCAAGAAGCTGGCCGGATTGGAGGGCTTCGGTCTCGTGATCAGCGACCGCATCCCTCTGGACCTCGGCCCCGTCGACGACCGCGTGATCCCCTATCTCGAGGCCAAGCGCAAGAAGCTGGGACACCTCTCCGGGTCCGCGTGAGGACGAAGTCGGACGCTCCCCCCGGCGACCCGGCGGTCGACGGTGCCGGACGGCGGGTCTGCGTCATCGTGAGCCGCTTCAACTCCGCGGTGACCGAACGATTGCTGGAAGGCGCGGCGCGGACCCTCGTCGAGGGCGGCGTGGCTGCGGAACACCTCGACACCGTGTTCGTGCCGGGGGCGTGGGAACTGCCCCTCGCCGCTCGCGAAGCGGCCGCGCGGGGCTATGACGCGATCGTGGCGCTGGGCTGCGTGATTCGCGGCGAGACGGCGCATTTCGACCACGTGAGCCGGGGGGCCGCCGACGGCCTCGCGCGCGTGCAACTGGACACGGGCGTCCCGGTGGGCTTCGGCGTCCTCACGCCGGACAACATCGAGCAGGCGCTGGCCCGAGCCGGCGGCGAACTCGGGAACGCGGGCGTGGATGCGGCCCGGGCGGCGCTGGAGATGGCCGCTCTCCGCGGGCGGCTGAACGCATGACGCGCCCCGCCCGTACACACGTCCGCTCGCGGTCGCGCAGCTGGACGCTGAACCTGCTCTACGCCTGGGAACTCGGCGGCGACGGGACGCCGCTGGCGTACGCGCAGCGGACGCTGGCGCACCGCACGATGTCAGAGCGCTACCGGCCCCATGTCGAGCGCCTGCTCGATACGGTGGGCCGCAACCTCGCCGAGATCGACGCCGCGATCGTGCGGCACGCCTCCAACTGGCGACTCGAACGCCTGCACGCCATCGATCGAAACATCCTTCGCATCGGGATCGCCGAACTGCGCTGGTTCGACGATGTGCCGCCCAGGGTGACGATCCACGAGGCCCTGAAGCTGGCGCACCGGTACGGGAGCCCCGGCAGCCCCCGTTTCCTGAACGGGGTCCTCGACGCGGTCCTGAAGGCGGGAGAGGTCGAGCCCTGAGCGACCCCGGGGCTCGACCGCTCCGGATCCTCCTCCTCAACTGGCAGGATCGGGAGAACCCGGAGGCTGGAGGAGCCGAACTCCACCTGCACGAGGTCTACGGCCGCCTCGCGGATCGGGGGCACGAGGTGCGCGCCGTCGTCGGCGGGTGGCTCGGGGCGCCACGCTTCGCGAGGCTGGACGGAATCGAAGTCGAGCGCGTCGGGGGCCGGTACAGCTACGCGGCGCGGGCCCGGAGCGCGGCCGTCCGCACCGTACGGAGCTTCGCGCCGGACCTCGTGGTCGAGGATATCAACAAGATTCCGCTCTATTCGCCGCTGTGGGCCGGCGTGCCCGTGGTCGCCCTCGTCCCGCATCTCTTCGGTGCGACCGCCTTCGCGGAGGCGCGTTTTCCCGTTGCGGCGGCGGTGTGGGCGGCGGAGCGCGCGATCCCGCGCGTCTACCGGCGTTGTCCCTTCCAGGCCATCTCCGAGAGCACCGCGCTCGATCTCACGAAGCGCGGCCTCCTCGCGCGCGACATCACCGTCATCCCCCCCGGCATGGACCACGACACGTATCGTCCCGGGACCCCGCGGGATCGTGCGGAGGAGCCGACGCTGCTCTATGTGGGACGTCTGAAGCGATACAAGGGCCTCGACATCCTGTTCGATGTCCTCCCCCGGCTGCGGCAGCGGATCCCCGGGGTCAAGCTCGTGATCGTCGGGCGCGGCAGCGACGAGGCCCGACTCCGGCGACTCGCGGCCCGTTACTCGCCGGGGAAGCCGGGGAAGGACGTGCGCCTTTTGGGGTACGTCTCGGAGGAGGAGAAGGTGGGCTGGCTACGCCGGGCGTGGGCCGTGGTCTATCCTTCGCCGAAGGAAGGGTGGGGGATGACCAATGTGGAAGCCGCCGCCTGCGGGACGCCGGTGATCGCGAGCGATTCACAGGGGTTGCGCGAGTCCGTCGACGAGGGAAGATCGGGACTCCTCGCGCGGCACGGAGACGTCGAGTCGTGGACGCAGGCGCTCCTGCGGGTTCTGGGGGACCCGGCCACGCGCGACCGGCTGGGGAAGGGTGGCATCGCGCACGCCGCCCGTTTCTCGTGGTCCCGTGCAGCGGACGAGACCGAAGCGCACCTTTACCACACAATCGACAACCTTGATGAGGATCGATGAAAACCATCATCACCGCGCGCAACACGGATGTGTCGGACCTTCGCGACGTCATCGAGGCGCGCTTCCAGCGCCTGGAGCGTTTCGAGCCGCGCGCCTCGAGAGCCGAAATCGTGTTCACACGCGAGAAGCTGTCGGTGCGGGCCGCGGCCGTGGTCAGCGTCGACCGTGCACGGCCCGTGCACGGCGAGGCCGAGGGGCCGGATCCGCGCACGGCGCTGGACCGGCTCACGGAGAAGCTCGGCAACCAGTTGCGCCGCAATCACGACCGGTACCGTGAACACGCGGCCCCCCCCCTGGACGAACTCTTCGGCGATCCGTTCGACGGCGATGGCGCGACCGGGTGACGCTCACGGTGGCGTCGCTCCTGCGGCGCAAGAAGGAGGCCTTTTCCCTCGCGGTCCTCGCGGGGGAGTCCGGGCTGGAACGGGAGATCCGCGTACCGGAGGTCTCTTCGCCGGGGCTGGCGCTGGCCGGATACACCAAGCGCTTCGTCGCGAAGCGCGTCCAGATCTTCGGCCAGACCGAGATCGCCTATCTCAACAGTTTGACCGGGTCCGAGCGCGCCTCCGCGCTCGAGTTCGTCTTCCGCTCCGGCGTGCCGTGCGCCTTCGTCACCAAGAGCCAGGAACCGCCGCGACAGCTGCTGGCGGCGGCCGATTCCGCGGGGGTCACGCTCCTGGAGACGCCGCTCAAGACCGGTGACTTCTATCGGCGGCTGCAGCCCTACCTCGAGGAGGAGTTCGCGCCCCGGACCTCCATCCACGGGTCACTCGCCGACGTGTACGGGATCGGCCTTCTCTTCACGGGCCCATCCGGCAGCGGGAAGAGCGAGTGCGTTCTCGACCTCGTCGAGCGCGGGCACCGGCTCGTCGCCGACGACCTCATCCTCGTCCATCGACGGCAGAGCGACATCCTCCTCGGGCGGGCCCACGAACACCAGCGGCATCACATGGAGATCCGCGGGGTCGGGATCATCGATGTGAGGGCGATGTTCGGGATCCGCGCGGTGCGGCAGCAGAAGCGGATCGAAGTCGTGGTTGAACTCGAGGTCTGGGGCGCGCGCGACGACTACGACCGGACGGGTCTCGAGACGGAGGAGTGCGAGATCCTGGGTGTGAAGCTGCCGAGAATCCGGATCCCTCTGAATCCGGGCAAGAACATCACGGTCATCGCCGAGGTGGTGGCGATGAACCACCTCCTCCGGTACTCGGGGGAAGACCCGGCGACGGCCTTCGAACGGGATCTCATCGAGCGCATGCGGCCGGTGCAGGACTACCTCGAGTCCGACGATGAGTGAGGGCGTCCGGGGCGTGGTCGTGGCGCACGCGGAACTGGCTCCCGCCCTGGTGGCCGCGGTGGAGACGATCAGCGGGGTGACTGACGCGCTGCGACCCGTGAGTAACGAAGGGCTGGGGCCGGATGCGCTGCGCGAGGCCATCCGGGAGGCGGTCGGGAGCGACGGGACCCTCCTCTTCGTCGACCTCGCCGGAGGAAGCTGCGCCGTGGCAGGCCTCAGGCATGTGAGGGAGAACCGGGATGCCGCCTGCATCACCGGCGTCAACCTCCCCATGCTGCTGGACTTCGTCTTCCACCGGGAGTTGCCGCTCGACGTCCTCGTCGCCCGGTTGCTCCGAAAGGGGCAGGGCGGGCAGCAGGCCCACCCGGGCTTCTCCGCCCGGACGGGCTGAGTCCGGGAGAAGCGCATGCCCTTCGAGCTCTTCCGAATCGACGAGCGGCTGATCCATGGCCAGGTGATCGTCGGCTGGGGCAACCGCCTCGGGCTCCAATTCTACGTGATCGTGGATGAGGTGCTCGCCGCGAGCGACTGGGAGCAGGAAATCTGGGCCAGCGCGCTGGGCCGGGAGGCGACCGCGGAGTTCCTTCCGGCGCTGGAGACCGCGCGGCGCTTCGCGGAACTCGAGGCGCGCCCGGGGCGGGGCGCTCTGCTGACCCGGGATACGGCCACCATGCGGGCGCTGGCGGAGTACGGCTGCCTCGACGGCCGCGCGGTCAACGTCGGCGGCCTGCACGACGGACCGGGACGGCGGAAGATCCTCGACTACCTCCATCTGTCCCGCGACGAATTCGAGGATCTGAAGGCGATCGGCCGCCACGGCGTCGTGTCCGCCCGGGACGTGCCCACGGCGCGCGCGGTGCCGCTCAGGGATCTCGAGCCCCGATGATGGGCATCGAACTCTCGCTCGGGGACTGGCTGCTCGCCTGCGCCCTGGGGAGCATCGTCGGTCTGGATGCGGTGTCCTGGCCCCAGGTGATGTGGTCACGGCCGATCGTGGCGGCCACGTTGGGCGGGCTCCTCTTCGGGGCCCCTGCCGGCGGGTTCCTCGTCGGCACCTGGCTCGAAATCGTCCTGTCCCGCCACCCGCCGTTCGGCGGCGCGCGGCACGCCGAGACCGGGCCGGCGGCCTTCACGGCCGGCGCCGCGTACGGGATGGCCCAGACCGGTGCGGTCATCGGGGTGCCGGCCGCCGTCGTCTGCGGTTGGGCGATCGGCTGGGCCGGGGCGTACTCGGTGACCGTGCTCCGGGTCGCGACGGCTCGCCTCTGGGCCTCGTCGGGCCGCGCCCGCGGCGGCGCGGCCGCCCTCGCGCGGCGCCACAGGCTGGCCATGCTGATGGACGGGGCCCGGGGGGCGCTCCTCGTCGCCTCGCTGCTCGTGCCATCCGTGCTCTTCGTGCGCCTCCTCTCGACGCAGCCGCCCGGCAGCTTCGGCCTCGCGTGGTCGCCGGCCCTCGCCGCGATCGGCCTGGCCGGCATGGGTGGGGTTGCCGCGCGGGCCCTCGGCACCCGGCGACGCGACTGGCCGGGCCTGGCAGCGGGCGGGTTGCTCGGCGCCCTGCTCGCGGGAGTCCTCGCGTGAGGCCGCGACGTCGGGATTTCGCCCGGGCCCTGTTGCGCAGCTTTTCCATCCAGGGGTCGTGGAACCACCGGACGATGACCGGACCCGGGATGGCCTTCGCTCTCTCGCCGCTCCTGACGCGGATCCACGCGGACGACCCGGCCGCCCTCGACGCGGCCCTGGAACGTCACGCCAGCCCGTTCAACGCCCACCCCTACCTGGCTCCCGTCGCGATCGGCGCCCTGGCGCGCCTCGAGCACGAGGGGGAGGATCCCGACACTCTGCTGCGCTTCCGCTCTGCGTTGCGGGCCCCCCTCGGGGCGCTGGGAGACGAAACGATGTGGGCGGGCTGGCGCCCCTTCTGCGCCTCCGCCGCGGCCATCGCCTTCCTCCTCGGATTCGATGCCGTCACGGCGGCCGCCGGCTTCCTCGTCGTGTACAACCTCGGACACTTCGCGCTCCGGCTCTGGGGGCTGCGATGCGGATGGAAGGCGGGCCGTGGCGTGGGCGCCGCGCTGAGGAGAGTTCCTTTCCGGAGGCTCGCGCGGGTCTTCGTCCTCGCCAGCCAGGTGCTCATCGGCGCCCTCGCCGCCATCCTCGTCGCGCGCGTCCCGGGGGGCGCGCCGTCGCCGTGGATCGTGGGGGTGGCGGTCGGCGCGGGGCTGAGTGGTTATGTTGTGCCCCGTCACATCTCGCGGGTCGCGCTGGCGAGCCTGCTCGTCGCCTGCGTGGCGTGGTTCCTGTGAGCATGTGGATGGCCGCCGGCACCCCCGGCGAAGTGCGGCCCGAGACCAATCGTTCGCTCGACCGGAGCGAAGGGTATCTGTGAAGACACGACACGAAGGAGCGGTTCGTATTCGGAACCGGCTGGGGCTGCACGCCCGCCCGGCGGCCGAGTTCGTGAAACTGGCCAGCCGGTTCGATGCCGAAGTGTGGGTGGAGAAGGAGGCGATGGAAGTGAACGGGAAGAGCATCATGGGCGTGATGATGCTCGCCGCGGAGGCCGGGTCCTCGATTCGCATCCGGGCGGAGGGGTCCGAGGCGGCGTCGGCCGTCGACGCCCTCATGGCGCTCGTGACGTCGGGCTTTTCCGAGGAACTCGTCACGGACGGAGCGGGTACGGAGCCCCCGTGCGAGAGATAATCCACGGCATCGGCGCTTCTCCGGGCCGGGCCCTGGGGTCGGTCCGGCGGCTCGAGGCGCGCCCGTGGCGGCCCGAACACCGGACCATCGCGGCGGACGCGGTGGAACGCGAGGTCGAACGGTTGGAGGAAGCGCTCCGATGGGCCGCCGATCGCATCCGTGACACACGCGCGCGCGCGGCCCGTTCGCTGGGCGAGGTCGAGGCGAACATCTTCGACCCCCAGATCCTCATCCTCTCGGATCCGGATCTCGTATCGGGTACCATCCGCTACATCCGCGAGAACTTCCTCTCCGCGGAGCGCGCCTTCGATTGGCGCCTGACGGAACTCCGCACCGCGATCCTGGACGTGGGGCACCTCATGGTCGTGGACCGCCTCGCCGACCTGCGGGACATCCGCTCCCACGTGCTCGCCCGTCTCGCCGGTCACGAGGGAGAGCCGCTCGCGCTCCCGAAGGAGGAGGCGGTGATCGTGACGGAAGACCTGACGCCGCAGGTCGCGGTCCGGCTCGATCCGGATCTCGTGCTGGGCGTCGCGAG
Source organism: Candidatus Palauibacter sp. (assembly GCF_965216145.1). Classification (GTDB taxonomy): domain Bacteria; phylum Gemmatimonadota; class Gemmatimonadetes; order Palauibacterales; family Palauibacteraceae; genus Palauibacter. The sequence continues at coordinate 3,296,485 of NZ_OZ244149.1, forward strand.
CGGGTCCGGGTCCCGGACGTCGCACAGCACGCTCCTCGCGCGGTCGCTCGGCATCCCGGCGGTCGTCGGACTCGGGCGCGGTCTCGCGAGCGTCGCGGATGGGGATGCGGTGCTCCTCGATGGCGGCACCGGCCGGGTCGTCCTGAGGCCGGAGCCCGCCGAGGTGGCGGCGCACGTCCGGAGAGTCCGGCGTTTTTCGGACATCGGGGACATCGGGCTCGAGCGCGGCCCGTTGTTCACGGCCGACGGGGAGCGCGTGCACCTGCGGGCGAACATCGACCAGCCCCACGATGTCCCCGCCGCGCGCCGCGTGGGCGCGGAGGGGGTCGGCCTGTTCCGGTCCGAGTTCCTCGTCATCGGCCGGCGCGTGATCCCGAGCGAGGAGGAGCAGTACGAGGCCTACCGTGAGGTCGTCGAGGGCTTCCCGGGACATCCGGTGACGCTGCGCACCTTCGATATCGGCGGCGACAAGTTCCCCCTCTTCCTCGACATTCCACCCGAAGCAAATCCGTATCTGGGGTGGCGCGCCATCCGGGTGTGCCTGGACCGGCCGGCGCTGTTCCGGAACCAGCTGCGCGCCGCGATCCGGGCGGGCGGGGAGGAGAGCCGCATGCGGATCCTCGTCCCCTTCGTCATTTCCGAGGCGGAGATCCTGCGCACGAAGGAGATCGTGGACGGCGTGCGGGAGGAACTCGGTCATCCGCGGCGGGTTCCGTTCGGCGTCATGGTGGAGACACCGGCCCTGGCGGAGACGCTCGATCTGGTCGGACGCCACCTCGACTTCATCAGCCTCGGTACGAACGACCTGACCCAGTATTCGCTCGCCGTGGACCGCGGGAACGCGCGGCTGCAGCACCTGTCTGACCCGCTTCACCCGGCGATGGTGCGCAGCTATCGCCGCGTGTTCGACGCCGCGAGCGACCTGGAGCTCGAGATCGGGGTGTGCGGCGATCTGGCGGCCGACCCCATCGGCCTCGCCCTGCTGCTCGCCCTCGGCTACCGGGACTTCAGCCTCGCCCCCGCGTCGATCCTGGAGGTGCGCGAACTCGTGGGCCTGCTCTCCACCGCGGAGTTGGAGCGGGTCTGGGCCAGCGGCGCCCTCGCCGCTGGAGGGGCGGAACTGCGCCGACAGCTGAGCGGCTATCTGGCGGAGGCGGTCCCCTCGAGTCCTCCGTCGCTCTCGATGCCCTAGCCGCCTGCGACGGATGGCCGTCCGTGGCCACGTTGCCTGGGGGGTGCCCGGCGGCCACTATCTTGGCCGCCCCGCGCAAAGCAGCGGCACGGCGCAAACCTCTGATTCGGAGAGCCAGTTTGGTCAAGGGGACACAACCGTTCTCCTCGGAATCGGTCACCGAGGGCCATCCCGACAAGATCGCCGACCAGATCTCCGACGCGGTCCTCGACGGGATCCTGTCGGAAGACCCCGAGGGCCGGGTCGCCTGCGAGACACTCGTGACGACGGGACTCGTCCTGATTGCGGGAGAGATCACGACCCGTGCGAAGATCAACATCTCCGAGATCGCCCGTTCGGTGTTGCGGGATATCGGATACACGCGGGCCGAGCACGGCATCCAGTGCGACCAGTGCAGCGTCCTCACCGCGATCGACGAGCAGTCGCAGAACATCGCGCAGGGCGTGGATGTCGGCGGTGCCGGCGACCAGGGCATGATGTTCGGGTATGCGACGGATGAGACGCCCGAATTGATGCCGCGGCCCATCATGCTGGCACACGGGCTGGTGCGGCGTCTCGCCGAAGTCCGGAAGTCCGGCGAAATCCCGTGGCTCAGGCCGGACGGCAAGGCCCAGGTGTCCGTCCAATACCGCGATGGGGAGCCTGTCCGGGTCGATACCGTCGTGGTCGCGGCCCAGCACGACGAGGGTGTCGGGCAGGACGCGATCACGGAGGCGATCATCGACGGGGTCATCACCCCGGTGCTCCCCGCGGAGCTGCACGACCGGAACGAGGTCCGATATCACATCAACCCGACGGGCCGGTTCGAGATCGGCGGACCGCAGGGGGACGCCGGGCTCACGGGCCGGAAGATCATCGTGGACACGTACGGAGGCATGGGGCGGCACGGGGGCGGCGCCTTCTCCGGCAAGGACCCCTCGAAGGTGGACCGGTCCGCGGCCTACGCGGCGCGCTGGATCGCCAAGAACCTGGTGGCGGCGGGTCTTGCCCGGCGGGTCGAGGTCCAGCTCGCGTATGCGATCGGAGTCGCGGAACCCGTGAGCGTCATGGTCGATACCTTCGGTACCGGAAACGTGAGCGACGGCGAACTGGCCCGTCGCGTATCGGAAGTCTTCGATCTGAGACCGCGTGCGATCATCGAGCGGTTGGGGCTGCGCCGCCCGATCTATCGCCGGACGGCCACCTACGGTCATTTCGGTCGGAGGGCCAGGGACGGAGGGTTCGCGTGGGAACGCACGGATCAGGTCGAGGCGCTCGCGGGATGACGGCGGTCGGAGGGGCGTCCGCGTGAGTGAGAGCACCATGTGCGAGGTCACGGTGGCCAGCCTCGGGCTCGACCGGACCTCGGGCGCGCCGGTCGTCATCCTGAAGGAGAAGGAGGGGGAGCGCATCCTCCCGATCTGGATCGGGCCGGGGGAGGCGTCCGCGATCGCGATGGAACTGGCCGGCGTCCGGTTCGCCCGCCCCCTCACGCACGATCTGTTCAACGCCGTCGTTCGCGGGCTCGGAAGCGCGTTCGTGCGCGTCCTCATCACGAAGGTCATCGACAACACGTACTACGCATCCCTCGTCTTCCGCCGGAACGGCGAGTTCATCTCCATCGATTCGCGCCCCAGCGACAGCATTGCGCTCGCCCTTCGGGCCGAGGCCCCGATCTATGCGGAGGAGGGTCTGCTGGAGACTTCTCCCTTCGGAATCGCGGAGGGGGGTCTGGAGGACGCCGCGGAGGACCTCGCCGACGACCCGCGGGGTGTCTCCGAGACCGGGGAGGCGGCGAGTTCGGAGGAGGCGCTCAGCGACTACCTCAAGAACCTGGATCCGGAGGACTTCGGACGCTTCGAGCCCTGAGCGTCCCTCCGCCGGGGCTCGCTTGCGGGTGCCATCGCGGTGCGCGCATCTTCCGGCCACGCTCGGAGACATGGACGGGCAAACGGAAGCCGGTGAGAATCCGGCGCGGCCCCGCCACTGTGAGAGGCCCGCGTCGCAGCGCGGAAAGAGCCTCGAGCCAGGAGACGTGTTCCTCCATGCCCCTACGCAAGCTCTTCGCGGGAAGAGCGGGGCCGGCCTGCCGCCGCATGGGCCATCGCTGCGCCCCGCTCGATTCGGGAGCGGGGATGAAACGACACGCCGGATTCGCTTCGCACCTTCTGCTGGCCGTTGCCGCAGCGGCCTGTGCCGCTCCGCAACCGGGGGGGCGCGGGCAGCCCGAGGGAGCACGGCCGGTGGCCGACCCCCGTCGCATCGTTTCTCTCGTTCCCGCAGCGACGGAGATCCTCTTCGGCCTCGGAGCCGGAGACCGGATCGTGGGCCGCACGCGCTGGGGGGTGTATCCGCCCGCGGCGCGGCGCATCCCGGATGTGGGCGACGGAATCCGCCCCGCCATGGAGGCCGTTGTCGCGCGGAATCCGGATCTCGTCATCCTCTACGATGGGGAGGCGAACCGAACGAGCCGGGAGCGGCTCGGGCGGCTGGGGGTGCCGACCCTCGCGCTGCGGCATGACACCCTGGAGGACCTGCGACGCAACATCCTGCGCCTGGGCGAGGTCGTCGGGTGTCCGGCGGGCGGGCGCGTGCTGGTCGACCGGATCGAGCGCGGGCTCGCGGCGGCGACGGCAGCGACGAAGGGCCGGCTGCGCATCCGCGTCTACTACGACGCCTGGGCGGAGCCGCCGATGACGATCGGGCGCGGCAGCTTCATCGATTCGCTCCTCGCGGTCGCGGGCGCGACGAACGTCTTCGGCGACCTCGACGCGGCCTCGCCTCGGGTCAGCCTCGAGGCGATCATCGAGCGGGATCCGGAACGAATCCTCGTCGCGGTGCCGGGGGAGGCGCTGGACCGGCAGCCCGACTTCGCCGGCCGGAACGGCTGGGAGCGCATCCCCGCGGTTTCCGCCGGGCGCGTCACTACGCTGGATCGGGACCTCGTGACCCGCCTCGGGCCGCGCGTGGCCGAGGCGGCGTGGGCCATCGCCGGGGCGCTGCACGGGGTCCTCCCGCACGTTCCGGCGCCCTCCGACCCTCCCTGCCCCTCGTGAGGCGGCCCGGCCGCGGGGCGCTCCTCCTCCTCGTCCTCCTCGCGGGGGCGATGCTCCTCGGGCTCCTGTTCGGTGCGGCGACCGTGTCTCCGGCGGAGGTGTGGCGGGCGTTCGCGGGTCTCGATGTCGATCCCTCGTCGCGGACGATCGTCCTCTCGCTGCGTCTCCCCCGGGTGGTGGCCGCCGTGCTCACCGGGATCGCGCTGGCGGTGTCCGGTACCCTGTTCCAGGCCCTCCTTCGCAACCCGCTCGCGGAGCCGTACCTGCTCGGCGTCTCGTCGGGCGCGGCGCTGGGTGCGGTCCTCGCGCTGACCGTGCTGGGCGGGGCGCTCGGCCCCGCGGGCACGGCGGCTTTCGCGCTGGCGGGAGCGCTGGTCGCGATCGCGATCGTGTTTCGCGTCGCCCTCGGGGTCGGTCGTCTGGATACGCACGTGCTCATCCTCGCGGGAGTCGTCGTCGCCGCCTTCTTCGGGGCGGGCGTGATGCTCCTGCTCTCCGTGGCCGAGGCGGATGCGACCCGGTCCGCCATCCTGTGGACGATGGGGAGCCTCGAGCGGGCGGGATGGGAGTCGACGATCATCCTCGCCGTGACGACGCTCGTCGGCGGGGCGCTCGCCTTCGGGATGTCGCGGCATCTCAACGCGCTCGCGCTCGGAGAGGAAGCGGCCGCGTACCTGGGCGCGCGCGTGGAACTGATCAAGCGTGCGGCCTACCTGATCGCATCGCTGCTGGCCGCGGTGGCGGTGAGCACGGCAGGGGTGATCGGTTTCGTGGGCCTCGTCGTGCCGCACGGCGCCCGCATGCTGTGGGGCGGTGACCACCGCACGCTTCTCCCGCTCGGCGCGCTCGGAGGCGCCGCGGCCCTGGTTCTGGCGGACATGGTGGCCCGAACCGCGCTCCGGCCGCTGGAACTCCCGGTCGGCGTCGTGACCGCCCTCATCGGCGTACCGCTCTTCCTCGTGCTGCTCAAGCGGACCCATGGCTGAAGGCGTCCGGACGGCGTACCGCCTCGACGGCGTGACGTTCCGGTATCCGGGCGCGGCGGATGCGGCCGTTCGGGAGGTCACGCTTGAACTCCGCGAGGCCGCGTTTACCGCCATCATCGGTCCGAACGGGGCCGGGAAGAGCACCCTGGTGCGCCTGTTGGGGGGCATCCTCGCGCCCACGGCGGGTTCGGTGCGGCTCGACGACCGGTCCCTCCCGGAGTGGGGTCGCCGAGCGCTGGCCCGCCGCGTCGCGGTGGTGTCCCAGGACGCGCCGCCCGAGGCCCTCCGCAGCAGCCTCCGGGCCTACGTGGAACTCGGTCGCAACCCGTACGTGAGTCCCTGGGCGGCGCTCGGAGCCCGAGACCGGGAGGTCACGGACCGCGTGCTCGCGTGGGCGGACCTGGAGCGCCTCGCGTCGCGTCCGCTCGCACAACTGTCCGGCGGAGAACGCCAGCGCGCCAAGCTCGCCCGCGCGCTCGCGCAGGAGCCCGGTGTCCTCGTCCTCGACGAGCCCTCCGCGCACCTCGACTTCCGGCACGCGCTCTGGGTGTTCGATGCGCTCCGGGCCCGGGTGCGTGAAGAAGCGCTCACCGTCATCTGCATCACGCACGACATGCAGCTCGCGAGCCGGTACGCCGACCGGCTGATCCTCCTTGACCGGGGGCGGGTCGTCGGGGCAGGCCGCCCCGGCGAGGTCCTGCTCTCACCCGCGCTGGGCGAGGCCTATGGTTGCGAGGTCAGCGTTCAGCCGCTGGGGGAACTGGGTCATTCGGTGCTGCCTGTCCGGGCGCGGCCCCGGGAGGCCGACTCGCGGGAGCCGCGTCGCGACTTGGGGGTCGTCGGACGTTACACTTGACGGGGGTCGCGAGGAACGTCTCGGGCGGCCACACTTCGGGACCGGAGGTTGCCGCATGCGGCGCGCCCCGTCCCGTGCGTGGCGGATCAACGCGTACCTGCGACATCGGGCCACAAGAGGAGAAGAGAATGCGGAAGCGCGAATGGGTGCGGGTATGCCTGCTGGCCGCCGTCGCGGCCGGGTGCAACGAATCGACCGGGCCGGACGGGAACGGGGGCCCGATCACGCCGGACAGATCCGAGGTGGCGGTCCTCAATTCGATTTCGGGGACGCTGCAGCAGTTCAATCGAATCGACGGGCGCCTCGTTCCGTTCGGCCGGGACATTCAGTTGGGCGCCGGGTTCAACGGCGAGACCGCGGACTTCCTCCAGGACCTGTGGGTGACGACCTCGGAGTCACCGGGTGGCAGCCAGGTCATCTTCGGATCCTTCTCGACCGGCGAGCAGGCGATCGCGATGTTCCCGGACAACGCCGCCGTGGACCCGGCAAAGCCGACGGTGGTCGCGGACGCGAGCGGGACGCTGGGTGCCCTCGTGCCCTCCCGCGGGCGGGACGGGATCTATATCGCGTTTCCGGGCAGCCCGACCGCGCAGTTGCTCATCGATGGCGTCGGCACCTTCCCGGAACGGGCCGTGCCGGCGGGTCTCTACATCGTCTCGATGGACGGCAACCTCGATGACGAAGGAGACGGTCGGCCCATCGGGCCATCCCGCGTGGTACTGCACGAATTCGTGAGCGGCAGCTATTTCGATGAGGTGAGGCTTCCGGAGGGGACCGTGGGAGCGACAGAGGCCCTCGCGCTCCAGGAAAACCTCCTCTTCCTGGCCGGGGGAAGTCTGGATTCCGTGACCGCCGCCCCCGCGGGCGACGGCCGCCTGGTGGAAATCGACATGTCCAGCCGCGACGTGCAGGACGTGCACGTACTCGGCGGGAACGGCGTCTCGATGGAGCCGGGGCGGAACGGCCTCATCTACGTCGTGCGGACCAAGGGGCCGGGGACGGCGGAGACCGACATCCTGTCGTTCAACTTCTCCACCCGGCACTTCGACCGCGGGCCGGACAACCCCATTCAGCCGCTCGACCGGGACGGGTCGAACCTCAGTTGCCGGGTCGCCACCTCGTTCGTCGACAGCCAGGTGCTCTGTGCGACCTACGAAACGGCTTCGCAGGGACGCCTCGTCCTCCTCGAAGCGACGGGCGAGTTCATCGCCGACGTCGCGGTCGGGGCGGGAGCGACCGACATCCTGATGCGCTGAGGCAGGGCCGGAGCAGCGAGACGGGTGAGCCTCGTCACCACCCGCGCGGTCGTCCTCCAGACGTACCGGTACAGCGAAACCAGCAAGATCCTGCGGCTGATGACGTGGGAACTCGGGCCGTGCTCGGCGCTGGCTCGGGGAGCCCTGCGTCCGAAGAGCCGCTTCGGAGGTTTGCTCGAACCATTCGTGGAGGGGGAGGCGACGTTCTTCACGAAGGACGGGCGCGACCTGCACACGCTCTCGAATTTCGAACTGGTGCGAGTCCGTCGTGGACTCGACCGGTCCATCGAACTGTTCACGGTCGCCTCCGTCCTGTGCGAACTCGTGATGCGACTCGCCCCCGAGCATCGCGACATCGAACTCTACCGGATGTTGACGCGGGGCCTCGACGGGCTGCACCGAAAGGTGCGGGAAGGCGATCCGGCGGGCGGTCTGGAGCATGTATGGGGGCTCGTCGACACGCTCGGCTTCCGACCCGAACTCGATCGGTGCGTCGGCTGCCGGCGGCTGATCGGCGGCGGGTCCGTCCGCTTCGATTTCGCGGCCGGCGGACTCCGGTGCGCGTCGTGCGGACCCGGCGGCCCGCAACTCACCCCGGGCGAACTCGACGCCCTTCGAAGGCTGGTGGAGGGGCTCCCCGCCGCGGACGCCGGATCCATCGGGAACCAGGGACTCTGGCTGGCCGAGTTCATCCGCCACCACCTCGCCGAAGGCGCCACGCTGAAATCGCTCCCCTTCCTGAGCCGCCTCACGTGAAGGCGTCGTGAGCGACCGTCGCGGGATCGTCATCGGGACGGCCGGCCATGTGGACCATGGCAAGACGGCCCTCGTCCGGGCGCTGACAGGGATCGAGACGGACCGCTGGCTCGAGGAGCGCCGCCGAGGACTCACGATCGACCTCGGCTTCGCGCGGCTCGATCTGGATCCCGACCTCGAGACGGGCATCGTCGATGTCCCGGGCCACGAGGATTTCCTCAAGAACATGCTCGCCGGGGCGACGGGGATCGACGTGCTGCTCCTCGTCGTGGCGGCGGACGAGGGGCCGATGCCGCAGACGCGGGAACACCTCGCGATCGCGCGGCTCCTGGACGTGAAGAGGGGGGTCGTAGCCCTCACCAAGAGCGACCGGGTGGACGCCGAGTGGCTCGAACTCGCGACCGAGACGACGCGGGAACTCCTGGATGAGGACTCCGCTCGCGCTTCCTGGGAGATCGTCCCCGTATCCTCCGTCACGAGGGAGGGGATCGAGACGCTTCGAAGCTCCCTGCAGTCCCTGGTGGCCGGGGTTCAAAGGCGGAGCGAGGACGATCTCTTCCGTCTCCCGGTCGACCGGTCGTTCTCCATTCGGGGTACGGGGACGGTCGTCACGGGCACGGTGTGGAGCGGGTGCGTGCGCGTGGGCGATACACTGCGCCTCTTCCCCGGGGACGCGTCCGCACGGGTACGCGGCCTCCAGGTGCACGAGGATCCCCGGCCACAGGTGGCGGCGGGTCGGCGGTGCGCCGTCGCGCTCGTCGGCGTCTCGGCGGACGCCGTGGAGCGAGGCAGCGTGCTCGTCGACCGTGCGGAATGGAGGCCGAGCGACCGGCTCGGCGTGCGCCTGCGGGCGCTGGGGGCTCGCGACCGGCCGCTCACGCACGGCCAGCGCCTGCGCGTCTACCTCGGAACCCGCGAAGTCATGGCCCGGTTGCATACCGCGGACCGGGCACCGATCCTGCCGGGCGAAGCCGCCTGGGCCGTACTCGCGCTGGAGGCGCCGCTGCTCGCCCGGGCGCGCGACCGGGCGATCCTCCGCTTCTACTCGCCGGTGTCGACGATCGGCGGGGTGCGCATCGCGGAACTCGATCCGCCGCCCGACTGGCCGGAGCGGACGGCCGCGTGGCGCTGCGTGCTCGATGGCACCGCCGCAGAGGCTCTGACCGCGAGCGTAAGGCTCGAAAGACTGCTCGGTCTGCTCGTGGCGCCCGCGCCGGTAAGGCTCGGCCGCCCCGCCGCCGAGTTGGAGGCCGCGGCCGACGAGGCGGGTTGCGTGCGCATCGGCGCCCGCTGGTTCTCGGCCGAAGCGGCGGACGAAGCCATGCAGGCCGTGGAGCGGGCGGTCGCACGCCTGCACGCGGCCGACCGCCGCGCCGCCGCCGTGTCGAAGGAGGCCGTGCGGTCGGCTCTCACCGATGTTTGCGATGGCGAGCTGGTCGAGCGGGCCGTGCGACAGCTGCTGGCGGAGGGCCGCCTGGTCGAGAGCGGCCCCCGCCTCGCGCTTCCCGGCCACCTCCCGCGGCTCACCGAGGCGGAAGAGGCGGCGCGCGACCGACTCGCCGCGATGATCGTGGAGGCCGGTCTGCAGCCGCCGCTCGTGACCGAGTTGGGCAAGACGCTCCGACTCGCACGCCCGCTCCTCGACGACCTGCTCCGTCTCCTTCGGGAGGCCGGAACGACGAGGGCCGTCACCCCCGAACTCCACGTCTCCGTGGCGGCGCTCGAAGCCCTCGAGGCGCGCGTGCTCGAACTCCTCGCCGACGGCGCGCCGTCGGGGCCGACCCGCTTCAAGGAGGCGTTCACCCTGTCGCGCAAATACCTGATCCCGCTGCTGGAATTCCTGGACCGGGAAGGCGTGACGCGGCGGACGGCCGAGGGGAGGGTGCTCGCGGCCCGCAGTTGAGGGTCAGTCCAGGTGGTACAGGAAGCAGCCGCAGTATTCGCAGGAATCCACGCGCAGATTCCGGTCCGCTTCGGAAGCCCGCGCCGTCGAGAGGGCCACGAAACACCCATAGCAGATCCCGTTCAGGACGGGCGCCACGACGCGCGGGGCGCTGTCGGCGATCCGGTGGTAGCGTGCACGGACACCGCGGTCCAGACGCCCCTCCAACTCTTCGACCTTCTCGTCGAGCGATCGAATGGCGTCCTCGATCTTGATGTCGAAGACGTCCGCCTCCAGATCCGTGAGGGTGCCATCGGCGAGACCGCGGCGTTGCATCCGAAGGTCCTGGATCTCGAGGAGCAGCTCGAGTTGCGGGTGCATGGTGATTTCAGATCTCCTGCCGCGGGCGATCGGGCGCTGTGGGGAGGGACTCAGACATCCTTCGAATCCAGCAGCTCGATGAACTCTTCGGGCGTCGAGAGCTCAGCGAGCGCCTCCGGCACATCGGGCTCCTTGCTGAACTGCGCGATCTTCCCCAGGACCGGCAAGTATTGGTTGGAGACCTCGAGCGGCGGGGCGACGATCAGGAAGACGTACCGCACCGGTTTCTCGTCGATCGCCTTGAAGTCGAGGCCCGACAACTTCCGCCCGAAGGCGACGCGCAACCGTGTCACCACGAGGGATCGGCAGTGCGGAATCGCGATGCCGCGCCCGATCCCGGTGGACCCGAGGTTCTCCCGTCGCTTCAACATCTTGAACAGGATCCCCTCGGACTTCTCGTCGAGACCCAGACACGACACCAACTCCTTCAGGGCCTCGTCCTTCGTTTCGGCCGCCAGGTCGAGCTTGATGGCGGACGGTACGAACAATTCTCGAAGATGCACTTGGATCTATAGTCTCCTCCCCGCGAACCCGCGGGGACAATCGGTGCTGATCGGCAAACTCGACCGGACCCGGCGAGCGCGAGCTTCGAGTATACCCGTGGCGCTTTCCGGCTGTCAAAGAATCGGCGCAACTTGCGCGCGACGCGAAGAGAAACGACCGTATAACGTACGAACGGGGGCGACATGGCTTCGACGCGTGAACTGGAAGCCGCGGAAGCGTGCCGAGGTGCCCGGGGCCTCGTAAAACACCGGGAAAACTTCAAGTGCCGACGAAGGATTGGCTCTGGCTGCGTAATACTGCGTAGCCCGTCTCCAGGAGGTCCGGGCCCGAGGACCTCCTGGCGGACGTCGACAAATCGGGCTGGCCATCCGGGCGGGCCGTGAGCCTGGGTGGCGAGACGCGGCGCAAGCCGTAAGCGCGGCTGGTCCCGGGAGGGGTTGTTCGTGAACCCGTACGGGACGAGACCTGATCGCGAACTACGCACGTAGATGCCGTGGCGGATGGGCTCGCGGACGCGGGTTCGATTCCCGCCGCCTCCACTCGGCCCGGGGCGTCTCCCCTCAGGGGAGCGCCTCGGCTTTTTTTCGGCCGGCCCGCGAGAGTCGAGGAGGTTCGGATGATCGAGGAGCTTCAGCGGAAGATCGGGGAAGAGGCGGAGACGCTTCTCCACGAACTGAACGTGATCCTCCCCGGAGAGATCGAGAAGGCGGTCGCGCAGGGCGACCTCCGGGAGAACTCCGAGTACACGGCGGCGCTCGAGCGGCAGGGTTTTGTGCGCGCGCGGCTCGACTACCTGGCGCGGCGGATGTCGCAACTCGGCGAGCTCGACATCGAACATGTTCCGACCGACCGCGTCGGCTTCGGGTCGAAGATCCGGGTGAGGGATGTCGCGGACGACGAGATCGAGTGCTTCACCCTTACGATCGGTGACAACATCGACTTCGACAACAACGACATCTCGATGGAGTCGCCCATCGGCCGCGCACTGCTGGGCAAGAAGAAGGGTGAGTCCGCAAGCGCGATTCTGCCGGCCGGCGCACGCGAGTTCGAGGTCATCGACTTCGAGACCCTGCACGACCTCCAGCAGTAGCTAGAAGACCCTCACGGGGGGGATGAACCTGCCCGGGTTCGCCCGCACCTCCGCGAGGAACGCGTTCAGGTCGACCACGACCTTGAGCAACTCCTCGTACAGCAGGTCCTCTCCGATCAGGCGGCCGATGGCTCCCTCGCCGCCTTCGATGAGACCGAGGAGCGAGTCGGCCCGGGTGGCAGAGGAGGCGAGAGCCCGATAGAGGGAATCGGAGGCAAGCAGTCGCCCCAGCGTCCCCTCGCCCGACGCCATCGCCCCGGTCACGGTGTCGAGGCGCGCCGTCGCGGTGAGGAGCCGCTCGTAGATGACCTCGTCGCCGAGCAGGCGGCCCAGCAGGCCCTCGCCTTCCGCGACCGGACCCAACACGGCCCCTAGCTGCGCGTTCAGCTCCACCAGGCCCTCGTAGAGCGTCTCGTCCACGAGGAGTCGGCCCAGCGAGCCCTCGCCGTCCGAGACGCGCGCCAGCGTAGCCCCGAGGCCGTTCGAAAGGTCCGTGAGGCTCCGCACGGCGTCGGCGGCCTCGCCGAGGAGTTCGTCGAAGCTCAGCGCCGGCGCGGATTCGACGGTATCTCCGGGTGCGAGCACGGCGAAGTCGGCGGAGCCAGGTTCGATATCGATGATCCGGTCTCCGAGCAGCCCCAACGTCCGCACGCGGGCGCGTGAGTCGTGCCGAATCTGCTCTCGCACCGACACGTTCACCCCCATCCAGATCGCGATCGCCATGTCCGATTCTCCGCGGGTGGCCGGAGGGATGAACTCCACGCGTTCCACCTGGCCCGCGTTGCGCCCGGCCACCTGCACGACCGCCCCGGGCTGGAGCCCCGAGGCCGACTCCATCAACGTGACGAGCCGGTACCGTTCCGAGAACACGTCCCCGACCTCGCCGATGAAGAAGACGCCCACGGCGAGCACCACGAGTCCGAAGATCAGGACGATCCCCACCCGGATCTGATCCCACGTAATCGGTTTGGATCGTCTCATCGTCCGGCTCCGTCGTCCTGACGACAGGTCTCTCGGGTCGTCTCGCCCCGTCCGGCGCGGGGTCCCTCCGCGCCGGTGCTAGCTCCGAAACTCCCGAACATAGCGGTCATTCGACCCGTGCATCTCCTCGGGCGTCCCCTGGAAGATAATCTCTCCGTCCTTCAGGAGCGCGGTCTCGGTCGCGATCCGCGAGGCGGAGCGCACATCGTGCGTGACGACGACCGCACAAACATGCAACTCGCGGCGGAGTTTCATGATCAACTCGTCGATCGTACGGGTCGTGATGGGGTCGAGGCCGCTCGTCGGCTCATCGAAGAGGAGAATCGGGGGTTTGTGCACGATGGCGCGTGCGATGGCCACCCGCTTTCGCATGCCTCCGGAGAGTTCGGAGGGCAGCAGCCCGAGGACCTCGGCCGGCTCCAGATCGACGAAGGACAGGACCTCCCCCACCCGCTCGAGGATCTCCTCCTCTCCGAGTTCGGTGTGCTCGTACATCGGGAAGGCGACGTTGTCGAACACGTTCAGCGAATCGAACAGCGCCGAGCCCTGGAACACCATGCCCATCCGTTCACGCAGCGCGAGCGCTTCGATTCGCGAGACCGCGCTGATGTCGCGGCCCTCGATGAGGACCTCGCCGCGGTCGGGGAGGAGCAGGCGGAGCATCAGGCGCAGGACCGTGGACTTTCCGACCCCGGAACCCCCGAGAATGCAGAGCGTACCCCCCCGGGCCACGCCCAGCGAGACCCCGCGAAGGACCTCGTGCCTTCCGAAGGAGAGCCACACATCCCGCAGTTCGACCTCTTCCGGCCGCTCCGGGGCGCGCCGCTGCATCCCCAGTTCGCGGCGGATCTCTTCGCGAAGTTCGGCCTCGAAGGCCTCCGTCCCCGGCTCCGCTCCGCCGGGGCTCGGCCGGTCGCTCATTGGGTCGCTCGGCCGGTCGCTCATTGGGGAAAGATGACGATGTGGATCTGGGTGATGAAGTAGTCCGCGGCGAGGACGAGGATCGACGTGGTGACCACGGCGTTCGTCGTCGCGCGACCGACCCCTTCCGTGCCGCCCTGCGTCCGCAGCCCGTGGAAGCAACTCGTGAGCGCCATCAGGCCGCCGAAGACCAAGGGCTTGGCTAGCCCCTGGACCAGATCGGTGGGGATCACCCCGAGCACGAAGCCGCTCTGGGCGAGGTTGTCGTACAGCGACGTCAGATAGAGCTGCGGCGTCAGGCCCAGCTTGAGGACGGCGATCAGGAGGCCTCCGATGATCGCGACGAGGTCTCCGATGATCGTGAGCACGGGGAGCATCACGAGGGCGGCGAGGAAGCGGGGCGCGACGAGCTTGCGGACGGGATCCACGCCCATGGTGCGCAGCGCATCCACCTGTTCGGTCACCCGCATGGCCCCGATGGCCGCCGCCATGCCGGCCCCGGCCCGCCCGGTCACGATGAGCGCCGTGAGGACCGGGCCGAGTTCGCGGATCGTGCTCGCGCCGACGAGACGTCCGATGTAGATCTCCGCCCCGAAACGCGCCATCTCGAACGAAGCCTGAAGGGCCAGCACCATGCCCGTGAAGAGGCCGGTGAGTATGACGATGAAGAGGGAGCCGACCCCGATCGTGTCCATCTGCTGAACCAGGTCGGCCCGGTAGAACGGTTGGCTCACACAGGCTTTGAGCAGCCGCAGGGCAAGAGCGAAGTAGGCCTGTACGGAGAGCGCGATGCCGACGACGGCGTCGCGCACGAGTCTTGCCGCAAATCGTCTGGCGGAGGCCTCCGGCACGTTGCTTGGCGCTCTTCCGGGGATAGACGTATCTTCGCCCGACCGCCAGGACGCGCTCGAACGCAACATCCGCCTCCAGCGGGGGCGTACGGGCGAGGTTACCCGTTCCCACCACTGCGATGCAAGCAGCCGCAAGCCGACCGAGCGCCCCCGAAAGGAGCCATGCCGATGCAGACAGGACCGGTCCACACGGATCACGCCCCCGCGGCGCTGGGCCCGTATTCGCAGGGATACTGGGCCGGCGAGTTGTTCTACTCGGCCGGACAGGTCGGGCTGGATCCTGACACCGGCTCGATGGTGGGAGCCGATATCACCTCCCAGGCCGAGCGGGTGATGGCGAACCTGCGGGCGGTGCTCGACGAGGCGGGCCTCACCTTCGCCGACGTCGTGAAGACGACGATCTTTCTGTCTGACATGGGGGATTTCGGCGCTGTGAACGAGATCTATGCGAGGCACTTCGATCCGCCGTACCCGGCGCGCTCCACCGTGGCCGTGGGCGCGCTCCCGCTCGGGGCCCGGGTCGAGATCGAGGTGATCGCGCGTGCGCATCCCGGCTGACGACGGATGAACGGGAGCGGATGGTGACTGGTGTCGCCTGCGGTCTTCAAAACCGTTACGGGGCGTTCGCGCGTCCCGGGTGGGTTCGATTCCCACACGTTCCCGCCATCTTCGTTCTGCTGTGCTGCCGCGTCGCGGGTCCGGGGCCGTTGTCGGCACAGGATCCTCCACCCCCGCAAGCGGCGGTCGACACGGTGGCGACGGCCGACACGGTCGCCGTCGCGGACACCCTGACGGCCGAGCAGCGCCCGCCGATCTCTCCCCTCGGCGCCTTCGGCCGCTCCCTGGTCCTGCCCGGCTGGGGGCAGTTCGAGGTCGGGCAGCCGTCGCGCGGCGCCTTCTACTTCACGGCCGAGGCGGTCTTCCTGTTCATGGTCTTCAAGTCGGACGCGCGGCTCTCGGCGGCGAAGGAGGAGATGCCTCAGAACGAGGAGCGGATCTCGAACCGCACCGGACAGCGCGAGAACTGGATGGCCCTCGCCGGATTCATCGCCTTCCTGAGCGGCCTCGATGCCTGGGTGTCGGCCCAGTTCTGGGACTTCGAGCCCATCGTCGCTCCGCCGCTCGATGGGTCGGTGGGCGTGACCGTCGGCTTCAGGGTGGCTCTGCCCTGACGTCTGGCGGGTCCCGCGCCGGCGGGCCGTCGGGCGTGCTCAGCCTCCGCCCGGGCCCGTGTAGGACTCCAGTCGGATCTCTGTCGGGGTGACGACGGCGAAGCTGTTGTGGTGCAGCCAGTCGCCGGCATTGAGGTAGAATCGGCCCGGCGCCACCTCCGACACTTCCGGTCTGTGCGCGTGGCCGAACACGACGAGGTCGACGTCGGCGTTCGCGGCCAGCACCTCGCGCGCGCAGGCGGCGAGCCGGTCCGCGCGGGGCGAGTCTCCGCCCTTCTCGCGGGCCTGGGCCCGTTTCGTGCCGCTGGCAAGCCGCGCGAGCGGCACCCCGAGATCCGGGTGGACCCAGCGAAACAGGCCCGACCCCCAGCGACTGCGAGCCGCCCACTTGAGTGCGCGGTAGCCCCGGTCCGCGCCGCCGAGGCCGTCCCCGTGCGCGACGTACGCGCGCCGCCCACCGACGGTGAGCCGCACCGGCCCGTCAAGGACCTCGATCCCGACTTCGTCCCGCAGGAAGCTCCCGCCCCATGCGTCGTGGTTTCCCCCGATGAAGCGGATCGCCATGCCGCGTTCGACCAGCGCGCGGAGCCGGGCGAGGGCGTCGAGCTGCCCGCGCGGCACCACCTGTCGATACTCGAACCAGAAGTCGAACAGGTCCCCGTTGATGAGCAACTCGTCGCCCCAGCGGTGCGCCTCGGCGAGGAACGCGAGGAAGGCCCGCTCGTTTTCCGCCGCCACGGCGCCGAGGTGGATGTCGGACACGACCACGGTGCGCTCGAACATGCGCCGAAGCTCGTCGGGCGGGGCACGACGCGTCAAACCGGAGGGAAGCGGGCGGAAGCCGGCGTCTCGGCGCCCGCTGCGGGGCACACATATGTTGGACGGATGCGACCGATAGACGCCGCCGGGACGGTGGAGGTCCGGGTCCGCTACGCGGAGACCGACCAGATGGGCCGGGCTCACCACCGTCACTACCTCGTGTGGTGCGAACTGGGGCGGACCACGCTCATGCGGGCGCACGGCATGTCCTACGCGGAAATGGAGCGAGACGGGCTCCTGCTGCCCGTCTCGCGGGTCGAGGTCGAGTACCGCGTGCCCGTCGGCTACGATGAGCGGGTGCGGATCCACACGCGCCTCGAGCGGGTGCGGAGCCGGGAGATCGTCTTCGCGTACCGGATCGCGCGCGCGGGGGACGACGCGACGCTCGCCCGCGCCCGGACTTGGCTCGTATGCGCGGATGGCCGGGGCCGCCCCCGGCGTTTTCCGGAGGATGTGAAGCGGCGGCTGGGGGAAATCGTGGCGGTCGCCGCCGGGGAGGAGTCGGCCGCGTGAGGCACGTTCCGGGGCGGGCGCTGTGGCCCGTGCTGCTCGGAAGCGCGGCCTGCGCCGGGGGCTTCGAACTGGGCGCCCCGATCGCCGACGCGGAGGAGGTCGCGCGCCGGGCCCGGGCGGCGTCCGGTACCGAACAGCCGACCCGGGTCGTGTTCGAGTGGGAGTACGCCGACGAGCGGGGCAGCTTCCAGGGCGATGGGGTCGCGCGCGTGAACCCCCCGGACCGCTTCCGGCTTGACCTCTTCTCGACGGGGGAGGGAAGCCTGCAGGCGACCCTCGTCGACGGAGATCTCGCGACCTCCGGGGACCTCGAGGGCGTCGAGTTGCCCCCCAGCGTCTTCCTTTACGCGATGGCGGGCGTGTTCCGGCCGGGGGACGCGCCCCCGACGAGCGGGTTCGCGAGCGACGACCTGCGGGTACTCGAGTTCGAGGCCGGGGAAGGGAGGAGGCGCTACTTTCATCTCTCCGGCGACCGCCTGACCCGGGTCGAGGAGTGGCTGGGGCCGCGGCGCGAGCGCTGGATCGAGTTGGACTGGGGGGCGGATCCCGCCTGGCCGAGCGAGGCCGAGTACCGGGATGCGGTGGAAGAGACCGGGGTCCAGTGGCGGTTGGTGAGCGCGACGGCGGAGTCGCGGCCTTACGAGGAGAGGTTCTATGTGTTGCCGAATCCGATCCGGGATGATGATCGGGCTCGCGGTCGTCGCGGCGCTGGCGGGTTGCTACAGCTTCTCCGGCGGCGGCGGTCTGCCCAGCCACCTGCGCACCGTCTACGTGGCCCCGGTCGAGAACGAGAGTACCCAGTTCGGGCTCGCCGAGTCCCTGTCGCAGGAACTCCTCACCGCAGCGCGCCAGCGTCTCGGCCTGCGCCTCGCCTCCGAGGGGGAGGCGGACGCGGTCATCACCGCGCAGATCCGCAGGTATGCGGATGAAGCGGTCAACTTCAACGCGGTCGACGGGGTGGGCGCGGACGTATTCCAGCGCCGCGTGACGGTGAGCGTCTCGGTGGAGATCCTCGACGTGGCGGAGAACCTCATCATCTGGAGCACGCAGAGCCTGACCGGCACCGGGGAATACCAGCCCGGCGACGAGACGGAGGAGCAGGCCCTGATCGTGGCGCTGGAGAACCTCGTGCAGCAGATCGTCGATGGCGCCCAATCCCAGTGGTAGACTGACCGGCGACCCCGGGCCCTCGGGCGGCGACCCCTCGCGCTCGCGCGAGAGGTTCGCCATTCTGTCGTCGACCGACGCGGGCAGTCCGAACGTTCACTCAGCTTCCGACCGCCACATGCCGCCAACCACTCGAGCCGACGGGTCCTTCGCCCGACTTCACAAGCCGTCGCGCAGGGGCCGCGCGTGAAGTACATCGCCGGGCTCGTCGTCGTCATGGCGGCCGTGTGGCTCCTCTGGTCGGGCCACTACGACCCACTGCTCCTGAGCTTCGGTGCCGTCTCGCTGGCGCTCGTCCTCGCGATCTCCATCCGGATGCGGATCGTGGACGACGAAGGCGCGCCGGTCCAGCTGCCGCTCGGGCTCGTCCTCTACCTGCCGTGGCTCTTCCTCGAGATCGCGCGGGCGAATGTCGACGTGGCGTTGCGCATCCTGAGGCCCGGGCTGCCGATCAGCCCGCGCGTGTTCACGGTGCGGGCCGGACAGCGCACGGATGTCGGCCGGGCGATCTACGCCAACTCGATCACGCTCACGCCCGGCACCGTGACGATCGTCACGGACGGCGACGAACTGACCATCCACGCCCTCACGCGCGAGGCCGCCGACGGTGTCCTCACGGGCGAGATGGACCGGCGCGTCGCGCGCCTCGAGGGGTCCGGATGATCCTCGCCGCCGCCGTCGCCGCCATCATCGTCACGATGGGACTCGCACTCCTCCGGGCCGCGCGGGGACCCACCGTCTTCGACCGCATCCTGGCGCTGAACATGTTCGGGACGAAGACGGTGCTCCTCATCGCCGTGATCGGGTTCGTCACCGGCCGCCCGGACTTCCTCGACCTCGGGCTCGTGTACGCTCTCATCAACTTCATCGGCGTGATCGCCGTGCTCAGATTCTCGAAGTACGGGACCTTCGCCGACCAGGACGGCGAGGAGGCCACATGATCCTCGAGATCGTGAGCGCCGTCCTCGTGCTCGCCGGCGCCCTCTTCGCGCTCATCGGGGGGATCGGGCTCCTTCGCCTCCCGGACTTCTTCTCCCGCATCCACGGCGCGGGGCTCACGGACACGCTCGGCGCGGGGCTCATCCTCATCGGGCTGATGTTCCTCCCTCCGCACGGGCTCGTGACCGCGAAGCTCGTTGCGATCCTCATCTTCCTCTGGATCACGAGCCCCACGTCCACGCACGCGCTCGCCAACGCGGCGCTCGGGGCGGGGCTCCGGCCGCGGGTCGACGAAACGGAGGACGCGTGATCGAGTCGGTGGCGCTCGAGGTCCAGATCGTCACGGCGCTCCTCCTGACGCTGCTCTGCCTGACGGCGATCGCCGTCGTGCGCATGCGGGGCCTGTTCGCGGCGGTGATGCTGATGGGCATCTTCAGTTTCCTCGGGGCCGGCTGGATGCTCCTGCTCGATGCCCCCGATGTCGCCTTCACGGAGGCGGCGGTCGGCGCCGGGATCTCAACCATCCTCGCGCTCGCCACGCTCGCGCTCACGACCCGCAGGGCGAAGCGGCCCGTGCGCCCGTCGGCGCTCCCGCTCGCCGTCGTCACCATCACGGGCGCCGCGCTCGTGTACGGCACGCTCGACATGCCGCACTTCGGCGATCCGGAGGCGCCGGCCAGCAACTACCCGCACCCCTCCTACGTCGAGCGCACCGAGGAGGACATCCACATCCCGAACGTGGTCACCGCGGTGCTGGCCAGCTATCGGGGCTACGACACGCTGGGCGAGACGGTCGTCATCTTCACGGCCGGGATCGCGGTGCTGGTCCTCCTCCGGGGCAGCCGCAAGCGGCGGCCGATCGATGTGGGTGAGGAGGACGCGGCATGACCTACTACACGATCCTCCGCGTCGTGAGCAAGCTCCTGATCCCGTACGTCCTCCTGTTCGCCCTCTACGTGCAGTTCCACGGCGACTACGGGCCCGGGGGCGGCTTCCAGGCGGGCGTGATCTTCGCGGCCGGTTTCGTGCTGTACGGGCTGATCTACGGGCTCACGGAGGTGCGACGCGTCGCGCCCGCCCGCATGATCGAACTCCTCATCGCGAGCGGCGTCCTGGTGTTCGCCGGGACCGGCGTCGTGACGATGCTCCTCGGCGGGAACTTCCTCGAGTACGGCGTCCTGGCCCCCGCGCACCCCTCGACGGGGCAGCATTACGGCATCCTCGTCGTCGAGCTGGGCGTCGGGATGACGGTGGCCGCAGTGATGATCGCGATCTATTCGACCTTCGCGGGACGGGGACGCGCATGATGGAATCCGTGCTCGATTCCGTCCTCGGCCTCTACAACTACTGGGTCGTCATCTTCCTGATGATGACGGGGTTCTACATCGTCATCTCGCGCGGCAACCTCATCAAGAAGGTCATCGGCCTCAACATCTTCCAGAGTTCGGTCTTCCTCATGTACATCACGGTGGGGAAGGTGTCGGGCGGGAGCGCGCCGATCGTCGCCGAGGGGATCGAGGTCTACAGTAATCCGCTCCCCAGCGTCCTCATCCTGACCGCGATCGTCGTCGGCGTGGCGACGACCGCCGTGGCGCTCGCGCTCGTGGTGCGCATCCGCGAGGCGTACGAGACGATCGAGGAGGACGAGATCCAGGCGCAGGACGGGGCGCGATGATGGGCGGACATTTACCCGTCCTGCAGGTCATCATCCCGCTCATCGCGGCGCCCCTGTGCATCATCCTGCGCCGCCGCGCGCTCGTGCTGCCGTTCGCGATCGGCGTGTGCTGGGTGACCTTCGCGGCCTCCGTCGCCCTGCTCGGCGACGTGCTCACGACCGGCACCATCACCTACGAACTCGGGGGCTGGTCCGCGCCGTGGGGGATCGAGTACCGCGTCGACGCGTTGAGCGCCTTCCTGCTGCTCTTCGTGTCGGGGCTCGGCGCGCTCGTCCTCACGTACGCCCCGCGCAGCCTGGCGGACGAGATCCCGGCTTCCCGGCACTACCTGTTCTGCACGCTCTACCTGCTCTGTCTCACGGGCCTGCTCGGGATCGCGATCACCGGAGACCTGTTCAACGTCTTCGTCTTCCTCGAGATCTCGGCGCTCTCCTCCTACGCGCTCATCGCCCAGGGGGGGCGCCGGCAGGCGCTGCCGGCCGCCTTCCAGTACCTCGTCATGGGGACGATCGGAGCCACGTTCATCCTCATCGGCATCGGTCTCATGTACCAGATGACGGGGACGCTGAACATGGCGGACATGGCCGCGCGGCTGCCGGCTGCCGAGGGCAGTCGCACGGCGCTCGTCGCGTTCGGGTTCCTCACGGTGGGGATCGCCCTCAAGATGGCGCTCTTCCCGCTGCACGTCTGGCTGCCGAACGCCTACGCGTACGCGCCGTCCGCCGTGAGCGCCTTCATCGCCGCGACGGCGACCAAGGTCTCCGTCTACATCCTCCTCCGCTTCATGTTCAGCGTGTTCGGCCTCGAGTTCTCGTTCGAGGAACTGGGGCTCGGACGCGCGCTCATGCCGCTCGCGCTCGCCGGAATCGTCATCGCCTCCACGGTGGCGATCTTCCAGCGCAACGTGAAACGGATGCTCGCCTATTCGTCGGTGGCCCAGATCGGCTACATGGTGCTCGGGATCAGCTTCGCCACCGCGACCGGGCTCACGGGCGGCATCGTGCACCTCTTCAACCACGCGCTCATCAAGGGCGGCCTGTTCATGGCGATGGGATGCGTCATGCTGCGGCTGCACTCGGTCGACCTCGATGACATGGCCGGGATCGGGCGCGTGATGCCGTGGACGATGGCTGCCTGGACGCTGGGTGGTCTGGGGCTCATCGGAGTGCCGGCCACGGCCGGCTTCATCAGCAAGTGGTACCTGATCCAGGCGGCGCTGGAACAGGACGGGATGCTCATCGCCGGCATCGTGCTGTTCAGTTCGCTCCTCGCGCTCGCCTACGTGTGGCGGGTGGTGGAGACCGCGTTCTTCCGGGAGCCGAGTGAGCGGGCGCTCGAGGCGCGCGAGGCGCCGCTCTCGATGCTCATTCCGACCTGGGTGCTGCTCGGGGCGACCGTCTTCTTCGGCATCTATACGACCTATTCGGCGGGTATCGCCAGGCAGGCGGCCGAGGCCGTGCTGGGAGGTCTCCCGTGAGCGGAATCGTCCCGCTCTACATGGCCTTGCTGATTCCGCTGGCCGGCGCCGTGCTCATCGTGGTGCTCGGCCGCTGGCCCAATGCGCGGGAAGCTGCCACGCTCGTCACCGGCGTGGTGCTGTTCGGGTTCGTCATCTCGCTCATACCACACGTTTCCGGCGGCGCCAGCCCCGCAGTCCTGCTTGCGTGGGTGCTTCCCGGTCTCGGCCTCGTTCTGAGACTGGAACCGCTGGGGCTGCTCTTCGCCCTCGTGGCGTCCGGCCTCTGGATCGTCACCTCGCTGTATTCGATCGGCTACATGCGGGGGCACAACGAGGCGCACCAGACGCGCTTCTACGTCTGCTTCGCGGTCTCCATCTGCGCGGCCATGGGCGTGGCGCTCGCCGGGAACATGTTCACGCTGTTCCTCTTCTACGAGGTCCTGACCCTCTCGACCTATCCGCTCGTGTCGCACCACGGGACGCCGAAGGCGATGAAGGGGGCGCGCACGTACCTCGGCGTCCTCGTCACGACCTCCGTCGGCTTCCTCCTGCTCGCGGTGGTGTGGACCTGGGTCCTCGCCGGCACGCTCGACTTCCGCGAGGGCGGGATCCTCGCCGGCCGGGCGAGCGATTCGGTGCTGCTCATCCTGCTCGCGCTGTATGCGTTCGGGACGGGGAAGGCCGCGCTCATGCCGTTCCACCGCTGGCTCCCCGCCGCCATGGTGGCGCCCACGCCGGTGAGCGCCCTGCTGCACGCGGTCGCCGTCGTGAAAGCCGGCGTGTTCACTATCATGAAGGTCGTCGTCTACATCTTCGGCCTCGATCTACTGACCACGACCGGAATCAGCGTGTGGCTCATGTACGCGGCCGGGATCACCGTGATCGTCGGGTCACTCGTCGCGATGGCGCAGGACAACCTCAAGCGGCGGCTCGCCTACTCCACGGTGAGCCAGCTCTCCTACATCGTGCTCGGGGCGGCGCTCGCCAACGCGTGGGGCGTGATCGGCGGCAGCATGCACATCGCCATGCACGCCTTCGGCAAGATCACGCTCTTCTTCTGCGCCGGCGCGATCTACGTCGCGGCCCACAAGACGGAGATCAGCGACATGCGCGGGCTGGGCCGGGCGATGCCGATCACGATGGCGGCGTTCCTCATCGGCGCCCTCAGCGTCATCGGCGTCCCCCCGCTCGGCGGGAGCTGGAGCAAGTGGTACCTCGCGCTCGGGGCGCTGGACGCGGGCCAGATCGTCTTCGTCGCCGTGCTCATGATCAGTTCGCTGCTCAACATCGCGTACCTCATACCGATCCCCATCCGGGCCTTCTTCTCGAAGCCGGCCGATGGGTCGGAGCCGCCGCGCTTCCACGAGGCGCCGGCGTTCTGCGTGGCGGCGCTCTCGTTCACGGCGCTCGGCTGCATCGCCCTCTTCTTCCTCGCGGACGATGTGTATCGCCTGCTCGCTCCCCTGGGCGGAGGTTAGTCATGGCCATGGCCCCGGAAAGACCGGACACGGGCGGACGGAAACACTACTTCGACGATCCGAAGCGCTGGAAGAGGCTGATCGCGATCCTGTTCGTCGTGTGCGCCGTCGTCGTCGCGCTCGACGTCGTGAGTCTCATCCAGAAGGGGATGGGGTGGCACGAGTGGCGCCACCAGGAGCGCGACTGGGAGGGATGGCCGGGCTTCTACGCGGCGTACGGCTTCCTCGCCTACACGGCGATCGTCTACACGGCGAAGGCGCTGCGGAAGGGCGTCATGCGGGACGAGGACTACTATGATCGGTAGTCTCCCGGCCGGCCTCCCGCCCGCCGCGGTGATGATCCTCGGGGCGCTGCTCGTCCCGGCGTTCCGGGGGCGCGCCCGCACCGCCTGGGTCCTCCTCCTGCCGGTGGCCAGCCTCATCTGGCTGGTGTCGCTCGGGGAAGGGGAGTTCGGGCGGATCTCGATCTTCTCGTACGAGCTGACCCTCGTGCGCGTGGACGGGCTCAGCCGGCTGTTCGGGTGGCTGTTCCACATCGCCGCCCTCATCGGCCTCATCTTCGCCCGCCGCGCGGGAAGCGCGCTCGAGGACGCTTCGGCGCTGATCTACGCCGGCGCCGCGATCGGGGCCGTCGGAGCGGGCGACCTGATCACGCTGTTCGTGTTCTGGGAACTGCTGGCGCTGAGTTCCGTCTTCCTCGTGTGGGCGCGCGGCACGGAGCGCTCCTACCGGGCCGGGATGCGCTACCTCATCGTGCAGGTCGGGTCGGGGGTCATCCTCCTGGCCGGGATCATCGCCCACGCGCGGGCGACGGGGTCGGTCGCCTTCGACCATCTGGGGACGGGGACGCTGGGGACGAACCTCATCCTCCTCGGGGTCGGCATCAAGGCGGCTTTCCCACTCCTCCACAACTGGCTCACCGACGCCTATCCCGAGGCCACGTACAGCGGCGCCGTCTTCCTGAGCGCGTTCACGACCAAGGTGGCGGTGTACGCGCTGGCGCGGGGGTACGCGGGGACCGAACTCCTGATCTACGTCGGCGTCCTCATGACGCTGTTCCCGATCTTCTACGCCGTGATCGAGAACGACCTGCGCCGTGTGCTCGGCTACAGCATGATCAACCAGATCGGCTTCATGGTGTGCGGCGTCGGGATCGGCACCGAGCTGGCCGTGAACGGAGCGGTGGCCCACGCCTTCAACGACGTGCTCTTCAAGGGGCTCCTCTTCATGTCGATGGGGGCCGTGCTGTACCGGACCGGCACCACGAAGTGCAGCGACCTGGGCGGGCTCTACAAGAGCATGCCGAAGACGGCGGGACTCTGCATCGTCGGCGCCGCGTCGATCTCCGCCTTCCCGCTGTTCAGCGGCTTCGTGAGCAAGTCGATGGTGATGGCGGCGGCCCTCGAGCAGAACCTCGATGTCGTCTGGCTCTTCCTCCTCTTCGCTTCCGCCGGCGTGCTCCACCACGCGGGGATCAAGATCCCCTTCTACGGCTTCTTCGCGCCGGACTCCGGGATTCGGGTCAAGGAGGCCCCGCGGAGCATGCTGATCGCGATGGGGATCGCGGCCTTCCTGTGCGTCTTCAACGGGAGCTTCCCGCAGCTGTTCCTGTATCCGAACCTGCCCTACGAGGTGACCTACATACCGTTCACCTCCGCGCACGTGATCAGCCAGGCCCAGCTGATCTTCTTCGCGGTGCTGGCCTTCGTGTGGCTGAGGCTGTCGGACCGCGAGCCGCACGAGTTGCCGTCGACGAACCTCGACGCGGACTGGTTCTATCGCCGGCCGGGCAAGGCCCTGGCGCTCGGCGTGGGGCGTCTCGCCTGGGCCCTGCGCGGCGGTGTGGCGGAACGCGGCGTGGCGACGGCCGCGAGCGCGGTGGGATCGGCCCGGCGGTACATGGGTCCCGGCGGAGTGCTGGCCCGCACCTGGCCCACCGGTGCGTCCGTGATCTGGGTGGCCGTTCTGCTCGGCGTCCTGCTCCTGCTCTACTATGCGAGGTAGGGGAGGTGACGCCTCTCCCCGGACCCTGATCGAGTCCATCCTCGCGGGCTCCGAGGCGATCGTCGCGCTCGGGGTCACCCTCGAGGAGCTGGGCGAGGACACCGTGGTCCTCAGGATGACGATGCGGCCCGATCTCACCCGCGACGGCACGATCTATCACGGCGGCCCGGTCGCGTCGCTGATCGACATCGCCGGGGACATGGCCGTGGCGGTGCGGGCCGGGGGCGGAGTGCCCACCATCTCGCTGCGGGTCGACTACCTGCGTCCGTGCACCGGTCCCCGGCTCCTCGCCACGGCCCGCCTGCGGCGCTACGGCCGCACCATCTCGGTGTCGGACGTGGACGTGCGCGACGACCAGGGCCGCCTCTGCGCGGTGGGGCGCGGGACCTACTCTTCCATCGTGGGGTGATGCGGTGAAGGCCGTGCTCTACGATCGCCACGGAGACGTGGACGAACTCTACGTCGGCGATGTCCCAACTCCCGAACCCGCCTCCGGCGAAGCCGTCATTCGTATTCGGGCCTGCGCGCTGAACGGCTTCGACCCCATGATGCTCGGCGGGACCACGGGGCTGCGGGTCCCTCTCCCCATGACCCCGTGCGGCGATGCGGCGGGAGAGGTGACGGGATTCGGCCCGGGGACGGACGCGGCCGCGTGGGAGGTCGGGGACCGGGTCATGATCGACCCGGTGATCGAGGGCCGGGGCATGCTCGGCGAGAAGGCCCCCGGCGCGGCGGCCGAGTATCTGGCCGTCCCGCTGGAGAACCTGGTACGGATCCCCGAAGGGGTCTCGTTCGAGCAGGCCGCGGCCCTTCCGGTCGCGTACGGGACCGCGCTCCGCATGATCGAGGAGCGCGCCCGGGTGCAGCCGGGTGAGACCGTGCTGGTGCTCGGCGCGACGGGCGGCGTCGGCTCCTGCTGCGTCCAGCTCTGCAAGCGCATCGGGGCGCGGGTCATCGCCACCGGGGGGTCCGCCCGGAAACAGGAGTGCCTGCGCGCGCTCGGGGCCGATCATGTGCTGCCCTCCCGCTCGACCGAGATGGTGAGGCAGGTGCGAGAGATCGCGGGCCGACCCCGTTACGGCGACCCGGACGCCGGCGGCGTGGACGTCGTCATCAACTACATCGGGGGGGCGACCTGGGCCGCCAGCCTCAAGGTGCTGCGCTACCAGGGTCGCATGGTCACCTGCGGGGCCACCGCGGGTTACGACCCGCCCACCGACATCCGATACATCTGGAGCTTCGAGCAGACGATCATCGGATCGGACGGGTGGAGCCGTGAGGGACTGACGCGGCTGCTGGACATGGTGGCCGCGGGCGAACTCGAGCCCGCGATACATGCCGTCCGACCGATCGGACGAATCCGAGCGGCGATGCGCGAACTCACGGCGCGGGGGTACCACTTTCGCGGCCGCACCGACGATATGTTCAACTCCGGCGGGGAGAACATCTATCCCAAGGAGGTGGAGGATCTGCTGCTGTCGCATCCGGACGTTCTGGACGTGGCCGTCGTGCCTGTGCCTCACGCCGTGAAGGGCGCGGTTCCCGCGGCCGTGGTCAGGGTGGTCTCGGAGTCGGCGGTGACGGCCGAGGCGCTGAAGCGGTACACGCTGGAACGGGGTCCCGCCTATGCGCACCCCCGGCGGATCGTGCTGGTGGAGGAGATGCCGCTGACGGGAGTGGGAAAGGTCGACCGGGCGGCGATTCTTGAGGTGCTGGGGCGGGCGGGAGTGGGCGCGGAGTGAGGCAGTTGGTCATCGGTGCCCGACGGTCTCCGCTTTCCCGCGCGCAGGCCAGGTGGGTCGGGGAGCGGCTGCGCGGACGCTGGCCCGACCTGTCCGTCGACTACGACTTCATCTCCACGGCCGGGGATCGCGACCGGAAGACCCCCCTCCCGGCGATCGGGGGCAAAGGGCTGTTCACGGAAGACCTCGAGCGGGCGCTCCGGGAGGGGCGCATCGACGTCGCCGTGCATTCGCTGAAGGACCTGCCCGTCGAGGCGCCCGAAGGGCTGACGCTGGCGGCGGTACCGGCTCGGGAGGACCCTCGCGACGTACTCGTGGTCGCAAGCTCCCTGGTCCCCGCCGCGGGCCGCCCCGGCGGGATGGAGGCGTTGCGGCGGCTGCCGGCCGGGGCGCGTGTCGGTACGTCTTCGTTGCGGCGGGCCGCCCAGCTGCGCGCTTGCCGGCCCGACGTCGAGCCGCTTCCCGTCCGCGGCAACGTCGACACCCGGCTCCGCAAGCTGAAAGAAGGTGGCTTCGAGGCACTCGTATTGGCGGCCGCGGGGCTCCGCCGTCTCGGCCTTCGGCCCCCTGGGGCCTGTGTCCTGGGAGAGGACTGGCTCCCCGCGCCGGGGCAGGGCGCGCTCGGGCTACAGTGCCGGGCCGTCGAGGACGCCGCCGCCGCGTACGTCCGGGCGCTGGACCACCCCGTCGCCCGCGCCGAAGTCACCGCCGAACGGGCCCTCCTGGCTGCCCTCGAAGGGGGCTGCCGCGTGCCCATCGCCGGCCGCGCCCGGCGAACCGGGGATGGGCTGCGGCTCGAAGCGGCGGTCTATGACGTGGGTGGTGGCCCGCCGATCGAGGATGCCGCGTCGGGACCGGTGTCCGAAGCGGCCCACGTGGGTCGACGCCTGGCGGGACGCATGCTGGAAGGGGGCGCGGCCGCCCTCGTGGCGCGCGCCCGCCGGCTCAGCCCGTGAGGCGGCGCGTCCCGTCCCCCTGGTATCCGTACAGGAGGGTCACGCAGCCCGGCGTCGCCTGCGGGCAGTAGTAGCTGAGGATCCTGAGCTTGGCGTAACGCCCCTCCGCCGTCCGGATGACGTACGTCTCATCCTTCGGTTCGAGGAGGTGAGAGAAGAACCCGTACTGGTACCAGCGCTCGAGCCCCGGCGTGGCGGCACCCTCGTCGACCGTTCCATCGGTGGTCGCGTAGCCGGCCGCGGGCGCCTCGGTCACGGCCGCCCACGGCGCGCTCGTGGCGATGGCTCCGCCGGCCCCCGCGTATCCCGCCCCCCCGTTCACGATGATGTGATACCGGTTGACCGCGAGGTCCCAGCCCGCCAGCGGCCCGTCGACCGCGCTCCCCTTGTCGAAGTCGAAATAGACCCACTCGGAGCCGTCGCGCGCGTCGACCGTCACGGTGTCCACCACGAAATGGTCCACGGGGGCCCGCGGAACGACCGGACTGGGCACGAAGGTCAGCGGGTCGGGCCGTACGAAAGAACTCGCAACCACGACGATGATGACGAGGAGGAAGATGACCCCGGCGAGATACAGCCCGAACGGCCGCCGTGCCCCGGCATTCTCCTGACTCTCCACGCGCACGGCGCCTACCGAAGCGTTTCCCTGTTCAGGAAGCGGGCCAGGTTGGCCAGGTAATAGGCCAGGGCCGCCGCTGCGAGGGCGAAGAAGACACCGAGGGAGAGGGGCCCGAGGCCGCCGCTGGCGGAGAAGATACGGAACTCCCACGCGGCGAACACCGCGCAGAAGACGATGGCCGTGGCGATGAGGAAGCGGTGAAAGCCGATGATCGACATGCGATGTCCGTTTTGGATAGCTCCGACCGACCCCGACATCGTACGATAACGGGATCGGGGCCGAAACTTCGCCGATGGCCGGTGGTTGACCCCTTGCCGACCCCGTGGGAGCTTGCCGCCCGATGAATCCCGGAATCCGCACCTACCACGAAGTGGACGAAGTCCGCTCCGAACTGCCCGACCAGATCGCGGCGCAGGACGAGCGGTTGGCCGCCCGGCTCGCGTCCGTGTCACGGGTCGTCGCCGTGATGAGCGGCAAGGGCGGGGTGGGGAAGAGCCTCATCTCGGCTCTCCTCGCGACCGCCCTCGCCCGTCGCGGCGAGCGGGTGGGGTTGATCGACGCGGACCTGAACGGCCCCAGCGCCGCGGGCCTGCTCGGCGTCGAACCGGGGCCTCTCGTGGACGGCCCGGATGGACTCGAACCGGCCGTGTCGCCGGCGGGGATCCGCCTCATGTCGATGGCGCTCCTCCTCGAGCCGGACCGTGCGCTCGCGTGGAGGGACGCCGCCGACGCCGGCTTCGTGTGGCGGGGCGCCCAGGAGCGCGCGGCCGTGCGCGAATTCCTGTCGGATGTGGCGTGGGGGCGCCTGGACACGCTGCTCGTCGACCTGCCGCCCGGCACCCAGCGCCTCGCGGAACTGCACGGTCTCGTCCCCGGCCTCGCGGGCGCTCTCGCGGTGACGATCCCGAGCGCCGCTTCGCGCGATGCCGTGGCCCGCTCGCTGGACCTGGCGGAAACGCGCGGCATCCGGGTCGTCGGCGTGATCGAGAACATGGCCGGCGCACGCTGCGACGAATGCGGAGCCCTCGCCCACCTGCACACGGGGAGCGCCGGCGAGGATCTCGCGAAACGCTTCGACATCCCGCTCCTCGCGCGTATCCCGTTCGACCGCCGCCTGGCGGCCGCCGCGGACGAGGGGACCCTCGATGCGTGGTTTGCCGACGCGGGCCCGGAGGCGAACCTGCTCGCGGAGCTGGCCGCGAAGCTGCGCCCCGCGGGAGCCGGAGAAAGCACATGAAGTTCCTCTGCGTCGACTGCGACCGGCAGATGAGCTTCGAGGAGCGGGCCGTGCCCGGCGACGGCACGATGGCGGCCGTGTTCCGCTGTCCTGCCTGCGGCCGGAAGACCGCGATGCTGGCCAATCCGATGGAGACGCAACTCGTGAGTTCGCTCGGCGTGAAGGTCGGCGGCCGGACCGTACCCGAGGCCAACCTCGAGGGGATCCGCACCGGCGTGGCGTCGGGACGAGATGAGGCGTTCGAGGCGCCGCCCCCGACCCGACCCCCGACCGTTCGCTGGAGCGTGGACGCGGTCGAGCGCCTCGGGCACGTGCCTTCCTTCGTACGCGGCATGGTGAAGAAGATCTACACGGAATACGCCCGGGAACGGGGGATCGAGGAGATGACGCCGGCCGTCATGGATTCCGCGCGCACGGATCTCGGACTGGAGGGGATGTAGCGGCCCATGGCGATGACGGCGGAGGGCGGAGAAACGGTGACGGACCCGACGGTCGAACGCGAGGTGCACGGCCTGCGCGCCGTGATCGACCGGGACCTGTGCGTGGGGTTCGGGGACTGCATAGAGGAGGCCCCGGAGGCGTTCGATCTCGACGAGGACGGCGTGGCCGTGTTCACGACGCCCGAGCACGCGTCGAGAAAACGCTTCCTGGAAGCGTGCGCGTCCTGTCCGGTAGACGCGATCATGGTCTGGGAGGACGGAGTCGAGATCGTCCCGTGAACCGCAGCCGGCCCGCCCGCGCCGGACCCGACCCCGCTGAGGGCGCGGAAGCTCGCGGTCCGCGCGGGGGTCACCCGCTCGTCGCCGCGGAGGCCCTCGCCTACAGCTATCCGGATGGGAGCCCCGCGCTCCGGGGCCTGTCCCTCGAGGTACGCGACGGTGAACGACTCGGGCTCCTCGGGCCCAACGGGTCGGGGAAATCGACCTTCCTCCGGCTCCTGGCCGGGGACGGCACGCCCGGCCTCCGCCGCTCGCGGGAGGTCGACGGCGCCCGGGACCGCTGGTTCGTGCCGGACCAGCCGGTCTTCCGCCCCTGGCTCACCGGGCGCGAGAACGCGGCCGTCCTGCTCGAGCTGCGCGGCGCTTCGCCTGCGCAGGCCCGCGCCGAGGCCACCGCCTGGCTTGGGCGCTTCGGACTGGCGGAGGACGCGGAACGGGCGGCCGGCACCTACTCCAGCGGGATGCGGCGGCGGCTCGCCCTCGCGGTCGCCTTCGCCGCCGAAGCGCGGCTCCTGCTGCTCGACGAGCCGCTCGCCGGACTCGACCCCCCCGGCCGCGCCCTCCTCGCCGAAGCGCTCTCGGGTCACCGCGAGAAGGGCCGTACCACCGTACTCTCCGCGCACGACCCCGCCTTCGCGGCGGTGCACTGCGACCGGGTGGGGTTCATCGTCGACGGCCGGTGCCAGGCGGTGGACCCGCCGGCCCGCCTCCTCGAGCGGGTCGGCGTCCGCCCCCGGGTCGAGATCCGTTTCGCGGATTCCGCCCCCCCGGACCTCGAGACCCTCCCCCCGCCTCCGTCCGGCGTCCGCTCGGCGGCGTGGCGCGAGGGCGCCGTGATCCTCGAGGTCGAGGACCCGCGCCCCGCGCTCCCCGAGGCCCTGGCCTGGGTCCTTCGGGGGGGCGCTTCCGTGACGTCGGTCGATGTCCGCGAACCGACGCTCGCCGACGCGTTCCTGATCCTCACGGGCCGGCCGCTCGAGGCGGAGGGCGCGTGACGATCTGGCGTCTCGCGTGGCGCTCGGCCCTCCGGCGCCGCCGGCTCCTGGCGTGGAACATCGCGGTCCCGCTCCTCCTGCTCGCCCCGGTCGCCCTCAGCGAGGCCGCCGCCCCGCACCGGGTCGCCGTATTCGGCGTCTTCCTCGTGTTCTTCGGCGCGTTCGGCTCCGCGATTCCCGCCGTCCGGGACGCGCGCGACGGCTGGCTCGACGAAGTGCTGCGCGCCGGCTATCCCGCGCCCCGCTGGCTCTTGGAGCGTACGCTGGCGGGCACCGCCATCGACACGGCGCAACTCCTGCCCGTGCTCCTCGTGCTGCTCTGGTCCGCCGGGGGGCTTCGGGCCGGGCCCGTCGTTCTCGTCGCCACCCTCGTCGCGCTCTGGTTCGCGAACCTCATCGGCCCCCTCGTCGCCGCCGCCGTACGCTCGCTGGCCGAGGCGGCCCTCGCTTCCGCCGCGCTCTCCCTGCTCCTCCTCCACCTCGCGGGCTTCTTCAGAACGCCGGTCGCGGGCTGGAGCGAGATCGCGGCGGCCTGGAATCCGTACGCGCCCCTCCGGGCGGCCCTCGGCGCCGGGGTGGGGGCGGCTCCCGCCGACCCGTCGGCGTGGGCGCGGAGCCTTCTCCTCGTTCTCGTGGTCACGCTCGGCGCGGCGGCCTTCCCGACCATCTGGAGTCGTCGTCTTCGCTGGCCCCGGACTCCGTGACGGGGCCTCCCGGACCCGTGCCTCGCCGCGCCATCGCGGCGCTCGGGGCTCGTTTGACTTTCCCGGAGGGCTCGCGCAACTTCTTGGCGCAAAAGCGGAGGCTAGGGACCTCCGGGCGATCCCGAAAACCGTGGAGCCACGTCGCCGAACTCCCTGTCCGCGACCGATCTTGACGTCCCGCGCACGTCCGGATCGCACGGCCCAGCGCATCGTGGCCGGAGTATCGTGAGCCGGTCGGAGCACGCCACCCAGCGGAGCGTCATGTATCGAGAACTGTTGGTCCCGGTCGACAATTCGCGCGAGTCGGACTGGGCGGTGGAACGGGCCATCGAGATCTGCGCCCGCTCCGAAGGCCGGATCACGGGCTCACACGTCTACGCTGCGCGCCTGCACGACATCCGGTTTCGCCAGCTCGAGATCGGGCTCCCGGCCCAGTTCCAGGAACCGGCGGAGATCCGCCGGCAGCGGAAGATCCACGACAAGCTGATCGAGAAGGGGCTCCAGCTCATCTCCGACAGCTTCCTCGACCAGCTGCACCGGCGCTGCAGCGCAGCGGGGGTCACCATGACCCGGCAGCTCCTCGAAGGGATCAACTACGAGGAGATCATCAACGAGGCGAACCGGGGCGGCGGACGCCTCCCGAGCCTGATCGGGTTCGATCCCAACATCGCCCACAACTACGACGGGAGCGAGAACCAGCGCGCCGACGTCCAGCTGGGCGACAACGGCCGCCTCGTGGCGGAGGACGAGGAGCAGGAGGACAAACTCGCGGGCACCTCCGGCCGCGACTACGACCTCGTCACCATCGGCGCCCACGGCCTCGGCCGCCAGGAGCGCAGCCGGCTCGGCGGCGTCGTGGCCCGGGCGCTGCGGGGGATCCGGAAGGACGCGCTCATCGTCCGCAACGACCGGCCCCTCGAGGGCGGGAAGTGGCTCATCGGCGTGGACGGCTCGGCCTACGCCTACAAGGGGCTGCGGATCGCGCTCGAGATGGCGCGGAAATACGGGGCGAAGCTCTACATCGGGAGCGCCTTCGACGTCCAGTACCACCACGTCGTGTTCAACAACATCAAGGACGTGCTCTCCGTGCAGGCCTCGAAGGTGTTCAAGTTCGAGGAACAGGAAGAGCTGCATAACAACATCATCGACAAGGGTCTGCTCCGCCTCTGCAAGGCGAACATCAAGCGGGCCGAGGTGATGGCGAGCGAATATCCCGATGTCGAGGTCGAGACCCAGGTCCTCATCGGGAAGCCCTTCGACGTGATGCTGAAGTGGGCGGAGGAGATCGACCCGTCCCTGCTCATCATCGCCCGCCACGGGTCGCACCGGATCGAAGGCACGGACATCGGCTCGCAGGCCGACAACCTCCTTCATCTCGCGGACACGAACATGCTCCTCATCGGGACGGAGAACGTGCGGCCCGAGGAGATCCCGTGGATCGAGGAGGACGGCGAGGCCGGGCTCGAGTGGGCGCCCGAGGCCGAGGTCAGGATCCTGCGCGTGCCGCCCTTCGCGCTCGGGATCGCGCGCAAGGCCGTCGAAGAGTTCGTCCTCGAGCACTACGGGCCCGGGAGCCGCTACGCGGCCGCTTTCGTGCCGAACCCGAAGGATGAGAAGAGCTACCGCCCGCCGACGAACGGGACCGCGAAGGTGGCCCGCGAGGCTCTGGCCGGGGGCGCGGCCCCGTCGATATCGGATGTCGTGGGCGCCGCGAGCGGCGGGGGCCCGAACGGGGCGAAGCCCGAACTCTGGAACCGCGACCAACTGCCCGTCGTCACGAACGAGCGGCTGGATGAGGCGATCAGGAAGCTCCTGCCGACCCACATGCAGCTCGTGATGGGGATCGGAGACGCGGAGGAACTCGCCCTCGCGGAGGTCAAGGCCGATGAGGCGATGAAGCGGACGGTCGTCGACACGAGCGATGACGACGTCTTCAACGCGCCGCTGCCGGTGATGGCGAAGTGCCCCGTCACGGACAACCAGATCCCGCGCGACCGCACCGCGGCGGACCCGATCGTCTGGACCCGCGAGGCGTTCGAACGCCTCGGCCGCGTGCCGCTCATCGCCCGACCCCTCGCGCGCAATACCGTCGAACGGTTCGCCCGCGACCAGGAGATGTGGCGCGTCACGACGCTCGTCATGGACGAGAACAAGGACGCCATGATCGTGGCGGACGAGTTCGATCTCGACACGATGCTCGTGATGTTCAACGAGCTGAAGGCGAAGCAGGCCCGGGCCGAGGCCGCCGGCGTGGACGGGATGAGCGAGGAGATGAAGCGCTTCATCGAGGAGGCGAAGGCCTCCGGCGTCACGCGCTGTCCGATCCGCGACATCGAGCAGCAGGCGGCGGACTGTCCCGTCGACTTCAAGATGGTCTCCCCCGAGGAGGCGCAGGCCGCCGTGGAGAAGTTCGCGGCACAGGATTCGGAACCGGGGTCGCGCGAGGCGTGATCGAGGCGTCGCGGGGCGCGGAAGCTGTGGCGCAACTTCCTTCCGCTGCGCCGGGGGCCCTGTGGGCAGGGGCTCGGGCCGCCGCCTCTCCGCATGCCGGACCGGATACCGCGCTGCCGCACGTCATCGCCTGGAACCTCACGCGCCGCTGCAACCTCGCCTGCGCCCACTGCTACATCTCGGCCGGCGCCTGGCATCACGCCGAGAACGAACTCGACACGTCCGCCTGCCGCGACATCATCGATCAGATCCTGGAGGTGAACCCGTCTCCCCTCCTCATCCTCAGCGGAGGAGAGCCGCTCGTCCGCTCCGACCTCGAGGAGATCGCGGCCCATGCCTCGGAGCGCGGCGCGACCGTGACCGTGGGGACGAACGGGACCGGGCTCACCGATGAGCGCATCCGGTCCCTCATGGACGCCGGGGTGCAGGGGGTGGCGCTGAGCGTCGACTCCCTCGATCCGCGCTATCACGACCGCTTCCGGCACGGGGAAGGCGCGCTCGAGGACACGCTCGCCGCCGTCGACCGGCTGGGGGCGCACGGGCTCGATTTCCTCATCCAGTTCACGGTCACGCGCGGGAACCGCCATGAACTCGATGCCATGGCGGCGTGGGCGGACGACCGTGGCGCCGTCTGTCTCAACGTCTACTTCCTCGTCGAGACCGGCCGGGGCGAAGGGATGCGCGGGCTCGCGCCCGAGGAGAACGACGAACTCGTGGCCCGGCTCGCCGAACTCCAGCGCGAGTATCGCGGACGACTCATGATCCGCTCGAAGTGCCAGCCGCAGCTCATGCGCCATGTGTACGAGCGCGACCCGGAGTCCCCGCTGCTCAACTACCGGACGCGCTGCCCGTGCGGCGTGCAGTACTGCCGCATCACACCCGAGGGGAAGGTGACGCCCTGCCCCTACATGCCGGAGGTGGCGGGGGATCTCGCGACATCCTCCTTCGGGGAGATCTGGCGCGAGGCGACCGTGTTCCGTCTCCTGCGCGAGGGGGAACTGGGCGGCAAGTGCGGGCGCTGTGAATACCGGGCGCTGTGCGGCGGCTGCCGGGCGCGCGCCTACGCGGTGGACGGCGACTTCCTCGGCCCCGATCCGGCCTGCGCCTACGAGCCGGCCCCCGGGGTCGCCGAAGCCCTCGGGCCGGCTCGCGAGGTCACGTATGGTTCCGCCGCGGAGGTCCGCCTCCCCTGGAGTCCGGACGCCGAGGCGCGGCTGAACGCCATCCCGAGTTTCGTGCGCGGGGTCGTGGCGGAACGGGTGGAGAGGTTCGCCCGCGAGCGCGGCCACGCCGAAGTAACCCTCGATGTGATGCAGGAGGTCCGCCGCGCCATGCCGGTGGACTTCTCCAAGCGAATGCCCTTCTTCGCCCGGAGGCGGCGGGGCGTGGGGCGGGGAGAGAAGCGATGACGCTCGACCGGTCCGGAAGGCTCGCGGAAGATCGCGGGCCGCTCCGCTGGATGACCCGCGGCGCGGTGCTCGCCGTCCTCGCGCTGGTGGTGGCGATGCCGCTGCTGGCCCAGGCCGCGGGGCCCGACTACGGCGAGTTCAGCTTCCTGGGCCTCGACCGTCGAGGCGCGGTCTGGATCGCGGCCCAGCT
Organism: Candidatus Palauibacter sp.; assembly: GCF_965216145.1. Lineage (GTDB taxonomy): Bacteria > Gemmatimonadota > Gemmatimonadetes > Palauibacterales > Palauibacteraceae > Palauibacter. Next base: position 3,333,425 of record NZ_OZ244149.1, read on the forward strand.
CCACCTGCTGTTCGCGGCCTTCGTGCTCGGGGTGCCGATGTTCGCCGTCGTGATCGAGGCGATCGGGATATTCGGCGGCGACGAGAAGTACGACAAACTCGCCAAGGAATTCACCCGGCTCCTCCTCGTGGCCTACAGCGCGACGGCGATCTGGGGCGCGATCCTCGTCTTCTTCCTCTCCACCCTCTACCCGCGCTTCTGGGCCTACCTGACGGCGGTCTTCGCCCCGTCGATGTGGGTGTACGCGGGCATGTTCTTCCTCGAATCGTTCACGCTCTACCTGTACTACTACGGGTGGGACGCGTGGAAGAAGGGCGCGGCGAAGAAGGCCCACTGGTGCCTGGGGATCATGCTCAACGTGTGGGGCACGATCGTCATGTTCATCGCGAACGGGTGGCTCACCTACATGATGAGCCCTCCGGCCGACCTCACGGTGGACACGGCCCCCCAGACGGTCCAGCTGTGGAGCGCGATCAACAACGCGACCTGGATGCCGATCAACATCCACAGGCTCCTGGCGAACGTCGTCTTCGGCGGCGCGATCGTCGGCGCCTACGCGGCGTACCGCTTCCTCACGAGCCAGACCGACGAGGAGCGGGCCCACTACGACTGGATGGGCTATACCGGCAACCTGATCGCGATCGGCGCCCTCATCGTCCTCCCCTTCGCCGGATACTACCTCGGACGCGAGATCTACGAGTTCAGCCAGCAGATGGGGATCACGATGATGGGCGGGTTCATGAGCTGGCTCTGGATCATCCAGGCCTTCCTCATCGGCATCCTCTTCCTCGCCGGCAACTACTACCTGTGGGTCGGGATGGGGAGGATCCCGGGCGCGGAGCGCTTCCAGCCCTACATCAAGTGGATGCTCCTCGTGCTCGTCCTCGGCGTGATCGTGTGGGCCACGCCCAACACGATGATCGCCGACCGCGACGAGATCGCGGCCATGGGCGGGATCCGGCACCCGTTCCTGCAGGTGCTGGGCGTGATGAGCGCCAAGAACACCGCCGTGAACCTGATGATCCTGACGACGTTCCTGTCGTTCCTGCTCTACCGGCGGGCGAACAAGGATCCGGTGGTGCCATGGGTGCGCGCCGGAACCATGCTGCAGGGCGCGGCCTTCGCGCTCGCCGCGATCGTGGTCGTCTTCTACGGGGTGTACGGCTATTTCGTGACCGCGATCGTGCGCATCGGGTTCTCGGTCTACCAGGTCCTGGCGGTGCTGGCGACGATCCTGTTCGTGATCGGCCTCGACATGGCGATGCTCCGCGGCGCGAAGTCCCGGGGCGAGATCCGCTGGGGGCAGATGCCCGAGCGGTCGCAGTACGCGCTGCTCATCCTCGCCGTGACGTTCACCTGGCTCATGGGGCTCATGGGCTTCGCGCGCAGCGGGATCCGGCAGCACTGGCACGTCTACGAGGTGATCCGCGACACGAGCGAGCAGGCGTTCACGCCGGCGCTCGGCCCGGCGGCGACGATGATCAGCATCTGCGTGATCATCTTCTTCGCGCTCGTCGGGTTCATCTTCTGGCTCGGCGGTCTGGCCGAACGGTCCGTCTACCAGGACAGGCGGGGATAGATGACGAACCTGAAGATCCTGTTCACGGTCGTGGCGACGCTGGCCGTGTTCACCTTCGTGGCGAACGTGATCCCGCAGGTGCAGTCGGCGGTGCCCGAGGAGATCGTGCTCAGCGCGGACATGCCGCCCGAGGAACTGGCGGCGATCGGCGAGGACATCTACGCCGGGGTCGGCGGTTGCACGGCGTGCCACGGGCTCGGCACCCGCGCGCCGGACATCGTCGGGGTGGCGGGGACGGTGTGCGAGACGCGGGTCGCGGGGCAGAACTGCAAGGACTACCTGTGGGAGTCGCTCGTCAGCCCGCTCTCCTACATCGTGGAGGGCTTCGAGCCCATCATGCTCGACCAGAGCCGGATCCTGTCGCAGGCGGAGCTGTGGACGCTCGTCGCCTTCCTGGAGGCGCAGGGGGGCGAGATCACCGTGAACGCGGATGACTTCGCCGCCGCGCTGGCCGCCGACGACGAGGCCGCGGCGGCGCCCGCGGCACCGGTCGTGACGGACCCGAGTCAGGTGGATGTGATGGCGGTGATCACCATGACGGGTTGCCTCGCCTGCCACGCCCTGGGCGGGCAGGGCGGGATGGTCGCGCCGCCGTTGGAGGACCTGCAGGGCCGGGATCCCGCGTTCATCCGGGAGAGCATCGTCGACCCGAACGCGAGCATCAACGAGGAATACCGGGACTTTGCCGGTACCATGTCGCCGACGCTGGCTCAGATGATGGCACCCGCGGAACTCGACGCTCTGGTGAACTTCCTGGCGACGGGAGGGGCTGCCGCCCCCGCGGAGGGTACGGGTGAGAGCCCGGACGCGGCGGCGGACAGTGCGGCGGCACCGGCCGACAGCATGGGAGGGAGCCGATGAGACGATTTCTGGCTCATCCGTTCTGGCAGGGCGTGATCGTCGTGGTCGCGTCCTATATGGCGTTCGATTACGGGATCGGGTACCTGCTACCGCTGATCGGCGTGCCGAGCGCGCCGGTGCCGAGTTCGGTCATCCTCGAGTACATGCTCATCGTGCTCGTCGGCATCCTCCTCTACATGAGCGCGGACGAGGCGCGCTGGAAGAGCTTCCGCGAACCGATCCGCACCACGATGGTGGCCCGGGACCGGAAGACGCTGCGCGGAATCCTCATGGTGGCGCTCCCGGTCATGGTCGGCTGGCTCGCCTACCAGAACGTGAAGCCGAGCTACGCCGCGCCCGCCACGCTGCGCGCCATTCACCCGGCGCCGCCGAACCAGATCACCTTCCGCGGGGAGTCGATGGAGCTGACGGGCCTCGAGAACCCGCTCCGCTCCGAGGGTTCGATGGAGGAGCACCTGCAGGTCGGCAAGGCGATCTACGTCCGCAACTGCGTGCCCTGCCACGGCGACCTGCTCGATGGCCAGGGCCATTTCGCACAGGCCTTCAACCCGGTCCCCGCCGACTTCACGAGTTCGGGGGCCCTCCCGCAGCTCACGGAGAGCTTCGTGTTCTGGCGCATCGTGAAGGGCGGACCCGGTCTGCCGCGCGAGGGGACGCCGTGGGATTCGGCCATGCCGGCATGGGAGTCGATCCTCGAGAAGGACGAGATCTGGGCGGTCATCCTCTACCTCTACGAGCAGTCGGGATTCACGCCGCGGACATGGGAGGAAGAAGGGGGAGAAGAAGGGGAAGGGGGCCACGAATGAGGACGCTGCGTCTCACGGGGGTCTTCCTCCTGGCGTGCAGCGCGGGAGGCGCGGCGGCGCTGGCGGGGCAGGAAGACGCGGCCGCCGCGGGCAAGGTCGTGTACGACCGCTGGTGCGTGGAGTGCCACGGCGCGACGGGGCAGGGGGACGGCTCGGCCGCCGAGTCCATGCTGCCGCGACCCCGCGACTTCACCCAGGCCCTCTACCAGGTCCGGACGACCGGGAGCGGGCAACTCCCGACGGACGCGGACATGCGGGCCGCGATCGAGAACGGGCTCCCCGGCACGACGATGCCCGGCTGGCCGAACCTCGCCGATGGCGAAATCGACGACCTCATCGTCTACCTCAAGACCTTCTCGAGGTTCTTCGGCCAGGGACCCGCGCCCGAGCCGCTGGACTTCGGGTCGGACCCCGGCGGCGGTCCCGCGGCCCTCGAGGCGGGGACGGCGGCGTACCTCACCATGCTGTGCGAGGAATGCCACGGCCTGTCGGGACGCGGCGACGGGACCTCGGCGCCGACGCTGGAGGACTGGCGGGGTCTCCCCATTCGCGCGGCCGACCTCACCGAGGCATGGTATCTGAACGGCGGCGGCAGCGTCGAGGACATCCACACCCGGATGCTGACCGGGCTGGACGGGACACCGATGCCATCGGCGATCGACGCCATGAACTCGGGCGTCGTGTCCCCGGACGAGATCTGGCAGCTCGCGCACTACATCGCCTCGATGGGCCCGGGCGAGATGCCTCCGCTGCGTGACGTGATTCGCGTGGGGCGCGCCGAGGGAGGGCTCCCGGCCGATGGCTCCGAGGAGGCGTGGGAAGATGTCGAGGCGTTCTACTTCCCGCTCTCGGGCCAGATCATCCAGGTGCCGCGCAACTTCGCGCCGACGGTGGACGGGCTCTGGGTGCAGGGACTGCACGACGGGAACGACCTCGCCCTGCGCGTACGGTGGAACGACCCCTCGGAGAGTCCGGATCCGACCTGGGACGAGTGGCAGAACAAGATCACCGCCGCGCTGGACCTCGACGGGGCGGAGCCGATTGCGCTCGACAGCGCCGGCGCGCCGACCATGCGCCCCCCGGACGCGCTGCTGCTTCAGTTCCCGTTCGAGCCGCCCGAGGGCACGGATCGCCCGTACTTCCTGATGGGGGATACGCGGAATCCGGTCTATCTCTGGACGTGGGACTCCGAAACCGGCCTCGGCGCAGGCCGCGGCCGGGGACTCGAATCGGTGGAGCCGCTCGAGGAGGACCCGGTGAGCGGTGTCGCGACGTGGGAAGAGGGGCGCTGGACGCTCTATCTCCGGCGCCCGGTCGAAGTCGAGAGCGAGGGTCTCGACTTCGCCGAGGGGGTGCCCATGCCCATCGCATTTCAGGCCTGGGATGGGTCGAGCGCCGAGGTCGGGAAGCGCAGTTCGGTGAGCACATGGTACTACGTCCTCCTCGAACCACCGGCGTCGAGCACGGTCGTGGTCACGCCGTTGCTGGTCATGCTCTTGACGGGGGCCTTCGGTCTCGTTCTCGTGCGCCGGGCGCAGGATCGAGGGAGGAAGTGACGACGGCGCCTTCGATGGTAGTTTCGGTAGCGATTCCGGTGTCGATTCCGGTGGAATCCACGCAGCGTTTCTGGTACGGAGGTAAGTCAATGCGATCGCATTTCTGGAACCGTTCGGCGGCCTTGATGGCCATCACGGCGATGGCCGCGTGCGGCGGCGGAGGCGGCGGTTCGTCGGAGGGCGCGGCGGACGAGGCGGCGGCGGCCGCGGCAGTGGACCCGGCCACGGTCGGTACCATCTCGGGGATGGCGAACTTCGGCGGCATGGTCCCGACCATGGCGCCGATCGACATGTCGGCCGAGGAGGACTGCGCGGCGGGGTACGGCGGAGACGGGCCCATGAACCAGAACCTGCTCGTGTCCAACGGCGGCCTGGCCAACGTGTTCGTGTATCTGAGCGAGGGCGTCTCCGCGGCCCCGGAGGCCTCGGGCGCGGCGATGCTCAACCAGTCCAACTGCCGCTACGCGCCGCACGTTCTCGGCGTCCGGAGCGGGCAGGACATCGAGATCACGAACAGCGACAACCTGCTGCACAACATCAACGCCACGCCGACCGAGAACCGGGGCTTCAACATCAGCCAGCCACGGGCGGGGATCACGAGCACCCAGCGCTTCCCAATGGCCGAGGTGATGGTGCCGGTCCGCTGCGACGTGCACGGCTGGATGCAGGCGTACATCGGCGTCGTCGACCACCCCTACTTCGCGGTGACCGGCGCCGACGGGAGCTACTCGATCGCCAACGTGCCGGCCGGTGACTACACGATGACGGCGTGGCACGAGGAGATGGGCACGATGACGGCGAGCGTGACCGTCACGGCCGGCGGGATGGCCGAGGTCTCGTTCGACTACAACTCCGAGATGATGGGCGCCAACGTCCCGATGGGCGACGTGCTCGTCGTGAAGCACGGCACGAACCGCATCCGGGTCGAGCGCGCGCAGCAGTAACGCCGACGGGGCGGGATTCGACGGCCTTGGGGCCGCTGGATCCCGCTCCCGTCCCGTTCACCCGAAGGGTCACCTGGAAGGAGAGAGCTCGTGGATTGGGCGCTGCCCCCGAACTACTCGACATTCGGCGTCGTGATCGACCAGCTGTTCTGGATCATCCTCGTCATCACCGGGATCGCCTTCCTTCTCGTGGAAGGCGGCATCCTCTGGTTCTGCCTCAAGTACCGCGCGCGTGAGGGCGCCAGGGCCCACTACACCCACGGCTCGAACCGGCTCGAAGTCATATGGACGATCGTCCCGGCCATCATCATCGTCATCCTCGGCGCCTACTCCGCCGCGGTGTGGCAGGACATCAAGGGGGCGTCCAACCGGCCGGAGGACGCGCTCGAGTTCCGGGTCGTCGGCAAACAGTTCGAGTGGAACATCACCTACCCCGGGGTCGACCGGAACATCGAGACGGAAGACGACAACTTCACGGTCCGCAACCAGTTCCACTTCCCGGTGAACGAGGATATCACGATCCTGCTCGAATCCGAGGATGTGATCCATTCCTTCTTCATCCCCGAACTCCGCGTGAAGCAGGACGCGGTGCCGGGCATGACGATCCCGGTGTGGTTCGACGCGACGCAGACCGGGGACTTCGAGATCGCGTGCGCCGAGCTGTGTGGCCTGGGCCATTACTACATGCAGGCGAGCGTAACCGTGCACAGCGCGGCGGACTTCGATGCCTGGCAGGCCGGCCAGGCGACCGCCCAGTGATCGAGAAAGGCTGATATGGCGACGATCATCGCGGAGGCGACCGGACAGGCGATCCTGCACGAGGAACACGAGCAGTCGTTTCTGCGCAAGTACATCTTCTCGACCGACCACAAGGTCATCGCGCTCCAGTTCCTGTTCTACACGCTGTTCTTCCTCATGATCGGCGGACTGCTCGCGATGCTCATGCGATACCAGATCGCGTGGCCGGCGCGGGGCCAGCTGCCGCTGGGCGGGATCTTCCCCGAGAGCATGGTCGCGAGCGGGTACATCCTGCCGGAGTTCTACAATTCGCTCGTCACGATGCACGGTTCGGTGATGGTGTTCCTCGCCATCATGCCGATGCTCGTGGGCGTATGGGCGAACTACCTCATCCCGCTCCAGCTGGGGACGCACGACATGGCGTTCCCGCGGCTCAACATGCTCTCCTTCTGGGCGATGGTGCCGGCGGGCATCCTCACGTTGTGCAGCTTCTTCGTGGTGGGGGGCGCGGCGGGGGCCGGCTGGACGCTCTATGCGCCGCTCAGCGCGCGTCCCGACCTGTCGGGCGTCGCGCTGGGCCAGATCATGTGGCTGGCGGCACTCGTTTTCGTCGGGCTGTCGTCGATTCTCGGGTCGGTGAACTACATCACCACGGTGATCAACCTGCGGGCGCCCGGGATGACCTGGATGCGCATGCCGCTCACGATCTGGTCGCTGTTCATCACGGCGATTCTCGCACTGCTCGCCATGCCGGTGCTGTCGGCCGCGGGGATCATGCTCATCTTCGACCAGACGATCGGCACGAGCTTCTTCCTCCCGGAGGGTGGCGGGCAGCCGCTCCTGTGGCAGCACCTGTTCTGGTTCTTCGGCCACCCGGAGGTCTACATCCTGATCCTCCCGGCGATGGGTTTTACGTCGGAGATCCTCTCGGTGGGGTCGCGGAAGCCGGTGTTCGGCTACAAGGCGATGGTGCTGGCGCTTGTCTCGATCGCCTTCCTCGGCTTCATCGTGTGGGGCCACCACATGTTCCAGAGCGGGATGAACCCGATGCTGGGGCTTACGTTCACGGTTTCGACGCTCTTCATCGCCGTGCCCTCGGCGATCAAGACGTTCAACTGGATGGGCACGATGTGGCGCGGGAACCTCCAGCTCCACTCGGCCATGCTGTTCGCGATCGGGTTCGTGGCCATGTTCGCGATCGGAGGTCTGTCGGGCGTCTTCATGGCTTCGACACCGGTCGATATCTATATCCACGACACGTACTTCATCGTGGCGCACATCCACTATGTGCTCTTCGGCGGGAGCCTGTTCGCTCTCTTCGGCGCGATCTACTTCTGGTACCCGAAGATGTTCGGCCGGGTGATGAACGAGACGCTGGGCAAGATCCACTTCTGGCTCACCTTCGTCTTCTTCAACCTGGTCTTCTTCCCCATGCACGGCGTGGGGATGGTGGGGATGATGCGGCGCATCTACGACTCCACCGGCTACGCGCACCTGCAGGGGATCGAGGACACGAACGCGCTCATCACGTGGTCGGCGTTCGTACTCTTCGCCTCCGGCTTCCTGTTCGCGTTCAACTTCTTCTGGAGTCTGAAGAAGGGGGAAAAGGCCGGGGCGAACCCCTGGAACGCGACGACGCTGGAGTGGCAGACGCCGTCGCCGCCCAAGCACGGCAACTGGGAGGAGATCCCCGTCGTCTATCACGGCCCGCACGAGTACAGCCACCCGGATGTGGAGGACAAGGACTGGCTGGCGCAGAATGAACGGCCCGATGTCGTGAGTCCGGCCCCGGACAGCCACTAAGAGTCGATCAGATCGAGATCGGATAGGAAGGGAACAGACCAGATGGCACACGCCGCGACGGCAGGCAGAGTCCCCGAACCTGGGATCGATGTCTACACCCAGAAAGTCGGAATGTGGGTGTTTCTGTGCTCGGAGGTGATGTTCTTCGCGGGCCTCATCGGATCCTATGTCGTGCTTCGCTTCGGGGCCGCCGACACGTGGGCGAACCCCGGGGACGTACTGAACGTGCCCGTGACCGCGGTGAATACCTTCATCCTCGTCTGCAGTTCGGTGACGATGGTGAAGGCGTTCGCGGCCGCGCAGGAGGGGGATCAGAGGGGGATCAAGCTCTACCTGCTGGGGACGACCCTCCTCGGGGCCAGCTTCCTGGGCGTGCAGGTCTACGAGTACACCGAACTCGTCTTGCACGCCTCGTGGGAGGGGAGCCACGGGTTCACGCCGGCCGCCGGACTCTACGGCGCGACGTTCTTCACCATGACCGGGTTCCACGGCTTCCACGTCCTGCTCGGCGTCATCTGTCTGGCGTGGGCCACGATTCGCGCCCATCGAGGCCACTGGGGCGCGGACAATACGCACGGGATCGAAGTGCTCGGCCTGTACTGGCACTTCGTCGATCTCGTGTGGATCATCCTGTTCACCATCGTCTACCTGATCTAGCACTTGCGGCTGCGGCCCGGAGCTACGGAGCGAACGAATGAGTGAAGCTGGAGCGCACGCGGCGGACGCCGTGGAAGATCACGGACACGAGCATCCGAGGTACATGCTCATCTGGCTGTACCTCTTCATCCTCACGGTCCTCGAGGTGTTCGTCGCGTTCCTCGGGATCTCCAAGTGGATGATCGTCGTATCGCTGCTCATCATGGCCGTGTGGAAGGCGCTGCTGGTGGCGCTCTACTACATGCATTTGAAGTTCGAGCCCAACCGGCTGCGGCTGGTGGCGCTGGCGCCCCTGCCGGCCGTGGCCATCATGATCATCGCGATCATGATGGAGTACGTTTAGCCCGCTTCCGGAGCCGGCGTTGGAAGCGAAGAGCATCCCCACGGTCCCCGCACTGCCGCTCGGCGGCGTGGCGGCGCGCGGCGTCGGCCGGAGGGCGTTGAAGGACTACCTCGAGCTCACGAAACCGCGGATCACGGCGCTCGTTCTGGCGAGCGCGGCGGCCGGTTTCCTCCTGGGCACGGCGAGCTTCGATCTCCTTCTCTTCGCGCACACGATGATCGGCGTCGGTCTCGTCGCGGCCGGCACGAGCGCGATGAACCAGGTGCTGGAGCGGGACGTGGACGCCCTCATGCGCCGCACCCGCTCGCGGCCGCTCCCGGCCGGGCGCGTCGACACGCTCCCCGCTGCCTTCTTCTCGGGCGGCCTGGCCGCGGCGGGCATCGCGTGGCTGGCGGTGGCGGCCAATCCGCTCACGGCCGTGCTTGCCGCCGCGACGTTCGTCTCCTACGACTTCGTCTACACGCCGCTCAAGCGCGTACACTCGCTTTCGACCGTGATTGGCGCGGTGCCCGGAGCGCTGCCGATTCTGGGCGGCTGGACGGCCGCCACCGGCGAGTTGGGAGCCGGTGGCTGGGCCCTGTTCGGGATCCTTTTCGTCTGGCAACTGCCGCACTTCCTCGCCCTCGCGTGGCTGCTGCGCGATGACTACGGGGCGGCGGGGCTGCGCATGCTCTCGGTCGGCGACCCGGGCGGACGGCAGACGCGGCGCCAGACGGTCCTCTACACCCTCACCCTGATCCCCGTGAGTCTGATGCCGAGCGTGCTCGGCCTCACGGGTCCCGTCTACTTCGCGGCCGCGCTCGTTCTGGGCGGAGGCTTCCTGTGGGCGGCGCTGCGGTTCGGTCGCGAGGCGTCCGCGGCGCGGGCCCGGCGTTTGTTCCGGGCCTCCATCCTGTATCTTCCACTGCTGATGGCCATCCTCGTGATGGACAAGGTCTGACTCACATCGCCGTCATCGCCGAGCCCGTGTTGAGCATTACAGCCACATATGTCTACGCCGTCGAGGCGACGCTCCAGATGCAGCATACGCCCGACCAGCAGGCGGGATACGTGTGGATGTTCGTCTTCATGGCGGCGATGCCGTACCTCCTCCTCCTCGTCATCGGGGGCGGGATATTCCGCGCCCGACGGCGCCAGCGCGAGCGAGAGGTCGAGATGGCGCTGCAGGAGCAGCGGGAGTGGGAGACGGCCCAGGCCGCCGACGCGGATTCCGCATGCTGAGCCGGACGCGGCGATGCTGACGCGCCGCGTCCGGCACGGGCTCGTTGGCGGGCTGCTGGGCGGCTTCGTCCTCGCCGTCCTCTTCTACTTCTACGACCTGGGCCAGGGGATGCCGCTACGCACCCCCGCGTTCCTGTGGGGGGCGATCGTGAGCCGTGCCGAGGTCGAGCCCAGCGCGGGAATCATCGCAGGATTCACGGTCATCCACTTCGCGGCGTGGGGCGGGCTCGGGATGCTGGCCGCGGCGCTGGTTCGCTGGGCCGGCCTGCCGCGGAACGTGCTGATCGGCGCGCTGTACGGGCTCTTCGTCTGCTCGCTCGCGTTCTACGCCGGCCTGATTCGGGCGCCGTCGTCACTCGTCCTCTCCGCGCCGGGCTGGCCGGCCGTCTTCTTCGGGAACGCGCTCGCCGGGGTCGTGATGTTCACCCATATGCACTGGGTGAGTTCCGAACCGGGGGTGGTGGGCGTGGTGAACTTCCTCCGGACGCACGAAGTCACCCGTCACGGGATCTACGCCGGGTTGCTGGGCGCCCTCGTCGTCGCGGTCTGGTTCCTGATCATCGACACGATCCTGCGCGAGCCCTTCTACACGCCCGCGGCGCTGGCGACGGTACTGTTCCGGGGGGCCCCGACCGCCACCGGAGTGGAGATCGCCGCGGCCCCGATCCTCGGCTACAGCCTAGCCCATTTCGCCTTCTTCGTGCTGTTCGGGGTCATCGTTTCGGGCCTCGCAAGACAGGCGACCAGGTTTCCGCCGCTCGTGCTGGGAATCCTGATCCTGTTCGTTGTGTTCGAGGTCTTCTTCATCGCGATGGTGGCGATGTTGGGCGGCTGGATCCTCCAGGAACTCGCGTGGTGGTCCATCCTCGTCGGGAACGTCTTCGCGGCGCTCGTCATGGTCGCCTATCTGTGGAGGGCGCACCCCGAACTCGCGAAGCGCCTCACCTCGGAGCGCATTTGGGCGGACTGAACCCGCCTCCGGTTCTGGTCGCCACGCGCAGCGTTCACAAGCTCCGGGAAATCCGGGATCTTCTCGCCGATCTGCCGGTCCGGCTGCTCGGGCCGGTGGAGTTGGGCCTTCCTGAACGGGAGGAGGAAGAGGAACTCGAGCCTTTCGAGACCTTCGCGCTCAACGCGCTCTCGAAGGCGAAGTACTTTCACGCGCGGTCGGGTCTGCCGGTCCTGGCGGATGACTCCGGTCTGTGCGTGGACGCGCTCGACGGCGGCCCCGGTGTCCGGACCCGGCGCTTCGCCCCCGCCGAATGGGCGGACCGCTGGGGACGGGACGAGGCCAACAACCGGTGGCTGCTGGAACGTCTGGCCGGCGTGGCGGAGGGGGACCGGGATGCGCACTATCGGTGCGCGGTCGCCCTGACCGACGAGCTACGGCACGAAGTCGTGGAAGGCGTCGCGCGGGGGCGCATCGTACGCGCGCCCCGCGGTGAGGGGGGGTTCGGATACGACCCGCTCTTCGTACCCGCGGGTTACGGTCGCACGTATGCGGAGTTGCCGGAGGCGATCAAGATGGAGACGAGCCACCGGTCCACCGCGCTGCGGCAGGCCAGGGGGTGGATCGAAACGCATGTCGTGCGGAGTCGGGGCGGCCGGATTTGAACCGGCGACCCCCTGCTCCCAAAGCAGGTGCGCTACCGGACTGCGCCACGCCCCGAAGGGCCGAAAGATGGCCGCCAGCGGAGGTCGAAGCCACCCCGCGGCCGTGAAGGAGAAGACATGAAGTTCCGAGGGGCCTTCGAACGGCGGCCGGAGACGGGGAAGCTGCTGGCGATGATGGGCCTGGCGGCCCTCGTCCTGTTCGTCATCGGGATCCTGCGGCCCCTGCGGAGCGCCTTCGCCCTCTCCGGGCTCGCAGTGGGCGATTTCTACCAGGTCTACTTCGTGAGTGCGGCCGTCATCGTCGTCGCCCCGATTTACAACTACCTGTCGGACCGGATGTCGTGGCGCCGGCTCATCCCGGCCACCGCGGCCTTCTTCGCCGCGAGCATGGTTGTCTTCCGGTTGCTCTACCAGCCCGACACCGCGTGGTTCGGGCTCGTCTTCTACGGATGGTACGACCTGCTGGCGGCTTCGCTCGTCACGCAGTTCTACATTGCCACGCAGATCTTCTACAACGCGCGCGACGCCAAGCGCGCCTATCCCGTGGTCATCGCGGCGGGCTCGGGCGGGGCGACGCTGGGCGCCTTCACGCATGTCCTGTGGCCCGGGGGTGGCGGCTCGGAGAACCTGCTCCTGGTCGCCGGCGTCGCGCTCCTCATCCTCGCGTTCGGGATCGCGGCCGTATGGGCTCGCGAAGCGCCGGAGGCACCGCCGGCGCCGGCGCGGCGGGACGACCCCGAGTTGGAGAGCGGTGAACTCCGCCGCATGGCCGCGAACCCTCAAGTGCGGCTCATCGCGGCGACCGTTCTCCTGACGATCGTGGTCAAGCAGTTCATCGACTACCAGTACAACACGCTCACCCGGGAGGTCTTCACCGACGTAGGCGCCATCGCCGGCTTCCTGGGTCTCGTCGACGCCCTCACGCAGTGGATGCCGATCCTCGTCCTCCTCGCCTTGCGGCCGATCCTGCGGCGCTGGGGGGCGGCGGTGGCGGTCATCATCTTCCCGGTCGCCGTGATGTTCGCGACCGGCGCCCTCGCGGCGGCCGTATGGCTCTCCGTCGGGGCCCTCGCCGTGGCGACGGGGGCGCGCACGATGGAGAAGGTGTTCCGATATTCCGCGGAACGGACCGGGCGCGAGATCCTCTATGTCCCCGTCCCGGAGGACATCAAGTTCAAGGCCAAGTCCTACATCGATGTGGCGATCGAGAAGGGGCTCGGGAAGGCACTCTCCGGCGCCCTCATCGCCATCCCGTCGCTCGCGCTCGCCTCGGTCTCGCTCACCGGCCGTCTCCTCCTCATCGGAGTCCTCGGACTGGGTTTCGCGGTCGCGCTCCTCATCGCGTTCCTGAAGGTCCGGCGGGAATACGTGACCAGCCTCGCCCGATCGTTCGAGGGCCGGTTCGCGAGCCTGCGGGGGACGTTCGTCTCGATGGCCGACGTGGGGGCGCTGGACCTCGCCCGCGAGGCGCTGCGGGATGAGCGGCCGCTCAAGGTGGCCTTCGCCTTCGACCTGCTGAACGGTTCCACGCCCGAGGATGTCGCGGCGCTCTCCCCCGAACTGTACCGGCTCCTCGAACACGAGAGCCCCGACCTGCGGGCCCGAGCGCTCGGGGCGCTGCGGCGAGCCCCCTCTCTCGAGGACGAAGCCGCGATCCGCGCGCGCCTCACGGACGAGAGCGCACGCGTCCGGGAGGCCGCGGTTCGGGTGCTCGCCTTCAGGGCGGGACCCGCCCCCCGGGACATCCTGCTGCCCCTCCTCGACGCGGAGTCGGGCGCGACCCGGACCGCCGCGCTCGCGTGTCTCTCGCACGATTTCGGCTCCCCCCGGGCCGAGCGCATCGCCACGCCGAAGTTCGAGAAGCTCCTCCAACGGCGGGCCGGGGGCGCGCTCGACCTCGAGGGGGCGTTCGAGCTGGCCTCGGCGGCGGGACTCGTGCCGCACCACCCGGCCGTGGACGAGGTCGTGCGGGAGCTTGCGGCCCACGCGGACGACGAGGTCGCGGCAGCCGCGGTCCGCAGCGCCGCGCGGCTCCCGCAGCCGAGCCTCGTTCAGGTCGCCATCGCCGCTCTGGCCCACGCCCGGACCCGCGCCGCCGCGCGCCACGGGCTCGCGCTGCGAGGCGAAGAGATCGTTGCGCCGCTCCTGCGGGCCCTGGCCGACCCGACCGCCGACCCGTGGGTGCGGCGCGGGGTAGCGAGCGTGCTGGGCGAGATCGCGACGCCCGCGACCGTGGACGCGCTCATCACGTCCTACCTACTGCCGGAGACGGAACAGGCGCTCGATGACCAGGCCCTCGTCGCGCTGCACCGCCTCCGCAGGACACACGACCACCTGTCGTTTCCCGAGGACCGGGTACTCGAGGCGGTGGATCGCGAGCTTCGGACTTCCGCGCGCTACGCACGCGCCTCGGCGACGCTACGCGAAGTGGACGCCTCGACCCCGCGCACCCTCCTCCTGCGGGCACTCGAGGAAGCTCGTCGCGACCGGCGGGCCGGCGTGTTCCGCTGGCTGGGGCTCGTGTATCCCGAACGGCCCATGCGTCGCAGCTATCTGGCGCTCGACAGCGACGATCCACGGCGGCGGGCCAACGCCCTGGAATGGATCGAGAGTACGGTCGGTCACGCGGTCTTCTCGCGGCTCGAGCCCTTCCTGGCGGACGCCGCCCCGGCGGACGCCGGGGCGGCGCCGCGGGAGGCACTGCGAGACCTCTGGAACGACGAGGACGACTGGATCGGGATATGTGCCCGCCGGGTATCCGCACAGATTGAAACAGACATCCAGCCGGATGTCGAGGGAGAAGAGATGGAACTGATCGAGAAGGTGTTCCGCCTGCAGAACGTGGACCTGCTCGCCGGCGTGAAGAGCCGGCAACTGGCCCTCCTCGGGTCCATCGCGCGGGAAGTCGAGGCGCGGGAGGGGGCGGTGTTCATCCGCAAGGGAGAACCGACGGACGCCCTCTACCTCGTCATCCGCGGCGAAGTTTCGCTCGAGGGGGTCGGGCAGGGTTCGGTGACGATCGCGGATGGGCAGGCGTTCGGCACCTGGGCGCTGATCGACGAGCACCCGAGCCTCGTCGAGGCGCGGGCTACCCGGCCGACGCGCGTCCTCCGCATCACCCGGGAGGACTTCCGCGACCTCCTCATCGACCACCCCGAACTCGGCCTCGACCTCCTCCGCGGGCTTGCGAGTCGCGTCCGCGGCCTGGCCGTGGCATGATTGCCGTATGAAGAGAGATGAACTGAACCGCGGCGCCGGCACGGTCATGGTCGTCGACGACGAAGCCATGGTCGTCGGGGCCATCCAGGGGTTCCTGGAGCTGGAGACGGATCACCGCGTGCTTCCCTTCACGTCTCCGCGTGCTGCGCTCGAGCGGCTCCGCGAGGAGGCCGTCCACACGATCGTCGCCGACCTGATGATGCCGGAGCTGGACGGGGTCGAGTTCCTGACCCGGGCCCGGCAGGTGCGGCCGGAGGCGACCCGTATCCTCCTCACCGGCTACGCGGACAAGGAAAACGCGATCCGCGCGATCAACGAGGCCGGCCTCTTCCAGTACATCGAGAAGCCTTGGGACAACGACGCTCTCGGGTTCGCCATCCGGAACGGGGTGGAACGCAGTCTTCTGTTTCGGGCGTTGAGCGACCGAATGGGAGAGTTGGAGGCCGCGCACGAAGAGCTGGCGGGATTCCGCGAACGCTGGATCCACGCGTTCCTGTGACGGGGTCCGCAGCCGAGGCTACGGCCAGGGAGATCACGCAGGCGAGGCTCGCCACGCTCGGCACCCTCGTCGCCGGGATCGCGCACGAACTCAATACGCCGCTGGGGGCGCTCAACAGCAACCACCATGTGATTGAGCGTGCGCTGCTCAAGCTGGGGGTGATCCTCGAAGACGAGGTCGTGACCACGGACGAGCTCGACGAGGTGCGAAGGGTCGTGCGGGCCACCGAGTCGGTGCTGCGGACGAACCGCATCGCGGTGGAACGCATGGTGACGCTGGTCCATAACCTGCGGAACTTCGGACGCCCCAGGACCTCCGAGGCCCGGCCGGTGGACCTGCACGAGGGGCTGGAGGGCACGCTGGTCCTGCTGGGGCACGCCCTGAAGGAGATCGACGTCGTGCGGGATTTTGGCGATCTCCCGCCGGTCGTCTGCCACCCGAATCGGGTCAACCAGATCTTCATGAACCTCATACACAACGCCGCCCAGGCGATGCCCGACGGCGGTTCGCTGACGGTCCGGACGCGGGCGGAGGGAGATCGCGTGCATGTCCGCGTGGCGGACACGGGCCGCGGCATCTCGCCCGAGGACATCGGGGAGATCTTCGAACCCGGCTTCACCACCAAGGGCGAACGCATCGGGATGGGTCTGGGACTGGCGATCGCACTCCAGATCGTCCACCAGCACCGGGGCGAGATCTCGGTCGAGAGCGAGCCGGGGCGGGGGACGACGTTCGACGTGTACCTGCCGCTTCGGCCGCCGCGGGATCGCGAACGGAAGGAGGCCCCGGATGCGACTCCGTGATCTCCTGCGCGTCGCGGTCGTCGTCGCGGGCGTGCCGGCCGCCGTCGCGGCCCAGGACGCGAACTTCCTCCTCCCCGTCGCGGAGATCCACAGCATCCTGCGCGAGGGTGAGATCGAGGTCATCGACGTCCAGCCGTCCCGCGGCCTCCCGGGCGAGCGCACCTACCGGGTCACGCTGCAGTCCGGGGACCGCGTGCTCCAGATCAAATACGCCCCCGCCGGCGAGGGCGCGGACGAGTTCAACAACCGGCCGCGCTACGAACTGGCGGCCTACGCGGTCCAGGACCTCTTCCTCGATGAGCGCGAGTGGGTCGTCCCCCCGACCGCGATCCGGGCGTTTCCGCTCGACGTCGTCCGGGCCACGGTCGCCCGCGCGGGCGATTCGACCGTGCCCCCGGAGCCGACGTTCGGCGACTGGCGGATGACGCTCGTCGCGCTCCAGTACTGGCTGTTCAACGTCGATCTCCCCGAGGACCTGCCGGATCGAGACCTCCTCGCGGAAGACGAGGTCTACGAGCGCCTGCTGGGGAACTTCAACCTCTTCACCTACATCATCCGCCACAGCGACTCGAACCGGGGGAACTTCGTACAGTCGCTGGATCCCGCCTGGCCGCGCGTGTTCAGCGTGGACAACGGGGTGGCGTTCGCGAGCGAGGAGAGCGACCGCGGCACACGGTGGCGCGACCTGCGGCTCGACCGATACCCGGTCTCGGCCATCGATCGACTGCGCGGCGTCACGCTCGAGGAGTTGCAGGCGCGTCTCGGGGTCCTCGTCCAGTTCGAGATACGGGAGGGGAACTTCACGGAGGTGGAGCCGACGGAGAACCTCGACCCCGGCCGCGGCGTCCGCCGCGACGCGGAGCGGATCCAGCTCGGGCTCACGGACTCGGAGATCCGGGCCGTCCATCGCCGCATCGTCCGGCTGCTCGAGTGGGTCGATGACGGCCGTTACGGGCTGATCCCCTGAACGCGCGGCCTCGAATGTCCGTGATGCGGGACGATTCGGGACCCGGCCGCCCGGGGCTGGTGGGATGCGCCGTGGCGGCGGCGGGGCTTGGATGGCTGGGCGGCCCCGGGACGCCGGTCGGGCACACGTCCCCGCCCGCCGAGCCGGAGCAGATCGCGTGGCGCTTCGGGGGCGAATACGGGCTCTACGTCGGGCTCGACTCCGCCGGGCTGGAGGTCCGCTGGCTCACGGACGAACCGGCTCCCGGGCTCGTGCGCGCGCTCGTGAACGACAGGGTGGTGGACGAGCAGCGGACGCCGCGGGGTGACGCACACGAGGCAGGGCTGCGCGTGGAGGCCCCGGTCGTCACGATCGAGTACGGCGCGGACGGTGCGGACCGCCTCCACCGCACAGAAATCCGGCTGGAGCCTCCGCCGCGTCCCGGAGTCGACCTGCCCGGGTCGGACTCGGTATTCGTGTTCGGGGACGTGCACGGCGAGTTCGACCGCGTCCTGCAACTTCTCGCACGCGCCGGCCTCATCGACACCGAACTGCGCTGGACGGGCGGGGGCGCCACGCTCGCGCTGCTCGGAGACCTGTTCGACCGGGGGGATGATGTGACCCGCCTCCTCTGGTTCGTGTACGGGCTGGAACGGGAGGCCGCGGCCGCGGGGGGGCGCGTCCTCACGCTGCTCGGCAACCACGAGGCGATGGTCATGTCCGGGGACCTCCGCTACGTGTCGCCCAAGGAGGCGGGGATCGCCGAGCGGCACGACATGTCCTACCAGAAGCTCTTCCACCCGGCGACATCCATCCTCGGCCGCTGGCTCGCCGGGAAGCCCGGACTCGTCCGGCTCGGCGACCTGCTGCTCGCGCACGGGGGCGTGAGTCCCGCCTATCTGGACTACTCGGTCCGGAGTTATCAGGACACGCTCGGAACGTTCATCTCGGAACCGCTGTTCACGGGCTGGCACGACCCGGAGTTCCTGGAGGCATTCGCGGGCGAGACCTCGCTCGATTCCGCCCAGGTCTACCGCCGCTACGAGTTCTTCTTCGCTTCGGAGAGCGTGCTCTGGTACCGGGATCTCGTGCTCACCGACACGCTGGGGGCGCACCTCGACGCCCTCCTCGACCGCTTCGGCGCCTGCGTCCACGTGGTCGGCCACACGCCGGTCCGCACGATCCGGCAGAGCTACGGAGGCAGGTTGATCGCGGTCGACCTCCTCGACGCCGCTGCGGAGATGCTCCTCCTCGCGCGCCGACCGGGGGGCGGCTGGGACCGGTTCGCGGTCGGCTTCGCGGGCGACCCGCGACCCCTCGGGCCCGCGCCGGAGGCAGGGCTGGCAAACAGGTGAGAATCCCTCGGCGGCGGGCGCATGCCGTTGTCGGCCTGGTCCTCCTGGTGGGCGCGTGCGGCGGCGAGGACGAGGGAGAGCTCCGCTTCGGGCCACCGCTCCCTGCGCTCGCGCGGGACCTCACCATCGGCTTGGAAGAGGAGGATCCCCATGAATTCGAGCAGATCGAGGACATTGAGGTAGATTCCGATGGGAACATGTACATCCTCGACGGACGCGCGCGTCGCATCGCGGTCTTCGATCGGGAGGGTCGGTTAAGGATCGCCTTTGGGCGGGAGGGGGAGGGGCCGGGAGAGTTCGTGTGGCCGCATCAGCTCGCTTGGATCGGCGAGGATCTCGCCGTTGTCGATCGCGGGGCCGTCCGGATCTCGGTGTTCCACCGGAGCGGAGCGTTACGGGACACCTGGACGGACCCCCTCTGGCAATCGGTCGTCGAGTTGTCCTCGGTCGGGGACGACCTGCTGGCGGTGGAGCAGCGGGCCCGGAGGGAGCCGTTCGAAAGCCGACGCTATGACGCTGTCTACGTGAACCTCGTCCGCCTGCCGGGAGAGATCGTGGACACCGTGGCCACGTGGGTGGATTCGAGCGTCGTTCAAGTGAGGTATCGCGCGCTAGCGGCCCGGTTCGGCGGACCGGGGCTCACCCAGGTTCGGGCGCCGTATGGGCCGCGCGGCGTATGGGACAGCCGCGGTCCCGAGATCCTGCACGGGTTCGGAAACGAGTACCGAATCCACCGCTTCGTCGTAAGTGATGGAAGAGCGCATCGCGCCGGCGACGTCTCGCACGATTTCCCGACGCCTCATTTGTCGGCCGCCGAACGTGACAGCATCCGCAAGACCATCGCCGACCTCGATGAGCGGTTCGACCTGGACCCGAGGATGCCCATTCCTATCCCCCGCCAAAGGCCGACCTTCGACCGCATGGTCCTCTCGGGGGACGGAACCCGCGTGTGGTTACGCACGTTCCGGCATGGCGACCCCCGTCTGCAAATGTGGGATGTTCACGATTGTGATCTGGCATATCTGGGCTCGGTGTCGCTGCCGCGGGAAATGTGGGTCTACGCCGTGGCAGGCCACGCCCTTTACACCGCAGGTTGGACCTCGCTCGACATCCCCTACGTTGCGCGATACCGCGTCCCGGCCGACTTGGCCTCTCCTGCCGAGGGCTGCCCCACGCGGGGTCGCGACCCCTGACCGCGAGCGCCGCACGCAACTGGCGCCCAGGGACGGCCGCGGGCTAGGCCTCCGCGAGGTGGCCGTGCCGGATCCTGCCGCCGGTCACGGCGGCTGTGCACGCGTTGGGCCGCAGGTGATAGAGCCAGTGCTCCACGTCCGGGGCGTCGATGACCGCGAAATCCGCGGCGGCTCCCGGCTCCAGCGACCCCACCGTGCCTTCGAGGCCGATGGCTCGGGCCGCGTAGCGGGTCGCGCCCTTGAGCGCTTCCGAGGGGGTCATCCGCTGGCGCGCGCAGGCGAGGGTCAGCGCGAATGGGAGGTGATACGAGGGGGCCGTGCCGGGATTGAAGTCGCTGGCGACAGCCACCGCTACACCGCCGTCGATGAGCGCGCGGGCCGGGGGCGGCGCCTGGTCAAGGTAGAGCGTTGCGAGCGGCAGCGTGACGGCGACCACGCCGGCCTCGGCGAGCGCCGCGATCCCGGCTTCCGAGACGCACTCCAAGTGATCCGCCGACACGGCCCCGACTTCCGCAGCCAACTCGGCTCCCCCGCCTCCGCTCAACTGGTCCACGTGGAGCTTCGGCCGCAGTCCCAGCGTGCGTCCGCGTGCGCAGATCCGACGCGCCTCGTCGGCCGAGAAGGCCGCGTCCTCGACGAACACGTCGACGAAATCGGCCAGCCCGCGTTCCGCCACTGCGGGGAGGATTTCGTCTACGACCAGATCGACGTAGCCCGCCCGGTCCCCGGCCCATTCCGGGGGGACCACGTGGGCGGCGAGACAGGTCGAGACGATGCGCGCCGGTCCTGTCTCGTCGAGCCGCCGATACACTCGCAGGAGACGCAGTTCCGTCTGGAGGTCCAGTCCGTATCCGCTCTTCGCCTCCACCGTTGTGACCCCGAGCGACACCATCGCGGAGAGAAACCCCCGCGCGCGTTCCAGGAGCGCCTCCTCGTCGAGGGCGCGGGTGGCGCGCACGGTGGAGGCGATCCCGCCGCCCGCGGCCGCGATCTCAAGGTAGCTTCGGCCCCGGACGCGGTCGGAGAACTCGCCCGCCCGCCAGCCGCCGAAGGCGAGGTGCGTGTGGGCGTCGATGAGCCCGGGGATCACGAGGCGCCCACCGGCGTCCCACGCCGGCTCCTCTGCGTACTCCGGCGGGAGCGCGGCCGCCGAGCCCACCCAGCGCACGATCCCGTCCTGCCACACGAGCGCGGCGTCCCGGATGAGCCCGATGTCGTCCTGCCCGGACGGGTTCGCGCAGGTCGCGAGGCAGCCGATGTTCTCGAGCCGGGGCATGGGCGGGCGTCCGGGGCTACTCGAGCATGGGGAGGTCGACCCCGCGCTCCCGGGCCGTCGCGATCGCCTCGGGGTAGCCCGCGTCCGCGTGCCGCATCACGCCGGTCCCGGGGTCGGCCGTGAGGACGCGCTCCAGCCGCCGCCCGGCCGACGCCGTGCCGTCCGCGACGCAGACCATGCCCGCATGGGTCGAATACCCGATCCCCACGCCGCCCCCGTTATGGATCGAGACCCAGCTCGCGCCGCACGCCGTGTTGAGCATCGCGTTGAGAAGCGGCCAGTCCGCGATCGCGTCCGAACCGTCCCGCATGCCCTCCGTCTCGCGGTTCGGCGACGCGACGGAGCCCGTATCCAGGTGATCCCGCCCGATCACGATCGGCGCCTGGACGCGGCCTGTCTTCACGAGCCAGTTGAAGCGTTCCCCCATCTCCGCCCGTTCACCGTATTCGAGCCAGCAGATGCGGGAGGGGAGACCCTGGAAGTGCACCCGTTCGCGCGCCTGCCGAATCCAGCGTCCCAGCGCTTCCTTGTCGGGGAACGTCTCGAGGACGGCTTGGTCCGTCGCCGCGATGTCGGCGGGGTCGCCGGAGAGGGCGACCCAGCGGAAGGGGCCGGCGCCGCGGCAGAAGAGCGGCCGAATGAAGGCGGGGACGAACCCCGGGATTTCGAACGCCTCCGCCATCCCGCGCAGGTCCGCCACCTGTCCGCGCAGGTTGTTCCCGTAGTCGAACGCGATCGAGCCGGCCGCCCGAAGCGCCAGCATGGCCGACACGTGCGCGACCATCGAATCGAGTACCCGCTTCACGTACCCGTCGGGGTCCGAGGCGCTCATGGCCTCGGCCTCCTCCACGGAGAGCCCCGCCGGGATGTACCCGAGCTGGAGGTCGTGCGCGGACGTCTGGTCGGTGAGGACATCCGGCACCACCCCGCGATCCACGAGTTCCGGCAGCACCTCGGCGATGTTCCCGAGCAGGGCCACGGAGAGCGCCTCCCCCCGGCCCGCGGCACCCGACACCAGATCGAGGGCCTCGTCGAGGTCCGTCGCCATACGGTCGCAGTAGCCCGTCTCGAGTCGCCGGCGGATGCGGTCCTCCCGAACTTCGACGCCGAGGAAGGCGCCCCCGTTCATCGTCGCGGCGAGCGGCTGCGCGCCGCCCATCCCGCCCAGCCCGGCGCTCACGACGAGCCGCCCGGCGAGCGAGCCGCCGAAGTGCCGGCGCGCCAGCTCCGCGAACGTCTCGTACGTCCCCTGCAGGATCCCCTGCGTGCCGATGTAGATCCACGACCCGGCCGTCATCTGCCCGTACATCGTGAGGCCCAGCGCGTCGAGGCGGCGGAACTCGTCCACGCTCCCCCAGCGAGGGACGAGGTGGGCGTTCGCGATCAGGACGCGGGGGGCTTCGTCGTGGGTCCGGAACACCCCCACCGGTTTCCCGCTCTGCACGAGGAGCGTCTCGTCGTTCTCCAGACGCCGCAGCGTCTCGACGATCTTCGCGTAGCACGCCCAGTCGCGCGCCGCCTTGCCCGCGCCTCCGTACACGACGAGGTCGTCGGGGCGCTCGGCCACGGCCGGGTCGAGGTTGTTCATCAGCATCCGGAGGGCCGCTTCCTGCTGCCAGCCCTTGCAGGAGAGGGCCGTCCCGCGCGGCGCGTGGATGGGTCCGGCTGGCTTCATTCCGATGCTCCGGTTCCGGTCGACGAGAACTCCAATATCTGATCCGGCGCCAGGTCCGCGTCCAGACGCCGTGGATCGAGGCCGCGCAGCGCTTCGGCCGGTACCGGTCCGATGAACTCCGACCCTGCCGTCGCAACGCCCTCGGCCCGCGCGCCCTCGAGGATCCGATCGTATACCGTCGGGATCGGCGTGACCTCATACCGCGTCAGATTGATCGAGACCTGGGTCAGGCCCCGGCGTTCGAGAGAGATTCCGAGCGCCCGGACGTGGGGGAGCCCGCCTGCCGATGCCCGGATGGCCGCCGCGATGCGACGGGCCGGACCCGGATCCCGCGTATCCAGATTGACGTTGAAGCGGACCAGCGGCGCGCGCACCCCCACGACGACGGCTCCCGCGGTGGCATGGGGCGCCGCCGGCCCCAGATCCGGTCTCCATTCCGGTCGGGCCAGCTTCCCGGCCAGGCCCTCGAACTGCCCGGCCCGGATGCGGGGCAGGGAGGCCCGTTCCCCGGAAGCCGCCGAGCGTTCGTAGAAGAAGACCGGAACCCCGCGCGCCGCGACCCGCTCCCCGAAGCTCCGCGCCGCGGCGAGCGCCTCCGCCTCGGGGCAACCCGGCCCCCGCACGAACGGGACCACGTCCAGCGCACCGAGCCGGGGGTGCACACCCCGGTGACGCCTCAGGTCGACCGCCTCGTACACCTCGGCCGCGAGGGCCGCCGTGGCCTCGACGACGCCTCCCGGGTCTCCCAG
The DNA here is from genome assembly GCF_965216145.1 of Candidatus Palauibacter sp. Taxonomy (GTDB): domain Bacteria; phylum Gemmatimonadota; class Gemmatimonadetes; order Palauibacterales; family Palauibacteraceae; genus Palauibacter. Next base: position 3,357,262 of record NZ_OZ244149.1, read on the forward strand.
ATAGGCGAGGACCATCCGGTGGTGGTCCGGATCCGCCGAGCGGTGGATGAGTTCGACGCCCGCCGTCGCCGCCACCGCCTCCGCGAAACGGGCCATGCGCGTCTCGTCACGGCCCTCGCTCACGTTCGGCTCGCAGAGGAGCCACCCCCGGCTGCGCCGGCTCTCGGGCCTCAGCGGGGTGCCGGAGGCCAGAGATCGCCCAGCGCGGCGGCCGCCGCCCGCTCCAGTCTCCCGTCCTCGATCGCGACCTCCAGCCGTTCCACGTCGGCCGCCAGCGAACGGTCCGCAACCACGGGGGAGACGCACGGCCGCACCGCCTCGTAGACGGCGCGCGTCCCCGCCCCCAGGCGCTCATCCCCGCCCGGCCGGAGGTACACGGCCTGCGCCGCGCTCAGCAGTTCGATCGCGAGGACCGCCCGCGTGTTGTCGAGGATCTCGCGCCCGTGTCGGGCCGCGTTCGCCCCCATGCTCACGTGGTCCTCCTGGTTCGCGCTCGTCGGGATCGAGTCGACGGAGTCGGGGTGCGCGAGCGTCTTGTTGTCCGAGACGAGCGCCGCCCCCGTGTACTGGAGCGACATCAACCCGCCGTGAAGCCCCGGCTCGGCCACGAGCATGGCGGGGAGTCCCCAAGAGAGTTCCGGGGTGAGCATGCGAAACACGCGCCGGTCGGAGAGGCTCGCGACATCCGCCATCGCGATGCCCAGCGTGTCGAGCCACAGCGCAGGCCCCGCCCCGTGGAAGTTGCCGCCCGACACGACGGCCCCCGGGGCCGACCCCGCCGCCGGGAAGACGAGCGGGTTGTCCGACACGGCGTTCAGCGCCGCCTCCACCCGCCCCGAAAGGAAGGCCACCATGTCGTGGACCGGGCCCAGGACCTGGGGGGTGCACCGGAGGCTGTACGCGTCCTGCACCCTGTCGGGATCGGAATCGACGAGCCCGCTCCCCGCCAGCAGCGCCCGCAGCCGCGCCGCCGTGGCCACCTGGCCGGGCTGGTTGTTCGCCTCGTGCAACGCCGGATCCAGCGCCGCCGAACAGGCGAGCAGTCCCTCGAAGCTGAGCGCCGCCGCAAGTTCCGCGTGGAGCAGCAGCATCCTCGCGTCGTGAAGCTGCAGTGCGGCCCCCGCGACCATCATCGCGGTGCCGTTGGTCAGCGCCAACCCCTCCTTGGCTTCGAGGGCCGGGCGGGCGATCCCGGCCGCCGCCATCGCCGTCGCTCCGTCGGTGCGGCACCCCTCGAACCAGGCCTCGCCGCTGAAGGGGTCCGCATCCTCGCCGACGCCCGAAGTCGCGACGGCCGCCATGTGCGCGAGGGGTGCCAGGTCGCCGCTTGCGCCCAGCGACCCCTTTCCGGGCACGACGGGCGTCACGCCGCGGTTCAGCATGGCGATCAGCGTGTCGATGATCACCGGCCGCACACCCGAGGCCCCCCGGGCGAGCGAGTTCGCCCGCGCGAGGAGCATGCCGCGAACCCAGTCTGCGGGCAGAGGCGGCCCCAGCCCCGCCGCGCACTTGAGGATGAGGTTCCACGAAAGCCGCGCCGCGTCGCGCGGCGCGATCCGGGTGCCGGCGAGCGACCCGTAGCCGGTCGTGATGCCGTAGATCCTCTCGCCCGGCCGGGCGAGCGCCTCCAGCACGGTGGCGCGGCTCGCCTCCACCCGTTCCCGGGCCGCGCCCGCGAAGGGCTCCACCCGGGCCCCGCCGCGCGCCACGGCGACGACCTCCGGTATGGTGAGGCGGGAGGAGAGCGCGACGGCCCCCGCCTCCGGGCCCCGGCCCCCTGTCGACCCGCCTTGCTCGCCGCTCATCGGGCGGTCGGGGAGGGAAGCAGTGCCTCGAAGTCTCCGGCGGAGAGGCGTTTGCCGACGAGGAAGGGGCCGAATTCCGCATACTCCGCGCTCGCCGCATCGTAGCGCATTTCGCTGATGATGGCCTTGAACTCGAGTGGATCCGCGGCCCACAGCGTTACCGCCCACTCCCAATCGTCCAGTCCCATCGATCCGCTGATGACCTGGGCGATACGGCCCGCGAAGCGCCGCCCCACCGTTCCGTGCGCGGCCATCAGCGCGGCTCGGTCCTCCAGGGTGAGCGCGTACCAGTTCTGTCCCGGGTTTCGCCGCTTGTCCATCGGGTAGTAGCAGACGTAAGGCATGTGTTCGGGTTGCCGTGGCTGAAGGCGACGGCGGACGAACCCCTTCTCGCGCTCCGCGGCCAGCGCTTCACCCAGGGCGTCATCCCAGGCGGCGCGGTCCGTCGGGTCGACGCGGCCCACGAGGTCCCTGGTGAGGGCGTAAAGACCCAGCTCCACGACGGACAGATACTCCTCCCGCATGAGGACGTAGTCGCCCCAGGGGGAGAGCTGCAGCCCGTGTCCGGCCTCGATGAGCCGGTCGAGCGAGTCGCGGAAGTGAAGGACGAGGAAATCGACGCCACCGCCCGCCACGCGGTACACGCCCGACCAGCCCGGCTCGGCATCGGTCGCCCACCTTTCCGCGAGCGTGACGAAGCTCGCCACGGCTCCGCGCGCGTCCGCGGGATCGGCGGCCTTGAGCGCCGGCCAGTCCACGCTCAGCGACTGATGGAGGACGTACCAGCCCTCCAGCGAGGCAGGAGGGATCTCGGCGGCCGGAAGGTCCGTGCGGGTGTTGCGAGGCATGGTCGGTGTATTCATCGCCGCACGAAGCTGTGGCGGGCCCGCGCCGACCGCAACGTCCCCCGGGCTGTCAGTTGAAGGGTCCGGCG